>CALHXU010000001.1 GCA_938040365.1 uncultured Acidimicrobiales bacterium
AACCAACACCGACCGAAGACGAAGCGATCGCTGCATTGATCGTCGACTCGGTCCGCTCGCTCGGCGTGGGTACCGCCGAAGACATCGCCGACTACTTCCGTCTCCCGATTCGAGACGTACGCCGGCTGCTCCCCGACGTAGTAGCAAGCGAACAGATCGTTGCCACCTCGGTCGAGGGCTGGGCAAAGCCTGCCTTTGTCGATCCATCAGCGAAGACACCTCGAACGATCACCGGAGCAACCGTGCTCTCTCCGTTCGACCCAATCGTGTGGCGACGCGAGCGAGCCGAACGTATCTGGAACTTCGAGTACAAGATCGAGATTTATGTTCCCGAGGCAAAGCGAAGGTGGGGATATTACGTGTTGCCGGTGATGGTCGATGGCCAGCTGGTGGCCCGCCTCGACGTGAAGACCGACCGTCAAGATTCGGTTCTGCGAATCAAACAAGCTCATCTTGAAGCTGGACAGAACGCCGCCGAGGTCGCTGCCCGGGTGGCGCCGGCGATCGATGACCTTCGCCAGCTCGTCGCTGTCGACTCGATCCATATCGCCCGGAAGGGCAACCTCGCTACTCCGTTGCGAGCCGTCTCGCCATAGGATCGACCTCGTGAGTACATCGAATGCAAGTCCACCGAACTGGGTGAAAGACGCGGTTTTTTATCAAATCTTTCCCGACCGATTCAACCGATCGGGAACGGTCGACGTCGGAGCGAAGATCGAGGACTGGGAAGCGTCCCCGACCGTTCACGGCTACAAGGGCGGCGATCTTTGGGGTGTGATCGACAAGCTCGACTACCTCGCCGACCTCGGCATCACGGCAATCTGGTTCAATCCGATCTTCCAAAGCGCGTCGAACCACCGCTACCACACCTACGACTACTGGAACGTCGATCCGATGCTCGGCGGAAACGCTGCCTTCGATGCGCTCATTGAGAAGGCCCATGCCAAGGGCATTCGCATCGTTCTCGATGGCGTGTTCAACCATGCGAGCCGTGGGTTCTTTCAGTTCTCCGACATTGCCGAGCAACAAGAAAAGTCGGCATACGTCGATTGGTTCCGAGTCCACAAGTTCCCGATCGATCCATATGACGAAGACACGCCAGCTACCTACGCCGCGTGGTGGGGCTTGCATGCGCTGCCGCAGTTCAACACCGACACCGAAGCGGTTCGCGAGTTTCTCTGGAGCGTCGGAACCCATTGGATCGAGCGAGGTGCCGATGGTTGGCGCCTCGACGTCCCGAACGAGATATCAACCCCCGGCTTTTGGGACGAGTTCCGAGCCCGGGTTCGAGCGACTAATCCCGAGGCGTACATCACCGGCGAGATTTGGCACGAGGCCGTTGGGTGGGTCGGCCCCGAGGGCCCGTTCGACGGTGTCATGAACTATCCGCTGACCAACGCCATCATTTCCTTTGGCATCGGCAATCGCATCAACCACGATGCCATCGTCGACAACAACGACTATCACGTCAGCTCGGGCATTAACGCCGGAGAGTTCGCCGACCGGATCGATCGGCTCTTCGAGTTGTACGGCCCCGAGCAACGCACCGCGATGCTCAACCTGCTCGACAGCCACGACACCGGGCGGCTGATGTCGATGGCCAATGGTGACGTCGATCTCGTCGTGTTGTGCCTTACCCTGTTGCTCACCATGCCGGGAGCACCGTGCATCTATTACGGCACCGAGGTTGGCCTCGAGGGAGGCCCCGATCCTGACTGCCGGCGCGGTTTCCCCTGGGATTCGTTGGATGCAACGCCAGATCTCACCGCCGCCATCAGCGAACTCATTGCGTTGCGTCATGGCCAACCTGGGCTTCGGTCGCCCGACTTCGAACGTATCGGCCCGGCCCCTGGCCCTGACTTTGGGCGCTCCTATGTGTATGCGCGCGGCGCCGGCCAAGACCGCTTGGTGATCGTCATCAACCATGCTGATGAAGACGATCTTGTGCCCCTCGATGTTGGGGTCCTCTCGGCTGGAGCCGAGCGGATTTGGAGCCGGTGTGACGCCAAGGTCACGAACACCGACTCGAAGTGCACGGTCTCGATGTCGGCCCGGTCGGTCGCTATTTGGCACGACCCGCAGGAGCAATCGTGAGCACGGACAACGCTGCTGCGCACCCAAAGAGCGTCCAACGAGTCCTCGATGCAGCAACGGCTGGCGGACTTACGCTCGAACTCGTCGAATACCCCGACGGCACGAGGACCGCAGTGGACGCAGCTGCTGCGGTCGGTTGCGATGTTGGCCAGATTGTAAAGTCGCTCATCTTTGCGGTCGACGGCGAACTTGTCTTGGCCTTGACGAGCGGTGCCAACCAGGTCGACACCGACGCCCTCACCGCAGCTGCAGACGGCGAGCGATGCGGGCGGGCGAACGCCGATCAGGTCCGTGAGACCACCGGCTTTGCAATCGGGGGAGTGGCACCATTTGGTCACCTCCACCCAATTCGCTCGTTCTTCGACCCGGCACTGCTCACCTACGACGTGGTGTGGGCCGCAGCCGGTACGCCACGCCACGTGTTTCCCATCGATCCAGAGGCGCTGCTCGAGCTCACCGGCGCCACCGAGGCCGACTTCTCCGCCTAACACCCCTCCCCAAAGAAAATCTGTGGTCCGCTGCCATAACGGTACTTCGGGGTCAGACCCTCTCTTACCGTTCTCGTCGCATCGCCGATGTTCTGTGGTCTGTGAGCAGCAACTGTGCAGCTGAGGGACCACAGATTTTGTGCGACAGGAGTTCGATGCTTTGGTACCTTCAGTTGATATGACGCCGGAGTTAGACACGGTCGAGTCATCGACCCAAACTGCGAGCACGATGAGGTTTGTCGTGTTCGGACGCGCGGTGTTGGGTGTCTTACTGGCGGTGTTTTTGGGGCCGATCTGGTGGATTGGGCAGGACTGCTTTGACGACCCGTGCCTGATCTCAAGAGCTGAAGAGTGGCGTGGGTTGCTCGCAGTGGTGTTCTTTGGAGCAGCTTTTCTGCGGATTGCATCCTCGCGATATTGGCGGGAGCGAGTAGGGCTATGGGTCGTGACGCTCGTACCAGCGTTGTGGTTCTACCGAGATCTTGAGCCGGTCACTGGAGGTTCGGTGCCGACAGATGGCCCCGATATCGCAGCTGCTGTCGTCGTGCTCCTCGCGGGCTACCTCGTGATGGCCGTCATCACATTTCTGATCGAAATTGTGGCACCTCGGTCGTCCACCTAGGCCTCGCATCTCAAAATCTGTGGTCTGTGAGCAGCAACTGTGCTGCTGAGGGACCACAGATTTTCCACCGGAGGTTTAGGTCGGGTTGATGTGGGTGTCGAGTCGCCCGCTCACCGCTGAGTGTTGATCCTCCGGCGGGGTGGTGTGGCTGAGATTGCCAAGCCAGCTGACCGACACCATGTCGTTGCGCACAAGCCAGGCGTCGGTGCCTTCGACGACATCGCTGGCTTTGCCCCAATCCATCGACAGCTTAAAGACGCGTCCCTCGTCGTCGGGGTCGGACTCGGTGAGCGTGCCTTGTGTGAGCTTGCGCGGCGGTTCTTTCCCGACCTCGGCCAGTTGCCAGCCTTGCAATTCGGCGAGTTCTCTGTTCGGCACGTTGCAATTGATAACCGTCGGTGTTTCGGTCGGGCTCGCGATCATGCCTTCGACGATCTGAGCGGCGATTGCAGCCCCGGTATGCCACTTCATGCCTTCGACGATTTGGCCCCAGGTCTGGCCTTCGACTTCGTTGCCGTTGAAGCCAATGCTCATGGCAAGCCCGCTCGCCCCTCGGTTTCGGCCGGTGAGCGCGGCGCCAATCGTTCCGGAGTGATACACCGACCAACCCACGTTCTGGCCGGGGTTGATCCCTGACACTACGAGGTCGAATGGCTCGCCGAACGAGCCGAGTTGGGCGTACATGACACAGAGCGCTGGCGGGCCGGTGATCGACCACACGTCGAGTCCTTCGAGAGCTGTGATGTCGTGGTGAGGGCGCGCTATCGGCTCCTGGAAGTTCAGCGTGCCAAGCGATGCCCCCGCACCCGAGTACTCGCTCGCTGGGGCGACGACGGTGATTTCGCCAAAGGGCCGCATGGCATCGGCGAGCGCGTGTAAGCCAAGCGAGTCGATTCCGTCGTCGTTGGTCACCAAGATGCGCATGGGCTTTAGGGTATGCCGTCTTAACCTTCGCGAAGCTCTGCGGCGCGGTCATTTGCTGCTTGGAGGCGGATCGAGAGTTCTTCGGTGAGCTTCGATAGCTGCGGGCGCGAGACGCGACCTTCAGGCATCTCGAGCGGCTCGCCGACGGCCACCCCGACCGTGGTGCGGTAGATCCGTTTGGCGCCCTTTGGGAGCGCTTCTTCGGTTCCGGCAATGCCGACCGGCACGATCGAGGCCTTCGATTTTGCTGCGATCCAGGTGGTGCCGTCGAAGAGTTCGCCGATCTGTTGTCCGCTCTGTCGGGTTCCTTCGGGGAAGATCATCAGCGGCTGGCCCGAGTCAAGCACCTTGCGGGCAGCGGTGGTTGCCTCGCGGTCGGCAGCGTCACGGTCGAGCGGGATGGCGCCGAGGCCAGCAATCCACCACGCCACGGGCTTGAACTTGAACAGCGATGCCTTGGAAAGCGTTGGCAACCGTCGCTCGCCGAGCGCTCCAACGATCACGCTGTCGAGGTTCGAGCGGTGGACCGGTGCAATGATGACCGGCGGGGCGGTCTTGAGATGTTCGACACCCTCGGACCGAATGTCGAGCAGCCGGAAGATGGTCTGCATAAAAAACGCACGGCTGATCGAGTAGACCCGGTCGCCGTACGGCTTCGCCGAGATCTCCGCAGCCCATTCGGCCAGTTCGCTATCTTCCACGAACTGAACCCTAGCCCGCCGCTTCGAGCGCTTCGGTGGCGGCTTCCCATTCGGCCATCAGTTCGCTCGCCTTGTCCTTCGCAGCGTCGAGTCCAGCGACGAGTTCTTTGACCTTCTCGTTGTCCTCATACACCGCAGGGTCGGCCAGCTGTTCTTGGAGGAGTGCGACTTGTCCTTCGGCCTTCTCCCACTTGCGTTCTGCCGATTGTTGTTTCTTTCGCAGGTCGCGAGTGTTGACGTGGGCGCTGTTGCGTTTCTCGGCCTCTTCGCGCTTCTTTGCCTTCTTCTCGTTCTTGGTGTTCCCAGAGCCCGTCGCGTTTCCGTTCGCAGCCTTTTTCGCTCCCTTGCCGCCTTTGCCGGACCCGCCAGCTTCGCGGCTCGACGCTCCGACATCGGCAACGACGGTGCCGAGCGGATTGAGCACCTTCTCCGACACTCCCTCGTGCCAGACCGCCTTGCCGCCTCGGACTTCGATCAACGCATCGCATACACCACGGATCAGATGACGGTCATGGGTGACGAGCAGGACGGTTCCGGGATATGCACCGAGTGCGTCTTCGAGGACATCACAACTCGGCAGATCGAGGTGGTTGGTGGGCTCATCGAGCACCAACAGGTTGACCGGGATGACCATCGTCTTTGCCAATGCGAGGCGAGTTCGCTCGCCACCGGAAAGCTCCATGACGTTGCGATCGGCAGCTTGACCGGTGAAACCGAACGAACCGAGGACCGTTCGCCAGTTGCGCGTCGTTTGTTTTGGGGTGACCGTGAGCAATTCGCCATAGACGGTACGCGAGGGGTCCATATCCTCGGCCTGGTCCTGAGCAAACGCGGCCAAGTCGACGTTGGTGCCGATCTCGACCGAACCCTGTGTTGGTTCGAGCGCTCCGGTGAGGAGCCGGATAAGGGTGGTCTTGCCCGCACCGTTTGGTCCGACGAGACCGATTTTGCGGCCTCGTTCAACGACGATGTTCACGTCTTCGAGGATCGTTGTCTCGGTGCCGTCGTCGTTGGCGTAGCCAACGGTCGCGTCGGTGATCTCAGCAACGATTCGCGACGAGCGTTGCGGCTCGGGAAAGTCGAACTTCGCGGCGATCTCTTTCTCGGTCGGAACTTCGATCAGGTCCAACTTCTCCATGGCTTTGATTCGGCTCTGGACCTGCTTTGCCTTGGTCGCTTTGTACCGAAATCGATCGATAAACGCCTCGGTCGCCGCCATCGACTTGCGCTGCTGGGCGGCTTGAGCGACCAGTTGGGCGTAGCGCTCCTCGCGTGCCGCGACGAACTCGAGAAACGAACCGACGTATTCGGTTGCGGTTCCGCCCGAGATTTCGAGAATTCGATTCGCTACGGCATCGATGAAATCCCGATCGTGCGACACGAACAGCAAAGCGCCGCCCCAGTTCGCGAGGTGGTTCTCGAGCCACGCGACCGAATCCACATCGAGGTGGTTGGTCGGCTCATCGAGGATCAGCACGTCGGGTTCGCTGAGCAACAGGCGGGCGAGCGCAACGCGCATGCGCCAACCTCCTGACAGTTCCTTGATCGGCCGATCGTTCCACGCCGGCGGAAAGCCAAGACCGGCGAGCACTCGGTGCGCTTCGGATTCGATTGCATACCCGCCCATCGTTTCGAACTCGCTCTGCGCCTGTCCGTATTGGTCGATGATGCGTTCCATGTTGGAGCCGTCATCGGTTTCGAGTTCGGCTTCGAGCGAACGAAGGCGTTCTGCCACTTTGCGGACGTGTTCGGCGCCATCGAGTGTCTCGGCGAGCACGGTTCGATCGGTCGCCTCGGGCAATTCCTGAGCGAGATAGCCAATTCGAAGATCCTTGGGCTTGTGAATCACGCCAGCATCGGGCTCTTCGACGCCCATGATCGACTCGATCAGCGTCGTTTTTCCTGTCCCGTTGCCGCCGATGAGCGCCACGCGGCGGCCCGCGGACAACTGCAGCGTCACGTCGCTCCATAGATTGCGCGCACCATACGCTTTTGAAAGACCTGAGACCGTAAGCACACATGAAGGATAGGACCGGTCTGGGCCTCTATGGTCTGTCTCGTGACCAATCACATGCTCCCCGATGTACAAGAACCGTCAGTGGCGCCCGACACCACGAGCGCGAGCGAGCAAGCGCAGGCTCGCGAACTGAGCAAGATGAAGAAAGTGGCGACGTCGATGCTCGTCCTTGCCGCGGTGATCTTCATCGTCGCCCGCGCCTTCGAGGGCGAGGAGGTGACATGGGTGAATTACGTGCGAGCGACCGCCGAGGCCGCAATGGTGGGCGCGCTCGCCGACTGGTTTGCCGTGACCGCGCTCTTCAAGCATCCGTTGCGCCTACCGATCCCACACACTGCCATCATCCCGAAGCGCAAGAACGAGATTGGTGAGGGCCTCGGCGATTTCGTGCAGTCCAACTTCCTTACCGGCGAGGTCGTGGCAGAGAAGCTCTCGAGCGTGCAGATGTCGCGCCGCCTCGGTGAGTGGATGCGCGAGCCGGAGAACGCAAAGTCGATCGTTGCCGAAGTTGCCGTCGTCGCTTCGGCAATTTCAGAGGTGCTCGCCGACGACGATGACGTCAAGCTCATGGTCGACGGGCTCGTCAGGGATCGGCTGGGAAAGATTCCGGTCGCGCCGATCCTCGGCCGGGTCATCGACGCGGGCATGGACGGTGAACACCACCACGAGTTGTACAACGTCGCCTTGAAGAGCGCTGCGAATTTCCTCAACGACAACGAGGCGACGTTTCGCAAGCGCATGATGGGTGAGTCGCCGTGGTGGGTGCCCGAACCAATCGATGATCGAATCTTTGACAAGATCTATGGCGCTGTGATGACCTTCCTACGCGAGGTCGACTCGGACCCCGATCACCACATCAAGCGCGACATGGACACTCGGTCCCGAGACCTCGCCGAGCGGCTTCGAAGCGACGAGCGGCTCATTGAACAGGGCGAGAAACTGAAGCAGGAACTTATCGATCACCCCGAGTTCCAGCTGTGGACTCAAGACCTGTGGTCGTCGTTGCAGCGCGGCTTTGGCGAGGCGACCAAAGAGGCCGACTCAGATACCCGGCGTCGAATCGAAGAGGCGCTCATGGCTCTGGCGAACCGTCTCGTCGAGGACGAAGCGCTTCAGGCGAAGGTCGATGCGTGGGTCGAGTCGATCATCGTGTACTTGGCCGAAGCAGGCCGGACCGAGATCGGCGCGCTCATCGCAAACACGGTCCAGGGCTGGGATGCACAAGACACCGCCGATCGAATCGAGTTGCAGGTCGGACGCGACCTTCAGTTCATCCGCATTAACGGAACCCTCGTGGGTGGACTCGCCGGGTTCTTGATCTTCGCCTTCAGCGAACTGTTCTTCTAGCCGCCACCCTCTCGAATTTTGAAGAGTCCTGGTGCTCACAGCATCAACACTCTTCAAAATTCGGAAGTTAGGACGGCCAGGGGGTGTCTTCGAGCGAGAGTTGCGATGGGTCGTAGCGTTCGAGCAGGACGTCCATCTCGGGGGTTTCGCCGGGCTCGGCAAGACCGAGCGTTTCCGCGAGGCGCCCGCGTACCTGGTCTGGAGTGACGCCGAGTGGTGCGAGGTCGTCGAGCGTGACAGCGCCGTCGCGTTTCGCAAGTCGGTCACCGGTCTCGTTCAAGACGAGGGGCACGTGGCCATGTTCTACCTGAGCGAGACCGAGAACGTCACGGAGCCACACGTGCCGTGCGGTTCCGACGAGTAGGTCGGAACCGCGCACAACCTCGGTAATTTCTTGCTGCGCATCGTCGAGGACGGTGGCCAGGTTGTACGAGGCGACCCCGTCGTTGCGCTGAATGACAAAGTCGTCGACGAACTCGGACTGCGGGCCAAAGTTGCGGTCGACGAAGGAGATTTCGACGTTGTCAGTTCTGACGCGCATGGCGGCAGGGCGGTGCTCGGCCCGTTCGGTTTGGGCTGCCGAGTCGAGGTCGCGACACGTGCCGGGGTAGGCGCCGTCGGGAAGGTGGACGTGTGGCGCTGACGCTGCCTCTCGGACCTCACGGCGAGAGCAGAAACACCGATACAG
>CALHXU010000002.1 GCA_938040365.1 uncultured Acidimicrobiales bacterium
TTGACGACGGCGATCGCCATGACAAAGACCATCCAACTCGTCACGAGCGCTCCGGTAAACCAGCCGGTGTTCGAGCGAAAGCCACCAAGCCGAACTCCGGCGAGGGCCAGGACGACGAGCAACCACAGGCCGAACCCAAACGACCAGAAACGGAGCAAGGTCACAAAGCTCTGATCGATGTATTGCCAGATCCGATACATCGCAAGACCGTCGATCACCGCCGCAAGGAAGATGGTGAGTCGACCGAGCTGGCGGACGCGACGATCGACGCCGTCACTACCGCTGACCTCGCGAACGACGAGCACGAGTACGACCGTCAGCGCAACCACACCGAGCAGTTCGAAGAACCCTGAGCGGACCTCTGCACGCAAACCCTGATCGTCGAGCGAACGGCCGATCGTCGCGAAGCGAACAGCGATGTAGGCCAAGAACAAGAGCGATACCGCGCCGAGAACGACTGACGATTCGAGCGAACCAAACCGCTGCTTCCTAGGCGAGAGGTGACCTGGCCGACCCGAGCCACCAAACTTCAAAAGGACGATTGCGACAGGCGCAACGGCAAAGAACGCCACCACTCGCACGACCGGGATCGATGACAGATCGACGATGCTTGCAAAGACCTCGTCGGAAGAGGCGAGCAATAGGTAGAAGACGCCGACGACGGGGGTCGCAAAAATTATCCCCTCGAGGATCCGCCAGAGCGTTGACTGAAGAAGAGGTTGATGCGTTGTCTCCGGCGTCGATGGCGCTTCCCTTCGAAGCAGCGCACGCACCGAGAAGTCCCAGATCGAACGGTCGGTCGCACCGGCAACCAGGCTAATGACGACGACGAGCGAGACCGTTGCGACGATGCTGATCGAGAGCCAAGAGCTGTCCCGGGTGACGAGCCACGGCGTCAGAAGAAGACTGGTCGCAGCCCAACGCTTCGTCGGAAGGTTTCGACGAAGCGCTACGACCGTCGCAACCGCGACTGCGCTAGTGGCGATGGCGAGCCCGAGACCGTTTCGAACACTGGCCGCCACCGCGATCGTCGCAGCGATGAACAGCGCAACGTTCTGAACGCTGAACACGTCCGGCTTCGCGGTTGCGCGAGGTTTGCGATCGTCATCGACATCGATCACCACCTTCGCAGGCGATGGTCTGAACTGGGTCGGATCCAACGGTCTAGCCGTTTCCGAACGAGACGGGCCGTGTGTTGGTGCAGAACTGGTCGAGCGCTCGGTCGCTCGACGACTCGGCGAAGTTGAACTCGAGCAGGCCAAAGGTCGTCGAACGTTGCGGCGTATCGCACAATCTTGTAGCCAACCAACCTTCTACTGCTCTGGCATTGTCGATGTTGTCGATAATCGTCGTCGTTGCATCGGGGCTGAGTGAAATCAACAGTTCGCCGTCGACGCTGGATGCCCGATCCAGGTTGTAGCTCGCCACCCTGGCGTCGGGGTTCACAACGTTGAGGCCAAAGACAAGCGCCACGATGAGAAGCACCGCTACACCGGGGAACCAGTCGGTCTCTGCTCGAAAGCCGCGGATCGAGATGATGTAGACAAGCACCGCAACGCCGATGGCACCGGCACCAATAAGTGCCCAGAGCCGGAGCGGGGTCAGGCCGAAGGTTCCGATATAGAGAAGTAGACGCTGGATACTCACCGCAGCGATTGCGATCGTCAGCATCAACGTCGCGCTCGCGAGAAACACGAATCGGTCTTTGGGAATCGCACGGGAGTCGTCGCCCGCCAGCTCCTCGAGATCTTCCCGGGAACGACGAACCGACCGAAGGATGCCGACAAGGCCCATCGAAAGACCGGCCACCCACACCAATTGAAAGAACCCACGCCGAGCGTGATCTGCTTGGGTCAACCCTTCGGTCTCGAGAATGTGATCAGCGCCCCCGAGAGCGACGAGAACCTGCGTGCCCACGAAGGCGGCGAACAACACGGCGAGGCTGCCGAGAATCAGATTGATCTCGATCGGACCGAGGAACCGAAAGCTCGTCGGGTTCTCGTCGGCCTTTGTTTCGTGTGCTCGACGACTCAGCAGCGCAAGAAAAGTCACCGCCACGATGAAGGTTGTGATGATGTGGCCGAGCACGGCCGGCAAATCGCCTATGAGGAGGAACCGAGCGAACACGTCATCGGCCGAGGCGAGCAGCAGACCAAAGACGACAAGCACCGGCACGGCCACCAGCGCGCCCCGGATGAGCGAAGCACCCCGAGCGTTTGCCTTGGCGCCCGAAGCGAGCCGCTTCACCATCGTCAAGCCGTCGGCCCACTCATAGATGAGTGACCCAATGTGGCGGGCAAAGTTGCGGACACGGCTATCGAAGAGCGAACCGTGAAGCGACAACCCGCAGGCGAGCGTGAGCAAACCAAAGATCGCGAGGAAGGTCACCGTCGTCAGCGCTGCGTTCGAGCGAATTGCGAGCCAAGGCGCGAGAAACACTGCGCAGGCGAGCAGGATCTTCGCGTCACGCTGCAGCGTTCGGCCGCCCGCAACGAGCATCGAAACAACGCCGACAACCGCAATTGACGCGGCGGCGGTCGCAACGCTCGTCCGAAGCGCGAGGTTCGCAAAGAATGCCGCTGCTACGAGCAGCACCACCTCTCGGCTCGTCGCAATCGGCGACGTCGACCGTGTGCGCAACGTCGGCGCCTTCACCGCGCTCGGCGGAGTAGTCGGCGCTACCCACGGACTCGGAGGAGGTGGGACCGTCGCGGTCGTCCCCTCCGGATCAAAATCAGACGGTGGCCCTACGTTCTCTGACACTGCGGTCTCCCAACCCTTGACCCTGCGTGTCGCCCACCCAGGCCAAGATCACCACCCAGAGTAGGAAATGGGAGGTGAAATCTCCAGTAAAGAGAGGCTTACAGTTCTATGACGAAGCTGTTACCGCAGTTGCCCTTGGCAACTGTTACCGCTGCTATTGCTCGAGGGTCAGCCCGATCAGCTTCTTCCCCGGTACTGCGACGTTCCGGAATGGGTGTTCTTGTTGAGGCGCTTCGCGAGGTGCAGGCCTTCGAGAATGAGCTCGATCGCCGAAGCCAACACCGCCGGATGCTCACGGTCGATTTCGTCATCTTCGAGGAGGGCATCGACCGCTGGTCGAAGCGCCGGAACTTCCTTCAGGAGGGCAACGTAGGCATCTGCATCGACCGCTCCCCCAACATCGGCGGTGACCCCATTTTCGAACGCTTCGACGATCGGGCCGTGCAGCGTTGGGTCGACCGAGTCGATAAAGGCCGTATGGATCGACGACCGCAAGAGCGCTTCGATCACGCGGCCTTCGCCGCCATCTTCGAACGACTCGACCTCGATCTTTCCCGACGTGGTCGGCGCAATCGCCGCAAGGTCGATCACTCGAGGCACGGCGACATCATCACCCGATGAAAGGCTGCGGCGCACGGCGTTGGCAACGGTCGCTTCGTAGTTCGCCACGCTCAGGCGAACAGAAACACCCGAGCGTTGGTTGATCTGGCTCGACTGGCGAGCTTGCTGAGAAAATTCACAGATGACCTCGAGGATGAACTCGGGCACCCGGACATCGGCGACATCTTCTGGAACGAGCGTCGCCTCTTGAGCCACGATTTCCATCTCGGTCTCGACATCGAGCGGATAGTGGGTGCGGATCTGCGAACCGAAGCGATCCTTCAATGGAGTGATGATGCGACCGCGATTGGTGTAGTCCTCCGGGTTCGCCGATGCGAACATCACCACATCGAGCGGTAGGCGAACCTTGAAACCACGAATCTGCACGTCACGTTCTTCAAGAACGTTGAGCAGGCCGACCTGGATTCGTTCCGAAAGGTCGGGAAGCTCGTTCAGCGCGAAGATCCCGCGGTTCGTGCGTGGGATCAGTCCGTAGTGCAAGGTGAGTTCGTCGCTCAGGTAGCGGCCTTCGGCGATCTTGATCGGGTCGACCTCGCCAATGAGATCGGCGATCGAGGTATCGGGAGTAGCGAGCTTCTCGCCGTACCGCTCGTCACGGTGAACCCAGTCGATCGGCGTGTCATCACCATGTTCGGAAAGCAACGCCTTCGCGTGAGCTGAAATTGGGTTGAGCGGGTCATCGTTAATCTCAGAGCCCGCAACGATTGGCATCCATTCGTCGAGCAGGTCGGTCAGGCCGCGAATCATCCGAGTCTTTGCCTGGCCTCGCTCCCCGAGGAAGATGACATCGTGGCCAGCGACGAGCGCGTTCTCCAACTGGGGGGCAACGGTGTCCTCGTAACCAAGAACATTGGCCACGACCGGGTCACCCTCACGAATTCGGGCGATTGCATTTCGACGAAGCTCTTCGGCTACTGGCACCGACTCCCATCCGCTAGCGACGAGTTCGGAAAGTGTGCTTGGTCGAGTCATCCCCTGTGTGTAGCACAGCGAAGCCGAAAGCGAACGACGGTGCCTCCCCTGGCGAAACTTGACGCAAAATTTTGCGAACTGAACGTGTGTTCAGTTCGTGACCGTTGCCATACTTTGCGAATGAACCGCATTACTTTGAGTCCGCGGCTGCGGACTACACCATTCCACGAGTCGACCGTCGCAGCGGGAGCGACCGACATCTCGATCTACAACAAAATGGTCCTGCCACTCTCTTTTGGCGACCTCGAAGCCGAGTACGACCGGCTCATCAATGGCGTCGCCATCTGGGACGTTGCAGTCGAGCGACAAGTCCAGATCAGCGGACCAGACGCCCACGAGGCAGCGCAATACTTCACGTCACGCGACATCTCGAACATCGTCGAAGGCCAAGGCAAGTACGTGGCGATGTGCGACCATGACGGCAACATCTTGAACGATCCCGTGCTCATGAAGCTGAGCGGCAACCGGTACTGGTTCTCGATTGCCGACAACGACATGATCCTTTGGTGCAAGGGAATTGCCGCGGAGAAGGGTTGGGATGTCGAGGTCACAGAACCCGACGTTTCACCGCTCGCCATCCAAGGCCCCAAAGCAGAAGACCTCGCCGCCGATCTCTTTGGCGAACACGTCCGAGAGATCAAACTGTTCCGATTTATCGAGACCGACCTCGATGGCATCCCGCTCGTGTTGTGCCGTTCGGGGTGGAGCAAACAAGGCGGATTCGAACTATTTCTCCAAGACGGCTCTCGCGGTAACGAGCTGTGGGACAAGGTCGTCGCTGCAGGTGAAAAATACGACATTGGCCCAGGCGCACCCAACCACATCGAGCGCGTCGAGAGCGGACTGCTGTCCTATGGCGGCGACCACACCCCCGACTCGAACCCCTTCGAGGTCGGCATGGGTCGCTACGTCGACACCGATACCGACGTCGACTACATCGGGAAGGCAGCGTTGCAGAAGGTCGTCGCAGACGGTGGTCCGCGACGACTGTTCGTTGGCCTAAACGTCGAGGGCGAACTCACCGAAGCGTGGCCGCTCCCCGAACGAACCCCAGTCTTTCAAAACGGCGAACAGGTCGGGACGCTGGCCGCCATCGTCCATAGCCATCGACTCGGACGGACGATCGGGCTCGCACAAGTCGACCGGGCCGTCGTCGAAGCGAACGAAACAGTCGAGGTGCAAACGCCCGACGGAAACAAATCAGCAACGATCCAAGAGCTCCCGTTTCTCTAACAGAAGGCCCGACCACTCCTCGTTCACTACTGCTCGTCGCTGCTTGACGCAGTGTCGTCGCTGCTTGAGGCAGTGTCGTCGCTGCTTGACGCAGTGTCATCGCTGCTCGATGCAGTGTCGTCGCTGCTTGACGCAGTGTCGTCGGGAACATTTGCAGCGACGAAGCGCAGCACGTCATAGAGCGCTCCCAGCGCAACACCCTCCGCGTCGAGATCCTCGGGAACAGGTAGATCAAAGACCAACACTTCGCGATCGGAAAGCGCTTGGTTGATCTCCACGTCGTGGCCAACGAGCAACTTCTTCATTCCAACGTTTCGACGCAGAGTCTCAAAACGGATGAACTCGACGCCGGTGCCCTGAGCGGTTCCGATGAGCAGCTCCAAGAGCAACCGACCAAACCCTTTGCCCTGAAACGCGTCGGCCACGACGAGCGCCGCCTCGGCCACCCCCGGATCTTCAGGGATCGAAATTAAGCGAGCGATTGCGACACCGAGCCCTTCGGGCGAACTCGAATCCGCCGCGGGATCAAACACAACCCATGCCCGGTGCCCGGAATGGTCGATATCGGTGAGCTTGCTGACGAGGTCTGAGCCGAGCCGGTTCTTCGTCGTGAAGAACCGCAAGTACCTCGACTCGGGCGACATCTGTTCGAACGCCTCTTCGAGGGCTGGCCCATCGGTGGATCGGATCGGGCGGATCGTAAACGCCATGCCCGAACTCGTTTCGCCCAATGCCCCAGAGGGGTCGAGCGGAAGGGTCCAAGAGATCTTCATAGCCCGACTCTAGATGGATCGTGCCCGCCGTGGAACCGTTGATTCGTCGTGACGTGTTCGACGTGTCTCCGGCATTTTTACAAATCGCTTACGAAATGGAATGTCGACAATGCCAGATGTAGTTTCTCGTATTGCGGGGTTCCTGGTCACTTTCCTATGCAAAGAACTCCCACACAGAAAGTTCGGAGGGAATAGGAATGACGAGCGAAGCAATAGCCAAGGACCTGCTCGATGCAGCGGGCATCGAGGTCGGAGGCAGCCAGCCGTGGGACATCACCGTCCACGACAACCGGCTCTGGGATCGGGTGATTCGCGACCGAGAACTTGGCTTTGGTGAGAGCTACCAAGATGGATGGTGGGACTGCCCTCGCACCGACCTGTTACTACAGCGACTACTGGTACTGAAGCCGCAGGACCACATCAGCCCGAGCAAGACCCAGCTCGTCCAGACCTTGGCCAGCGCGCTCATCAATCGGCAGTCGGTCAAACGCGCGAAAGACAATGCCTCGGCACACTACGACGTCGGCAACGACCTCTACGAACGCATGCTCGACTCGAAGATGATCTACTCGTGCGGCTACTGGGGCGACGCCTACGATTTGGAAGGCGCCCAGACCGCTAAACTCGACCTCATCTGCCGAAAGCTTCGTCTCGAACCCGGCATGAAGATGCTCGACATTGGCTGCGGCTGGGGCGGCCTTGCGAAGTTCGCCGCAGAAAAGTACGGCGTCGACGTCGTAGGAATTTCGCCGGCGATCGAACAGGTACGCATCGCACGGGAGCGCACCGAAGGCCTACCCGTCCGCATCGAACAACTCGACTATCGAGACGTGACGGGCAACTTCGATCGAATCACCTCGGTCGGCATGCTCGAACACGTTGGTCCAAAGAACTTCAAGAGCTTCTTTACCGCATGTCACCGCCTGCTCGATGCCGACGGCCAGATGCTCCACCACATGATTGGTTCGAATGAGACGAAGAACCGCACCGATCCGTGGTTCGACAAGTACATCTTCCCCGGCGGCGTGACCCCATCGCTCGGTCAGTTGAGCGACGCGTCACAGGACTACTTCTCGATCGAAGACGTCCACAACTTTGGCCCCGACTATGACCGCACGCTCATGGCGTGGTGGGAAAACATCGAGCAACGTTGGGACGAGATCCCACACTACGACGAGCGTTTCCGTCGGACCTGGAGCCACTATCTGCTTACATCGGCCGCGGCGTTTCGAGTGCGGAACCTGCAGCTGTGGCAAATCGTCTACACCCGTCACGGCCGCACCGTGCCGACATTCGTTACCGCCCGCTAGCACCTCGCACCCGGTTCCAAAGGTTTCTGGAATCGCAGGAAATTCCGCGTCGACGTAGTGTTGGTCGTGACGTTTTGTAAGGGGACTCCGTGGTATTGACGAACTGGCGCGCCGCCCGCTCGACCGAGCAATTGCAGCGCACGTTCAGCGATCCCGACTTCGATGACACCGACTGGCAGCTCATCGACGTCCCCTCCCACTGGCAGACGAACCCCGGCTTTGCCGACTTCGACGGGACATTGCTGTACCGTGCCGATCTCACGGTTCCATCGCTCCAGCCCGGCCAGCGGCGCTGGTTGCGCTTCGATGGCCTTTGCTACCAAGGAGACGTCTTCCTCGATGGCGCCTACGTCGGACAAACAGAGGGCTACTTCACCAACCACCGCTTCGAGATAACCGACCTTGTGTCAAAGGCCAGCACTTCGGTGCTCGCGGTCGAAGTGAGCGCCCCGCACGGCGCCGACGCCGACCCAAAGCGTCACCTCACCGGGTGGTTTAGCGAAGGACCCGGACTCTCGCCACGGTGGAACCCGGCCGGCATTTGGCGCCCGGTACAAGTGGTCGATACCGGGCCGGTCGTCATCCGTCACTTCCGAGCGCAGTCGCTCGATGCAAGCGCGCAAAGCGCGACGGTTGGGTTGCGCGCAGTACTGCTTGCCGACCGGCCCGGAGACGTCACGTTGACGACCTCGGTCGCAGGCGTCGAAGACGTTGCGATTCACCGACTCGCCGCGGGAGAGAATCGGGTGGAATGGCAGGTCACGGTCCCCGAACCCGAACTGTGGTGGCCAATCGGCTGCGGCGATCAGCCGCTCTTCGACCTCTCGGTCATCGCAACCACCGCCGACGGGGCAATCACCGACCGGAAGCAGCGAAAGATCGGGTTTCGCTCGACTTCGATGCGCGACTTCATTCTTCGGATCAACAACAAGCGCACCTTTGGGCGAGGCATCAACATCGGGCCGCTCACCACCGACCTTTCCTCGATGACGACCGCACAAATACATGCCGAAGCAGACGCGATTGCCGACGCCGGATTCAACATCGTGCGCGTGCGCGGTCACGTGACCCGCCACGAGTTCATCGACCGATGCGACGAACTTGGATTGCTGGTGTGGCAGGACCTGCCCCTCGTCGGCTCGTATTCGCGGGGCATCACCACCACGGCCGAACAACAAGTCCGAGACATGATCGATCTCTTTGCACACCACCCGTCGATCGTCGTGTGGGGTGGCCACCTGCGCCCCCACACCAACGAACCTCGCCGCACCGCTGCGCCCGACCTTCGACAACAGCAAATCCCTAGCTGGAATCGAACAATCCTCGACCGGTCGATCCGTCGCGCCTTCGAACACGATGACCCAACCCGACCAATCGTCATCCACTCCGACGTCGCTCCGCACATCCCTCACCTGTCGGGAAGCGACATTGGCCTGTACTTCGGCTGGCTCGATGGGCAAGCGAGCGACATCTCTGAGTATGCAAAGACACTTCCCCGTCTCGTGCGCTGGGTCTCAGACATGGGCGCGCAAGCACTACCGCACAAGACCAACGCCGACCTCGACCAGTTGGTCGACGTACAAGGCGCAGACGGCGACACGCTGCGCTCGATCATTCCGTTGGCGACCTACGAGGACATGTCGTCCTATGTCGAAGCGACGCGCACGTACCAAGCAGACGTACTGAAGACGATGATCGAATCACTTCGCATTCTGAAATACGAACCGACCGGCGGCTTCTTCGCCGGACTGTGGAAAGGCGCTGGACCGGGCTTGAGCCGCGGACTCAACGACGCTGATGGCACACCGCGCCCGGCCCTTGATGCAGCCCGGACCGCATTGCAGCCGCTCCTACCGGTTCTCTATCCCGCGACGACCACCCTTTCGGCTCGAGCCACCTCAACCCTGGCGCTTCATCTCTGCAACGATGAAACAGCCGATCGGGCCGTCGAAATCGAAGCAACGATCGAAGATCAGCGGGGCCGACAAACTCGGCGCTGGGCGGGGATCATCCCCGCAGACGACGTCGTGTTCATCGACGATCTGAACATTCGCGGCGGTAGATTGGGTTCAGAGATGCGAGTTGGAATCGCTATTCGTGATGCAGATACACATCAGGAGCTATCGACGAATTCTTACATCTTTGTTGCCGACTAACCGGAGGTCGGGAATTGTGGGTAAACAGTAAGCCGTCGCTTAACGATGTGACATTCGAATGCCCCCCGTTGAAGTCCGCCATACCAACTCGTTGGCAGGGCACACTGGGGTAACGCAGTACCAAAGGCTGGAGAGGACTTTCATGGCACAAACACTGCCGAATGCGGGATCAGACTTTCGAGACCCGCAACCGATTCGGACACGGAAAAAGGCGCTCCCTTTTCCGCTGAACATCTGGCAATCGGCAATCGGGCGCAAGTGGGTTATGGCATTGACCGGCGTTGGACTGCTCGGCTTTGTTCTCGCGCACATGATCGGCAACTTCCACGTCTTCGAAGGCGCGGTCGGTATGCACGAATACGCCGAACTCTTGCGAGAACTCGGCGGCGGAATCATTCCTCGCACGTGGCTGCTGTGGGTCCTCCGCTTCGGCTTGATCGCCATGTTCGGCCTACACATTGCCGCGGCCTACACCACCAAAGAAATCAGCCGCCACGCAAGTGACAAAGCTGGCTATATCGGCGGCGAGAAATCCTACCCCGGCGGGCGTGACTACGTCGCTGCCAACTATGCGTCTCGCACCATGCGCTGGACGGGTCCGATCATCTTGTTCTACCTGATCTTCCACCTCGCCGATCTCACGTGGGGCTTCATCCCAAGCACCGACTACGTGCGTGGCGACCCCTACGGCAACCTCGCAAACTCGCTCGGAAACCTCCCGGTTGCAATCATCTACATCATTGCCAACGGCGCACTCGCACTACACATCTTCCATGGTGCGTGGTCACTCTTCCAGAGCCTGGGGCTCAACAACCCAAAATACAACCAAGCCCGTAGAGGCCTTGCTGCTGGCCTCGCCGGTGTCATCCTGATAGGCAACCTAAGTTTCCCAATCTTGAGCCAGACCGGCGTGATCGACCAGAGCAAGAACCCATGCGCCGCCGAAACAACCGAAGAAGGGGCCGTAGCGTGCTTCGAAGCCCTTATTCACGAGGAAGAAGGCGAATAATCGAATGACTGCGACCATCGATACCCCAATCAAAGAATCCAGCCCGGCGCTGGACTCAAAAGTCCCCGAGGGTGACATCACCAACCTTTGGGAGAACCACAAGTTCTCGATGAAGTTGGTGAACCCCAACAACAAACGCAAGTTTGAAGTCATCGTCGTCGGCACCGGCCTCGCCGGATCATCTGCAGCAGCGACGCTCGCCGAACTTGGCTACAAGGTCAAGGCCTTCACCTTCCACGACAGCCCACGCCGCGCCCACTCAATTGCGGCCCAGGGCGGTATCAACGCAGCGAAGAACTATCAGAACGACGGCGACTCGGTCTATCGCCTCTTCTACGACACCGTAAAGGGCGGCGACTATCGCAGCCGCGAAGCAAACGTGCATCGCCTCGCCGAGGTGTCGGTCAACATCATCGATCAGGCGACCGCCCAAGGCGTGCCGTTCGCACGCGACTACGGCGGCTTGCTCGATAACCGGTCCTTCGGTGGCGCCCAGGTCTCTCGTACCTTCTACGCCCGAGGTCAGACCGGCCAGCAGCTGCTCCTCGGCGCCTACTCGGCCCTCAACCGCCAGATCGAAAGTGGCGGCGTCGAGATGCACAACCGCAAAGAGATGCTCGACCTGGTCGTCAAAGACGGCGAGACCTGCGGCATCATCACCCGCGACCTGTTGACCGGCGAGGTCGAGTCTCACTCGGCCCACGCAGTCGTGCTCGCAACCGGCGGTTACGGAAACGTCTACTACCTGTCGACGAACGCCATGATGTGCAACGCAACAGCAGCATGGCGTGCGCACCGCAAGGGCGCCTTCTTCGCCAACCCGTGCTACACCCAGATCCACCCGACCTGCATCCCCGCTTCGGCCGATCATCAATCGAAGCTCACGCTCATGAGCGAGTCGCTGCGTAACGACGGCCGCATCTGGGTCCCGACCGAGTTCGACGACAACCGACTCGCCGCCGACATCCCCGAGGCCGAACGCGACTACTACCTCGAGCGCAAGTACCCCGCCTTTGGCAACCTCGTGCCACGCGACGTTGCATCACGCAACGCCAAGACCGTGGTCGACGAAGGGCGCGGCATTGGACCGCTCAAGAACGGCGTCTTCCTCGACTTCGCCGATGCGATTGCCCGAGATGGCGTCGAGACGATCAAGGCCAAGTACGGCAACCTCTTCGACATCTACGCCAACATCACCGGCGAGAACCCCTACGAGCGCCCAATGCGCATCTACCCCGCTACCCACTACACGATGGGCGGCCTGTGGGTCGACTACCACTTGCAGACGACGGTTCCGGGCACCTACGCCATTGGCGAGGCGAACTTCTCTGACCACGGCGCAAACCGGCTCGGCGCCTCGGCCCTTATGCAGGGCCTCGCAGACGGCTATTTCGTGCTGCCCTACACAATCGGCGACTACCTCGCTGGAAAGCTCGGCGAATCGGCAGTGCCGACGAGCGACCCGGTATTCAAAGCCGCAGAGGCAGAGGTTGCCGACCGAACCAACAAGTGGCTGTCGGTCAACGGCACGAAGTCTCCCGAGCACTATCACCGTGAACTCGGCAAGATCGTGTGGGAACGAATCGGCATGGCTCGCGACGAAAACGGCCTCCAGAAGGCCCAAGACGAGATCGCAACCCTCGAGGAAGAGTTCAAGAAGAACGTCCGGGTCATGGGCGATGCAAACTCGATGAACGTCGAGCTCGAAAAGGTTGGCCGAATCGCCGACTTCTTCGAACTCGCCAAGCTCAAGGCACGCGACGCACTGGTTCGAAATGAATCATGCGGCGGCCACTTCCGGATCGAAAGCCAAACCGAAGAGGGCGAAGCCCTTCGCGACGACGTGAACTTCAAGCACGTTGCGGCATGGGAATGGAACGGCGAAGACACCGAGCAAACCAAACACGAAGAACAGCTCGAGTTTGAATACGTCAAGCTCAGCCAGCGCAGCTACAAGTAGGGAAATCCGTGAGCGAAACTCTGATCAACATCACCCTCGACGTCTGGCGCCAGAACGGTCCGGCCGATGCGGGACACTTCGAGACCTACGAGGCGAAGGAAATCAGTACCGACAGTTCGTTCCTTGAGATGCTCGACATCGTCAACGAACAACTCATCGACGCCGGCAAGATTCCGATCACCTTCGAGAGCGACTGCCGCGAGGGAATTTGCGGGACCTGCTCGCTGATGATCAACGGCCAGGCGCACGGCCCGAACAAGGGCCAAGCAACCTGCCAGCTGCATATGCGCACCTTCAAGAACGGTGACCACATCACGATCGAACCGTTCCGCGCAACGAGCTTCCCGGTCATCAAGGACCTCGCCGTGAGCCGCGCTGCGATGGACAAGATCCAACACGCTGGCGGCTACATCACGGTTGCGACTGGCTCAGCGCCAGACGCGAACCTGACACAAGTTCCCAAAGAAGCTGCCGATCTCGCAATGGACGCCGCGCAGTGCATTGGCTGTGGCGCCTGTGTCGCAGCATGTCCAAACTCGGCCGCACAACTCTTCACATCGGCCAAGATCAACCACCTCAACCTTTTGCCCCAAGGCCAGAGCGAGCGGTGGAAGCGAGTCGAAGAGATGGTCGACACGATGGAAGACTTCTTCGGTACGTGCACGAACCACGGTGAGTGCTACGAAGCGTGCCCGAAAGAGATCAGCCTCGACTTCATTGCGTTCATGAACCGCGACTACGTCAAAGCGAAAATCAAGAACCGAAAGCTCGCTGGCCAAAACGGCTAACCACAGCTACGTTCTCAATCATGCACATCCTGGAGAACGGAACCAAACTTCCATCCATCATGGGCGTGGACCACGAAGGTCAGCCGGGCGACATGGTTGCTTCGGTCGCAGGCTCGTGGTCGGCTGTCCTTTTGTACCGTGGTGATTGGTGACCGTACTGCCGTCAACAGTTA
>CALHXU010000003.1 GCA_938040365.1 uncultured Acidimicrobiales bacterium
GGCGAAGAGTTACTGCTCGGAGGCCTATTTTCATGCCACGGCGGAGAACATTCAGATCCATGGTGGTATTGGGTTCACGTGGGAACACCCCGCACACCTCTATTTCAAACGGGCTAAAAGCTCAGAACTGCTCTTCGGCGATCCCACCTACCACCGCGAACTCCTCGCCGAGCGCATCGGCTTGTAAGCGCCCCCGGCTCCGCCGGGATTCTGGCGCTTACAGTCCGATGCCTGTTGTCCCCTTCGGGGAGCGTTCAAGTAGCACGCAGCCTGAGCGCCGGAGGCGGCGGTATCAAACTGCGCCTTTTCGCTTCGCTTCGCTCACCGAAAACGTTCGTCTGTGTAAGCGGTAGGGCTGAGTCGATACGATCTGAACTGTGATTTGGGTTGTTGCGGTGCTGGGGCTTGTCGCCATTTCCTTTATTGCGGTCTTTGCGGTGAGTCGAGTGTCGGTCGAACTCGAAGGCACCGTTGCGCCAGCGCTACTCGAGATGGAAGATGCCGTCGAAGTGGTTGCCGAATCCATCCCGTTCGAAGTTTCGGCGCGGGTGAGTCACGAAGATGTCCAAGAGGTCATTACCTGGGTGCTCGAATGGTTTGACGAGCTTGGCTTTGTCAGCGACTTCGGTGAAGAAATGGGCGGAGACTGGGTACGCGCTGATCGTGTGGTTGCCGACGAGATCGGCGCAGTCGACTTTGCAGTCTCGCGGGGTATCGAAGAAGGCAGCGATATCGACTCGCTACACGTAACCGTTATCGTCGATGCTTTCGTTGCATATCTCCGCGATATCGGAGCGGTCGGCGATGAGGTATGATGGGATCACCAAGAGAAAAGGAGGTGGTCCAGATTAATAATGTTTTTGGAACCTTGGAGGTGTCTGACCGTTAGGTCGGGCCCGCTGGACCACTAGGCGAGAAGTTGACTCGCTGCCTGCCCTGCAGTCAGTGTCAGACACCGCCGAACGTGAACCGTCGGACGTTGTTCCACCCGACGCCAAACGCCCGCACAATGTGTCGGCACTAGGCAAAGGTTGTTTCGGTAATTCCAGCGAATCTCAGAGGCCCGGTCGATGCGGAAACGCAGCGGCCGGGCCTCTAACCGTTTTCCGCACACTCTTTCCCCGCCCATTTTCTGTCCGTGATTACTACACTCACGCTCATGGATCGCCCGAAGGAATACCACGAGTTTCGTTTCATTGGAGACAAGCGCACCCAGCTGGTCTATGACCTCGATGCCGACTACCCCCAAGAGGTCATCGATGAACTCATCGAGAGCGAACAAGTCGGCACCTTTGGCCCCGATACTCTCCCCGAGGCCCGTAACCGCGGCTACCGTCTCGCAAAGCCGTAGCGGTGCAATGAGATTGCGCAACGCACTAAAGGTTCGGGCTACATGGAGCTAAGGATCGATGGGGCAGTAGGCCAGCTCGAAGGTTGGCTTGCACACCCTCCCTCGCCAGGCCCCAATGGGCGACCGGCGATGGTCATCGTTCCGGGATTTCCTGCGGCACCTGGCGGAGGTCCGAATTCGTTTCGGACGTTCCCAGCGCTTGCAGATCGCGTCGCAGAGGATGCTCGGATGGTTGCGCTTGCTGTGGCGTTCCGAGGAATGTCGAATAGTGCTGGCGATTTCTCGATGGCTGGTTGGCGCGAGGATCTGAGCGTCGCAGTTCAGTATCTGCGTACGGTGGAGGGGATTGACGGCGCGATCTGGATGATGGGGTTTGGCACAGGCGGTGCGCTTGCACTGTCGGTCGCCGCTGACGAAGATGACGTCGCTGGAATTATTTCGGTAGCGGCCCCCGCCGACTTTCACGATTGGGCTTCGCGGCCTCGCGAATTGCTTGCCCATGCTCGGAAGTGCGGTGCGATCAGCGACCCTGAGTTCCCGGCTGATATGTCGAAGTGGACCAAGGAACTCCGAGATATTGCCGCTGTCGAGAGCGCCGCAAAGCTCGATCCGGAGAAGTCTCGGTTGTTGGTACTGCACGGAAGTAACGACAACGCGGTACCTCCAATCGATGCGCGAGCTATCGCTGATGCTCACGGCTCGGCGGAGTTACGGATTATCGATGGGGCGCGGCATCATCTCCGCCATGACCCCCGTGCAATGGCGACGGCGATTGGCTTTCTCAATCGCCGCGGACGGCCACTGCGCTCTGGCGCAGCGTGATACTGCGCTCTGGCGCGGGTTAGCGCCGCTTGCTGCCTGCGTTTGTTCCGTAGCCGTAGCCGTAGCCGGTTTGGCTTTCGTCGGCACCGTTGAGGACGCCGCCAAGTGGACGGGATTGGGCACGTGCGAGCAGCTCGAGTGCTTCTTCGACTTCGTTTGCGTTGGTTTGGCCTCGCATCGTGACGAGGAGTGTTGCGTCTACGTATCGAGCGAGCGGAATGCTGTCGACAACCGGGCGCAATGGAGGCGAATCAACGATCACGAGGTCGTATGCATAGGAGAGTTTCTCGATGAATTCCTGAGCTGCTACGGAACGAAGCAAGTCCGCAGGTGGGAGTTCACTCGTCCCGGAAGGAATCACCGAGAGCAGGCCCTCGCCCGAGGCCTGCTCGGTGACGATTTCGGCGCTTCTGATGTTCGACAATTGATCGGCGAGTCCGTGATCGTTTCGGATGCTGAACATCTGATGCTGCGTTGGATTATGCATGTCGGCGTCGACCACAATCACGCTCGCACCTGCTCGTGCAAAGGCGATAGCGAGGTGGGAGGCAACGGTCGATTTGCCCTCTGACGCATTTGGGCTCGTGACGAGAATCGAGCGGATCTCATGGCCCGCAGCCTGGCCCAACTCGATCGATGAGTGGAGCGAACGGTATGCCTCGGTGAACGCACCGGTCCGGCTCGTGATAAGGCGGCGCTCTTTCTTGGTCGTGCCAAATCGGTTGCGCTGTGGGGATGGAATCGTGCCGAGCACTGGGAGCCCATCGATTGCCTTTTCGAGGCTGCGCTTGGTCAGGATGGTGTTGTCGAGGCTCTCACGAACAAGAGCGACACCCATGCCAAGGACCAGGCCAGCGACGAGTGCGAGACCGATATTGCGGACCCACGATGGTGAGAAGGCGCCTGCGGGAGCTTCGGCGGCGTTCAGAACCGACACCGACGTGCTGTTGTTGAGTTGGCTCGTCACGTCGATCTGTCCGAGCTGGCTTCGCAGGCCAGTTTCTTCGACGCTGAGTGCAGCGAGTTCGTTGTCGATTCCCGACGTGTCAGCGCCGGTTTGTCCACGCTGGGCTTCGAGCGTTGAACGTTGTTCGGAGATATCTGCGAGACGAAGCGAGATGACCTCGGTGGTGTCGGTGAACCGTTCGGCCGCCGAACTCGTTCGTTCGTTGACATAGGAGTCAGCAAAGGTGTTCGCGATGAGCGCTGCGGTATCGGCGTCGTTGTCGACGACGGTAAAGGTCAGCGTGTCTGAGTCATTCGACGCGGCGACGACCGCAGAAATTTCTTCCCCAAAGGCTTGCGAAGCGGCCTCAGCAACGCGGTCGCTATTCGCAAACTCAACCTCGTTTTGTAGGTTGCGTGAGCGCACGCTCGTCGAGGTGTTCGATTGGTCATCGAGGGTGTTCGTGGTTCCAACTTCGACCCGTACCCGAGCAGAGGCTCGGAACTGCGGCGTCTGAAGCGCGGAAAGTACGACCGCCAATGCCAAGGTAAGTGCGACGAGTGCAGCGATGGTCACCTTTCGGCGATCCACGATGTCGAGATAGTCAGCGAGTTGTAATTCGCCTACTGATGACTCAGCCATACCTGACTTGTTCTCCTTCACCTAAGTGTCGCACCACTACAAGACTGTACTTGGTTGGTACAAGCTGTCTTGGGTCGTGCTACCCAATTGGACTATCCCGCTTCTGCCCGTCGGGAGCGCTTACCGGCCGATCCGTTTTTGAATGACGGCTTTGGCGAGTTGCACGACGTACTGGCTGTTCGTCACCGCATACCGCTTGAAGAGACGCTTTGGTTCGAGGCCCATGCGCCACAGCCATTCAAGACCAAAACGCTGCATGACCGCAGGCGGCTTCTTCAACAGGCCTGCGTGATAATCGAACGCTGCGCCGACCGCCATCATTGCTGCGTCAACCTGGCCGCGGTGAGCGCCAACCCATTTCTCCTGCCGCGGACACCCTCGGCCGACGAGGACTACCCCAGCGCCGGAGTTATTGATCCGCTCGATGTCGGCAGCGTCCTCTTCGGGTGTTGCATCTCGGAAGCGGTCGGGTTGGACATCGGAGATAATCGCGTGCGGCCACTCGTCGAGGATCGCTGCGACGAACTTCTCGCAGGTTTCTGGGGTAGACCCGAAAAGGTAGATGCCAACGCCTGCATCGGCTGCAGCACCGCAGACTTTCCACGTGAGATCGGGTCCGTAGACGCGATCTTCGAGTCCGGTGTCGTGCAAGATGTTCATGGCCCACCGGACGGGTTGTCCGTCGGGGGTTACGAGGTCGAGACCATTGACAACCTCGAGGAACTCGGGGTCGTGCACTGCTTCCATCAGCCCATGGGTTGCGAGCGCACTCATTGCGAATGACCGCTTTTCTTGACCGGCCTGAATAATTTGGTCGATGGAGTCGCCATAGTCGGTCACCGACATTTGGACTCCAAAGATGTCAACCCGCCGAGCTTGGGTGAGCATCTATGCCTCGTTCCCCTCGGCGAGCCAGCGCTCGGCCATCTTGTCGTGGATCTCGCCCATGATCGCTTTGAGGTCGTAGGTGAAGTCCCACTCGGGGTAGTGCTCTTTAAAGCGACGGATATCGCTGACATACCACATGTGGTCACCGATGCGGTTCTCGTCGGAATAGGTCCAGTCGAGCTTCTTCCCGGCGAGTTCCTCAGAGATCGTGATCGCTTCGAGCATCGAACAGTTGATGTCTCGGCCGCCGCCGATGTTGTAGACCTCAGCAACTCTCGGCGCACGGTAATAGTGATCGAACGCGGAGATGAGGTCCGAGGCATGGATGTTGTCACGGACCTGCTTCGCCTTGTATCCAAAGACCGTGTACGGGCGGCCAACAACGGTGCACTTCACGAGATAGGCGAGGAAGCCATGCAGCTCAGCGCCGCTGTGGTCTGGTCCGGTAAGGCAACCCCCTCGGAAGGTGGCGGTCTTCATATCGAAGTAGCGACCGTATTCTTGAACCAACGCATCGGCGGCAAGTTTGGAGGCGCCGAAGAGACTGTGCGTGCACTGATCGACCGACATTTCCTCGGGGATGCCGTGCTCTGCCCATGGGTGTTCGGGGTCGAGTTCCCAACGGGTCTCCATCTCGATGAGCGGAAGGTGGTTCGGCGTATCGCCATACACCTTGTTTGTCGAGGTGAAGATGAACGACGCGTTTGGTGCGTGCTGACGGGTTGCCTCGAGCAGGTTCAGCGTTCCGGTTGCGTTCACGCTGAAGTCGGTGTGGGGGTCTCGGGCAGCCCAGTCATGTGATGGTTGGGCTGCGGTGTGGACGATCAGTGAAATGTCGGTGTTGTATTCGGCAAAGAGCGCATCGATCGCGTCGTTGTCGCGAATGTCGATCGCGACGTGGCGATAGTTGTCGAGGCGTTTCGTTAGGTCATCGACGACCCAGGTGGTCGAGGCTTCCTCGCCAAAGAACTGCTCGCGCATGTTGTTGTCGATTCCGACGATGACATCGGC
>CALHXU010000004.1 GCA_938040365.1 uncultured Acidimicrobiales bacterium
GAGTGGTCCGAGAAGAGTCGAGAAGACAGATGAGAGAGAAGAACTATGGCTGACCGTCTTGTCGTGCAGGGCGCCCGCGAACACAACTTGCGAAACGTCGACATCGACTTGCCCCGAGACAAGCTCATCGTCTTCACCGGCCTGTCGGGTTCGGGCAAGTCGTCGCTCGCGTTCGACACGATCTACGCCGAAGGCCAGCGCCGCTATGTCGAGTCGCTCAGCGCCTATGCCCGCCAATTCCTCGGGCAGATGGACAAGCCCGATGTCGACTTCATCGAGGGACTCTCGCCGGCGATCTCGATCGATCAGAAGAGCGCTTCGCGCAACCCGCGGTCGACGGTCGGCACCGTTACCGAGGTGTACGACTATCTTCGTCTGCTCTTTGCTCGAATCGGTGTCGCACACGACCCCGAGACCGGCGAGCGACTGGAACGACAGACGCCGCAGCAGATCGTCGATCGTGTCTTGCAGCTCGAAGAGGGGACCCGTTTCCAGGTTCTGGCACCGGTCGTCCGTGGACGTAAGGGCACGTACGAGACGCTGCTCGAAGATCTCGCAGGGCAAGGGTTTGCCCGCTGCATCGTCGATGGAGAAGCGATCGAACTCGACCAGCTTCCCGACCTTGAACTAGATCTCGAGCGCTACGAAACGCACACGATCCAGGTCGTTGTCGACCGGTTGGTCTTGAGAGAAGGAATCGATCGGCGCCTGACCGAGTCGATGGAGACCGCGCTGACCCTCGCTGACGGAATTGCCGAGATCCAGATCATGGCACCGAAGGGGAGCGATGCAGAGCCAGAGACCGTCGTGTTCAGCCAGCATTTGTCGCGTCCATCCGATGGCAAGTCCTTCGACGAACTCGCGCCACGCAACTTCTCCTTTAACTCGCCCTATGGCGCGTGCACACACTGCGATGGCCTCGGTACCGTCTTCGAGGTCGACGAGCGATTGGTCGTTCCCGACCCTGAGGCAACGATCGAACAAGGCGCGATTGCTCCGTGGTCGGGAAACCGAAGCCGGTACTTTGGCCGTCTCGTCGAAGCGGTATGCGACGAGGAGGACATCGACCGTCACACCCCGTGGGAGGACTTGCCCAAGGCAAAACGAAACCTCCTGATGCGCGGCGGCCTAAAGAAACGCATCACGGTCAACTACAAGAACCGATTCGGACGGCTACGCACTTACGACGCGAAGTTCGAAGGGGCAATCCCGTACCTCCAACGTCGTCACGAAGAATCCGAGTCCGACAGTCAGCGCGAACAGATCGAGGGATACATGCGCACGGTCGATTGCGCGGATTGCGGCGGCGCACGCCTCAACCCGCTCTCGCTCGCGGTCACGATCGATGGCATGACCATCCACGACGTGTGTTCGATGTCGATCGGCGAGGCAGCAAAGGCACTCGAAGCGCTCGACCTCAGCGAGCGCGACATGATCATTGCCGAACAGGTCGTCAAAGAGGTCAATGCTCGGATGGGCTTCTTGCTCGACGTTGGTCTCGATTACCTCTCGCTCTCCCGGAACGCGGCGACGCTCGCCGGTGGGGAAGCGCAGCGAATTCGTCTCGCAAGCCAGATCGGTAGCGGTCTCGTCGGGGTGCTTTACGTCCTCGACGAACCATCCATTGGCTTGCATCAGCGAGATAATCAGCGCCTCATTGAGACGCTGCTACGCCTTCGCAACATCGGCAATACGGTGATCGTGGTCGAGCACGATGAAGAAACGATCGCAGTTGCCGACCACGTCGTCGATATTGGCCCGGGCGCAGGTGAACATGGTGGCGAGATCGTTCACTCTGGCACGGTCAAGGGGCTGTTGCGGAACCGCAAGTCCGTGACCGGTCAGTATCTGTCGGGACGCAAGGCCATCCCGATTCCCGAAATGCGACGTGAGCGCAAAGAGGAATCGATCTGGATTCGTGGAGCGCGAGAGAACAACCTGAAAGGCGTCGATGTCGAGATTCCGCTCGGAGTGTTCGTCGGCGTCACCGGAGTTTCGGGCAGCGGAAAGTCGTCGCTCATCAACCAGATTCTGCTGCCGAGTTTGATGCAGAAGATCTACAGCTCGAAGATGCCGCCGGGATTGCACAAGAAGGTCGAGGGCACCGAGTCGATCGATAAGGTCATCGCCATTGACCAGTCGCCGATCGGGCGGACTCCACGTTCGAATCCGGCGACCTACACCGGTGTCTTTGATCACGTTCGAAAGCTGTTTGCACAAACGACCGAGGCAAAGGTTCGGGGCTACCTCCCCGGACGGTTCAGCTTCAACGTCAAGGGCGGTCGGTGCGAGGCGTGCTCAGGCGACGGGACGATCAAGATCGAAATGCATTTCTTGCCCGACGTCTACGTGCCGTGCGAGGTCTGCAAGGGCAAGCGATACAACCGCGACACCCTCGACATCTTGTTCAAGGGCAAGAACATCGCCGAAGTGCTGAACATGCCAATCGAAGACGCGCTGACCTTCTTCGAGAATCAACCACCGATAGCCCGGCACCTACAAACGCTCGTCGATGTTGGTCTTGGGTATGTCCGTCTCGGACAGCCCGCACCGACCCTGTCGGGTGGTGAGGCCCAGCGGGTCAA
>CALHXU010000005.1 GCA_938040365.1 uncultured Acidimicrobiales bacterium
TTTTCCGAGACCGATCTTGCGTCGGTTCGTTTCGCATCTGTGTCACGAACCGAGTGTACGTCCCGCTCGTTCAGCTCGCCTGAATCTCGAGGTTGAGTAGGGAGAGTGGGCGCACGCCATACGCCCACTCTCCCCAAATTCCCGCCTGTAGGCCGCCGCCTGCGTTCCGCCAGCAGGTGTTGTCACCTGCTCTTTTCTGGGATCTAGAACGTGATTGCTTCCTAGAGATCGAGGCTGCAATCACTTTCGAACACTTCACCGCCTTGGCGGTAGCGGATGAAAAATTCTCCACCAAGGGGAAGGTCGTCGAGAAAGATAGGGGAGCCGTTGGGAACGGTTGTCGCGACCCAGTTCGAGTCGGCACTGTTGCCATCTCGGAGGAAAACACGTAAGCCCAAGACGTCGGTGTCGATTCGGATCGTCCCTGAGTTGTTGTTCATATTGAGTGTGCACGAGGCGGATGCGCCGAGCGTCCCGCACGTAGTGGTGTTGTCAGGGTTCGCCGTCGGTGCGACCGTAACGACCCGAGCGGGAACGGGTTCGTTGTTGATCGGGAGCACGGCGCGCTGGCCGCCGTCGAAACTCAGGGTTGCGACGCCGTTCTCGAATACGGTGTAGTTGACACCGGCTTCGGTGTTCTCCACGACGAGTACCTCTGCGGTGACCGGGGTAAACGTCTGCGTCTCGATAAAGCAGGTAACGGTCGTGGTCGCTGATTCAGCGCAGGAGGCCTCGTTGACTTCCCCGCTGCGTCGATAGCGAACGAAGAGTGCGCCATCACTCGTTCTGGTAATCGTCGTTTCGTCATCAAGGTCGGTGAGCCAGGTCGATCCGTTCGCTTCGACTTGGCGGAGGCTAAAGGCGTTGTCGATGACGCCAGCGTCGGCGGTCACGACAACTCTTGTCATGTCGCCGGTGGTCGTGGTTGTGCAGACCGCATTTGCGACATTCGGAACTTCCGTTTCGCCAGGCGAAATGCAGGGAACGTCGTGGACGATTCCGCCCGATCGGTATCGGAGGAAGTACTCACGCCCAGCAGGACTGATCGTCCAGCTGCTGAACTCAGACGCTTGCCGGGTGACGATCCAAGTTGATCCATCATTTGTCACTTGGCGGATGCTCAGCGCCCCCTCAAAGCCGTTGCTGTCAAAGGTGATGAACGAGAATTGCACCCGTTGCGCGTTTTCGCAGGTGATGCCCGCAGGGTTGCTTTCGGTTTGTGCGTTGGCGACGCCAGCGCTGATCGCAAGCGTCGCTCCAAACAGCAGCGCGATGAGGGTTGCTACACCAAACCGTGTATTCGGATGTTTCATGCTTTCTCCATAAGGTCTCGTGCCAAAATTAACATGAGGGGATCCTCATGTTCAAGCCAAAAGTGAACAAATCCTCATGTTTTATCCTCATGCTTTAACTCTGCAACTGAACGACAACACTTCTGCGAGTACCCTCGAACCCAACGAGCGAGGAGGACAGTGTTGGCAAAAGAGGACGTAGAACGGGTCATGCTGCAGAACCCAAACACCGGTCGAGACGACCTGCGGATTGCGAAGAGTATCTACGACCCGGTTCGGGCAGCGATCCTCGACGCGATCGGCGAAGCAGGTGAGATTCGATGGTCGGAACTCGGTGGAGAAGTCGAACGCCGCACGCCACCAGAATTATGGAGCGATCGATCGGTCATGTGGTACACGGTGAGCGTGAAACTCGATCTCGAAGCCAAGGGCCTCATCGTGAGAGAAGGCTCGCCACAGCGACTCCGTTTGGCCTAACCCGGAGGCTGCGCTGACGCCACCAGCAATTTCTGATCCGACTCGTCGTTGAACCCATCGATGTTGAAGCGACGTTCGTAGGCTCTCCCCATGGCCCACGTCGAGTTTGACCTTGAGTACTTCTTTGATGCACCAGCTCGAACGGTCTTCGACGAGCTCGTGGACTGGAAGGGTCACGAGGCGTGGATTCCGTCGACCATGGTCGATATTCATACCGACGGCGATCCAACAGCGCCCGGGGCGACGTTCACCGCATGGACCGGCGTTGCGCCCCATACGAGCATCGGCAGAAAGCTCTCGCTCCAGGACGCCATGACCGTCGAGTCGACAGAGTTTGACGATGCGACCGGTGCGGGTTCGTGCAAGGTCGTCAAAGTTGGGCCCGTATTGACGGGGTGGGCTTCGTTCACCGTCGAAGAACTGCGCGGTGAAAACTCGACGAGGACTCGGATGCACTGGATAGAGGATGTCCACGTTCCCTACGCTCCGCAGTTATTCGCCCCGCTCTTCGCCGTGATTGGAAAGAACGGCTTTCGCTTCGCCATGAGCCGGCTCAGCAAGATCTTGTCCAACATCGGGTAATCGGGGCCCTTTCGGTAAAGACGAGGGTTCAGCTGTCGACTATCTGAGGATGGACAGGTCTATCGACAGCGACTTTCTCCCAACCCAAATTGCTAGCAAACGGACTGGACGATGGGTGGAGTACGCGCTGATTCTGCTGATCATCGCCATGCTTGCAGCCGCAGCGCTGAGCTTGTTGAACGGCGACCTGTCCGGAGTCGATGGTGGCGTCGACTCCGGCTTCAACTAGAGGACGCCTCGGCGGTTCACTCCCTGGGTTCGATGGGCCGTGCGCCGAGGGAGCTGTGCCCGAAGACTCACCTACCAAAGCTCGATTCGTCTCACTGGTTGGCTAACGTCGTATCGGCGGACTTTTGACGTAGGGAAAAAGCGTGTTTCAGCGAGTTAGCGTGACGGCGGTCGCAGTCCTCGGTGTGTTGAGCTCGGTATTGGCATCCAGCGCAGGAGCCCAGGTGGCACGGTCGTGCCTCAGTGAACCAGCGACCATCGTCGGAACGAATGGTGATGATTTGCTCATCGGGACGGCCGGCGTCGATGTCATCGTCGGTCTTGGTGGTGATGATGAGATTCATGGTCTCGCCGGTGACGACATCATTTGCGGGAACGTAGGCAACGACATCATCAGAGGCAACGCGGGCGATGACAAGATTCACGGCGACGGCGGTGATGACACGCTCTATGGCAACCTCGACGCCGATGTAATCGTTGGGGGTAACGGGAACGATGTCATCTATTCGTCGAGCGGTTCAGAGCGGCTCGAACGGCGAGATCGCAGCGGATCTACTCTTTCTGGTGGTGCTGGAAATGATGTGATCTTCGGGTCCAATAAGGCCGACAAGCTCTTCGGCGGCGACGGCGCTGACCGACTCATTGGCTACCAGGGCAACGACCGGCTCCTCGGTGGTGCCGGACCCGATATTCTCGGTGCTGGCACCGGAATCGACATTCTCAACGGAGGGGCCGGAAGCGATCTGCTCCGGCTCACCAACGGCGACCGGGCTCGAGGAGGCTTCGGGGCCGACGCCTGCATGATCGATTCGGGTCAGCCCGCACTCGCAATTGGCTGCACGCTGACTCGTCAATCGACCGAACCCTCTGAACGGCCGGTCAGCTTTACGTTCTCCGATTCGAGCGGCGCAATCTGGGATGGCGAACTCTTCGGGTTCATTCAAGCAGGCACTCGTCGCTTCGTTGGCGAGTCGGCGACCTGCTATCTGGTCCTCGCCGAGATAACGCCGACGAGGGTTGCCGACGGTTCGCGTATTTCTTCGGGGTTCGATGCCCCCGAGTTCGGCGTCGTTGCCGGTGGCGTGTTCATCGATGACTCGTCGGGTTGTGACACAACCACTGCCGAGGATGCAGGCTTTAGGTCGGTGTTCGAGGCTGAGGCGCCGGTCGGCACGCCCATTGCGGTGTACAGCGAAGTACTTGTTCCTGCGTCCAATGGTGGACCGGTCAGCTCGGTCATCGTTGGCGATCCTCGCTTCGACGAGGACTTCGAACGGTTCGACCCAGTAGAGCTCGCATCCTTTCCAGAGTTGTGATCTCGCTGCGATAGCCACGTTGTAGGCCCTCAACTGCAGTAAATTTCCTTCCGGCGGCATTTCGCGATGCCAGGGAGGGCCAATGACTCCTGAGCAGTACAAAATCCTATTTGGCGACGGAACGGGCACAGCGCCCGCCAAAGAGCGCCATGCAACGGTAGTTTCTCGTGCGCGAGACTTTGCGCTTGCTTTCCCTGTCCGCCGAAAGCGCGAGCGGATCGCCATCGTTGCTGGACTCGCGTTCATCGTCGTTGGATTGTTCGCAGCCTCTGATCTGAACAAGACGATCGAACCAACAGAGGCCAATGCGATCGAATCGACAGGTTTCGTCGCTGCGTTGTCGGTCGATTCGTTGAGCCGGGAAGTGGCAAACTCATCGGTTGTATCACCAGCTCCGACTACGCCTACGACGACGATCGCCGACGCAGAGGTTCTCGGCGTCGTTGTCGCAGGCGACACGCCGACCACGGTTCGGCCAGCGCCCGCATCGACCGTGGCAGTCGCGGCCACCACCGAATTGGCTCCGCAACCAACGTTCGCCGAGATCGGCGGCGATGGAGATCAGGTGTCGCTGTCGGTAAACGCCGAACAGCCCGAAGGTAACTGCCACCCGAACTACGAACCGTGCGTTCCTGACGTGAACTATGGCCTCAGTTGCGATGACCTGACCTTCTCGGTGCGGATCGTTGGCGACGCGGACCCCTATCAATTAGACGGCGAGACCGTCGACGGATTTGGTTGTGAAGGTAATGAAGGGCCGTAAATCTCGAGCCCTCTCCACCTCAGCGATGAGACGGGGAGTGGTTGGCGAGAGGCGATTTGGAGCGCTCGGTGCTCGTTCATTTTCAATTCTGTGACATCACACCTGCCACCTCGATTCTGAC
>CALHXU010000006.1 GCA_938040365.1 uncultured Acidimicrobiales bacterium
CACCCCCACCGAAGCCGCAGCCTTCGCCGACCTCCCGATGGCTAACGAAGCGATCAGGCTCCGCCGCGCCGACGAGGCCGGCAAAGTCGCCGGTCAGCCAACGGCCGCCATCGAAGACTTCCGAGAACTGATCGAATCGCAGTTGCGATAACGACATTGGCCTCTACTTCAACATGGGTTGTCCAGCATCGTGGTCGTCTACCGTCGTTCGATCTCCTCACGGAGTGCGTACAGGATCGGAAGCGTGGCGTGGTCCTTGGGGCGGTCGGCTGATTCCTTCGACGCAATGATGTCGTCGAGCGCAGCAACCGGGATCTGCAGACCATCGACCTCGAATACGACAGCACGCTCGCGTACTTCGGCGTATCCACTCAATGCCGCAGGTTGAAAGGTGAGGTCGAGATCCCCGCATCTTGTTGTCATGTTCAACATCGCCATCGACGCAATGAGCGTTGGATGGGGATCGAACGGAATCCCGTCCGAAGTGTCCGGCGTTCGAAGGCGAGCATCGAGGGTTTGCAGTGCGCTGCTCAATCTTTCGAGGTTGGCCGCATCTGAGTCCGGGAGAATATCGGCATCATTTGTCATGGCTGTCGATCCATGAAGGACTGCGGCGAGCCCACCGATCAACACATAGTCGACGTGGTGTTTGTCGAGCACGCTAAACAAGCACTGAGGATCGAGTGGTTGGGGCATCAGCCAACTCGTCTCGCCTGGCCGACAAATGCGCTCACATTGGTCACCGATGCCAGTCGTGCTTCTGGGGTCATTGCAAGTTGTTGGCGAATCTGGGCTCGATCGACGTCGCCCCACTTCGAAGGTCGGCTTGAGACCACCAGCGTTTGCCCACATGCGGCCAAGATTGACTGAAGTGTGCTTATTCGAGGTTCCTCGTGGCCCCGCTCCCAGCGCGATATTGCCGACTGGGTGGTGGCGAGGCGTTCAGCAAGTGCCACTTGCGATAGTCCAGCGGCCCTTCGGGCATCTCTGATCAACTTCGCAACGTCAACATCCAGTGTCATACCGTAGTATAGCGTAACCTGCATACTCATTGCGTAACTCATATATTTGAGATCGCTCGCGAAGTGGTAGCGGGACTGTCGCTTTCAGGACTAAGCACTACAGATTCGTGGCAAGCCACCCGCCGTGTTTGCCAGACGTTTGACAGCGACCCGAAAACGAACAAAGCCGGCCCCGAGGGACCGGCTTGTTACTTAGTGGCGGGGGTGGGATTTGAACCCACGACCTTCGGGTTATGAGCCCGACGAGCTACCATGCTGCTCCACCCCGCGACTGACGATGATAGCGGGGTTCGCTTGAAGTTCAACCAAGATCGGCGCTTGCTAGCCATCGGCTGGGCGGCTGGGAGTTGCCCAAGTCGTCCAACCGATGGCCCGCTACGAGCTAAGCAGCGTGATCGTCGAAGCGTCTCCGGGAGACGGTCGTCGCCACGAAACCGGCCACCAGAAGCAACATCGCAAACAGAGCAACGGTAGTGGCGCTGCGTCCGGTGAAAGCGAGTGCTGGTGGTGGCACGGCTGCGAGCGTCAAGCTCGCAACGTCGTGGTCATCCTCGTCATCACCGGTGTTGTCGATCGCATCGTCCACAGGCGTCTCGGAGTTTGCACCGTCAGCGACCGAATCGACATCGGAGAGCACTGCACCGAGGACATCGACGATCGGCACGCCATCGGCATCGACCGGTATCGCCGCCGCGATCTCAGCCGTGTTCGTCAGGTCCGAGCCGGTGACCGTCGTTGTGATGTCGACAGTCACTTCCTCGCCTGGAGCGATAACCCCATCGAGGTCGATCGTTGCGGACCCATCGGTTTGCAGGGTCCAGTCCGAATCGTTCAGATCGAGACCACTCGGCAGATAGTCGATGACGGTAACGTTCGCCGCCTCGACATCGCCCTGGTTGAACACGGTGATCGTAAACGTCACGGTGTCTCCAACAGCTACCTCTGCGGTGTTTGAACCGTCGGCGAGCGTCTTGCGCAAGGCAAGGTCAAAGGTCAGCGGCCAGAACCCGAAGTCAACGGTGAGGTTCTCGTTCGCATCAAAGGTCGCCGGGTCATTGTCTGGACCTGACTCGCTGGTCGGTTGACCGGCACCGAGGTCGACGGTTCCGGAGAAGACGTACATCGCTGCTGGATCGGGCGTGCCGTTGTCATCTTGGTCAACGCCATCGTTCGGGTCACTCGACGTCGGATCCGAAGAGATCGTTCCCTCGAGCGGACCGCCGCTCTGGAACGCAGCCGGGCCAATGCCAACGATGTAACCGCCAGGGCCCAGCCCATCGAAGAGGTACAGGCCATCAGCGTCGGTGACGGTCGTAGCAACAACATCCAAACTATCGATGATGCCGTCGCCATTCGTATCGTCGGGTAGCCCGTCGCCATCGGCGTCGACGAACAAGTCGACGCCAACGCCAGCAACCGGTTCTTCACCGGGGTCAACCATGCCGTTGTTGTTCGTATCCAACCACACCTCGTTGCCGAGGCTGTACTGGGTGAAACCAAAGTCGATCGTGAGATCCTCGTGCGGGTCGGCGGTATTTGGATCGTTGTCCGGACCGGGCTCGGTCACCGGCGAGTTCGCGCCGAGCGAAACCGTGCCTGAGCTGACCGAGTATCCATCTGGTCCGGTCTGGCCGATTCCGTTGTCGTCCTCGTCCGTGCCATCGTTTGGATCGTCGGTCGTTGGAGTCGATGACCACCAACCGTCGAGCGGTCCACCGGCGTCGAAGTTCTCGCTTGGGATCACCACGATGTAGTCGCCGGGCTCAAGACCATCGAACAGGTACAGGCCGTCGGCATCGGTCGTATCGGTCGACACGAGCGTGTCGGGCACACCGTCACCGTCGACATCAAGCCACAACTCGACAACAACTCCAGGTACCGGAGCTTCGCCGGGGTCGACCATGCCGTTGTCGTCAGCATCGAACCAGACCTGGTTACCAAGGCTGTAGGTAGGCGGAGTTACGGTCGCAATGTCGTGGTCGTCCTCGTCGCCGCCACTGTTGTCGATTACGTCATCGGTCGGATCGCCGGGGGCGGCTGGCTGGGCGTCGTTCGTGACGTCAGCATCTGGGGTCGAGTCGATATCGGCAAGATCAGAACCATCCGGGTTTGTCACCGGGTCGCCTGCTGCATCGACCGCGTCAGCGGCTTCGATCTCGGCCACGTTGACCAAAGACGAAAGATCAGCAGCAGCTGCGATCGACAGCGTGACCGGTATGGTCAGCTGCTCGCCGGGAGCGAGCGAACCAGTGATCGCCACCGAACCGTCGGT
>CALHXU010000007.1 GCA_938040365.1 uncultured Acidimicrobiales bacterium
GTGGGGACAGGCCCCATGACGGTTCTCAGGGCAGTGGGGACAGGCCCCATGACGGTTCTCCGGGCAGTGGGGACAGGCCCCATGACGGTTTGAGGACTTACGTGAACCCGTCGGTTTGCAGAGGGCACAGGATAATGGGGACAGGCCCCATGACGGTTTTGGGACAATGGGGACAGGCCCCATGATGGTTTTGAGGACTACATGAACCCGTAGGGTTGCCCAGGACACTGTGGTGGCGTCCCATCGGAGGTGTAATACCGAGCCTGGCGTAGGTTCCTTCACGAGCAACCAACTCAGAAGGAAACCCACGTCATGTAACAGCAAGTATCTCCCGTCGACCAGATTCGTGTCGAAATCAACGATGTGTTTGGGTCGGGACATCCGATCGATGAGTGTGTCGAGGAGTTGATGCGCCACTCGGTGCGTCTTGTGCTCCAACAAGTATTGGAGGACGTAGTAACCGGTTGGTTGGGCCGCGACTGGAACAGTCGCAGTGGTGAACACGTCTGTGATGGGCAACGCAACGGTCATGGCGATCTCACGATCAAGACCACAGCTGGCGAGTCCACCGACGCTTGGGCCGATTTCTTGATCGGACTCACCGATTGCGGCCCGAAGATCCCGCTGCTCACGTCTCCGATGGAGCCAAAGGTCAAATAACGCTGTCGACACATCGCTTCCCGAGTGCTGCGACAACGATGCCTCACCCACCGGGCACGAAACGCGCTCGCGAAGACCCCAAGAACTCGTCAGCCCGAGATCAAGGCCGAACTCTTTGAGATCTTCGACAACCCCGACCAACTCGTCGGGCAACCAGTCGTCGACCACGAATAGCGTCGGACCGACGTGTTCGCTGATCTGCACCGCCATCAACTCCCGGCCGCAGTTACATGTCTCGAAGATGACCGTCACGCGCTCATCGCATACCTTCGGTTCCGGATTGAACAGCACAAATCTGATCGAAGGGACCTTCGATGAGACCAGACGATGCGCAAAAGTGATCGGCTGGATGCCCAGCGAAGCATCGTGTCTTTCACTCGTGTGGGCTGTGCTCGACCGAGCCTCGACCGGCCGGCGAGGACTGCACTACACCCCAGCGATCAGTCGGCACATCGCAGGCATCTGCCACCAACTCCTCAGGACCGAGTTACCCCAGACCTGGGATGCCACCGACACAGTGACTGAGGGTAGCTAGCTTTCTGTGTTGGTGATGGTCCTGATTCGCGAGTCAGTAACAGTGTCGATCAGTGAGACTTGATCGGTCAGTGACCTGATCCCAGAAGTACCAACAATTGGGCGCATCTCCGCAGTGATTTCATGGAGGTTCGTTTCAGTAGACGTGACCACCAAGAGTTCGTTAGTTGATAGGGCCTGTCCCTATGAGTTAGATCGCAGCAATCTACGGGGTAACGATGATTGGTGGCCGGTAGGTGGTGTTGGTAAAGGGCTGGGGTGGCGGTTTCACGTGAAACAAACGACTAGGTTCTACAGCGGTTAGCCAACACCGGTTTCACGTGAAACACGACCTCGTCGTTGATCTATCAACGGTGTTGCTGGCGTTGTTCATGTTGTAGATGTGTCAGTTGTGGAAAAAGTCGATTCTCGTTTAGTACGTTTCTTTGAAGTTGGGATACTGTCTCTGAATTATGAGCTCAGCACAAGTGATAGCGGATTCATCCACACGGGTGATTGCCATTGCGAACCAAAAAGGCGGCGTCGGTAAGACAACGACGACCGTTAACTTGGGGGCGGCATTGGCGGAAATGGGTCAACGAGTACTTCTCATTGACCTCGACCCACAGGCGAACGCCAGCACTGGGCTTGGGATTAATCCCAGGTCGATTGAGAAGAACATGTATGACGTTCTTCTGGCAGACACGCCACTAGAGGACACAATCGAACCGGCGCCCGATGTGGAGGGGTTGTTCCTCGCTCCATCGAGCCTTGACCTTGCGGGCGCGGAGATCGAACTCGTGCCCGGCTTTAACCGCGAACGACGGTTGATCGACGCGTTGTCACCCATCGTGGACGACTACGACTTTGTATTCATAGACTGCCCACCGTCGCTCGGTCTACTTACCATCAATGCGTTGGTTGCTGCCACCGAAGTTCTCGTGCCGATTCAGTGTGAGTACTACGCACTCGAAGGTGTCGGGCAGTTGGTACGAAATGTCGAACTCGTGCGGAAGAGCTTGAACCCGTCCCTCGAGATTTCGACGATTGTGCTTGTCATGTACGACGCTCGCACCAAGCTGGCAGGACAGGTTGTCGATGAGGTGCGAGCGCACTTCGGTGAGATTGTCTGCAAGATTGTCATTCCTCGAGTCGTGCGTCTTTCAGAGGCACCGTCGTATGGCCAACCCATCACCGTCTTTGACCCTGAGAACCGCGGGGCACAGGCATACCGCGACCTTGCGAACGAAGTGCTCGGTAACGAACTCGATCTTGATGAGTCGCCTGCGCAAGCACCCCTTCAGCCCGGGATCGGACTTGCGAGTTCGCCGGTGGTAGAGCCTGATGATACTGCTCAAGACTCTCGAGTGGAGGAGACCGTTTCTGAGCTTGAGGTGTCCGAAGAAGAAGATGAAGCGCTCGAGCGTGATGACGTTGACGCTGGTAGTGGATCTTTCGATGAGGACGATATTTCTGATGGAGAAGCTCAATCCAATGAAGATGTACTCGGAGGCGTGAAGTCGGACTTGGAAGCACTCGTCGCGACTACTGAAACTGCAGAGCAGCGAGAAACTGCAGAGCAGGAAGAAACTGCAGAGCAGGAAGAAACTGCAGACGAGGTCCTCGACTTGAGAGAACGCGAAGAGCGCGACGACGAAGATCGTGTCACGACCGAGGCTGAGGACACAGAGCTTGGCGCCGTGCCATCGATGCCATCGCCCAACCCAGTTATCGACTTAATCCAACCCCACGATAAGCAAGGAGACCGCTCATGAACCGACCTAGTGGACTTGGTCGGGGCCTCGGAGCCCTCATACCCTCCGACGTCACCAACGACGCCGATGCAACCTTTCAGACCGTAGCGGTGGCCTCTATTCATCCGAATCAGTATCAGCCGCGAGAGCACTTCGACGAAGAGAACCTCGACGCCTTAACAAACTCAGTGCGCGAACTCGGCGTGCTCCAACCATTGCTTGTCCGAAGGGACGGGGACCGCTACGAGCTCATTGCGGGTGAGCGTCGTTGGCGTGCGGCAAAGCGCGCCGGCTTACAAGATGTGCCGGTCATTGTGCGCAACGCCGACGACACTGAATCACTTGAACAAGCGCTTGTGGAGAACCTCCATCGCCAGGACCTCAATGCGATTGAAGAGGCTGTTGCGTATCAACAGCTCATCGATGACTTCTCATTTACCCAGCAAAAAATCGCAAAGCGAGTGGGTAAGTCGCGTTCGGCAGTTGCGAACACCCTTCGCCTCTTGGCGCTTCCTACCGGGGTGCAGCGACTCGTTTCTGAAGGCCGACTGAGTGCTGGGCATGCCCGCGCGATCGTAGCGGTCGAAGATGATGCTGAGCAGCTTCGGATCGCTGAGCAGGTCGTTGCGCAGGATCTGACAGTTCGTGATGTTGAGCGGTTGATGCGCGGCGAGACCATCGGTGATGGCGATGGCATTACCCTCGATCTGACAACGAAGCCGTCGACCGGAAAGCGACCTGCGCCGGGCAAGACCCGAGAGCCAGCGATTCTCGAGCTAGAGCGATTGTTATCTGAACGACTCGAGACGACCGTTGGTGTGTCACTTGGATCCAAGAAGGGCAAGATCGTGATCGATTATGCCGATCTCGACGATCTGGAACGAATCTATCGCACGATCGTATCATAACCGAACGTTTGTTCGTTTATAAACAATATGAATTGTTATCGCTGCTTTGCCTGACCGAGGTCGGTCAGGTGAGTAGCGGTACTTGGCACGGCGACCCAACGCATGACTGCGTCATGAATCGCGCTTGATATTTCACGTCGATAGTCGCCGAGCTGATCGCGTCCTCCAAGCCGGAAAACGACTGCTGGCATTCGAGTTTCTCGAAGTACGGGCGAGCGAGACCCTTCGACCGACCCAGGAATTCGTAGCGCGAGCGATAATTCATCGATAACAAAGTTTGCGAGGTCCTTGCCCCCATAGCTCGAATACGAATCGGTTTCGTAGAAGGAGGCCTCGCATGCGTCGTCGGGAACCGCCATTAAACCCATGTAGATCTCGGCATCGAATTGGTTTGCTGCGCGTGCATGGGTCGATCCGTCGTTGTGATGCAGAAGCAGGACTCGGGCGCCAACGGCGCGCAGTACTTTGCCGAGTTCGCCTGCGACGACGGGGGAGTAGCCGAAGTCGCCGATGACGATTCGTCGGCCGACGAGGCTTTTGGGGCTATTGCGCAGACGTTCTTGATCGCGAATTGCCGCGATTGGACGAGCTGCGTTTGCCGATAGTCGGAGCCGAGTGAGGGTCGCGACCGTTGTTGGTCCTGCAACTCCATCGACTGGTATGCCCGCGTTTCGCTGAAAATCGGCCACACCAATCTCGGTCTGAGGTCCGAAAATTCCATCGATCCAACCACTATCGAACCCCAAGCTGCCAAGGAGCAGTTGCAGTTCGGCAACATCGTCTCCACGCATCATGGGCGTGCGACGACACAACAATCGGCCGCCAAAGAAGTGCGCGGCTTCGTCGAGGGACTTCCAGGTTTCCCCACCAACGATGCCGGTACCTTCGAGACCTCGCTGTCGTTGAAAGGCGACGACCGCATCGTGGGTTCGTCCAGCGAAGCGATCGAGGTGAACCGTCTCGACCAAATAGCCAGCGAGTGTGAGTTTGCTGTGAAGTTCCACGACGGCTTCACCAACGTCTCCGCGCTGCAAGCGGGCGCGTTGGGGGGTTTGGTTCATAGGTTCAGACTGTAGTGAATGAACCAGCACAAGTGGGTCAGCCTCTCAAAACCCGAAACTGCCCCGGCGGGTAAGCCGGGGCAGTTGGAGTTCGTGGTGACGATGTGATCGACCTACATGTGGTCGGCGAGCTCCTCGAGGATTGCATCCTTGGACTTTGCGCCGATCATCCGAGCCACTTGTTCGCCATCTTTGAACACGATCATGGTTGGAATACTCATGACCTCGTACTGGCGAGCAGTGGTTGGTGCGTTATCGACGTTCACCTTGGCAATGGTGACTGAGCCAACTTGTTCGTCTGCAATCTCGTCGAGGATTGGCGCGATTGCCTTGCATGGACCACACCATTCGGCCCAGAAATCGACGAGGACGGTGCCTTGATCGGCGCCGACTGCGGCTGCGAAATCAGCGTCGGAGAGTTCTACTACGTTTTCTGAGGCCATCGTGGCTCCATTTCTTAGTTGCGACTTACGAGGTTAGAAACCAGCGTAGAGCCAATTGCATTCCAGATTCGGGTATTGGCCGTTAGGCGTGCGCGTCGTCGTTGGCTTCGAGCCAGCGCTCGGCTTCGAGTGCAGCCTGACAACCTGATCCCGCCGCAGTGATCGCTTGACGGTAGTAATCATCTTGCACATCGCCCGAAGCAAAGACACCTTCGATGTTGGTGGCGGTCTTTCCTGGTTGGGTTTTCAGATAGCCGTTGTCTTTCATGTCGATCTGGCCTTCGAACAATCCGGTGTTCGGCTTATGTCCAATCGCAATGAACAGGCCCGTTACGGCAAGGTCTGAGATCGAATCGTCGAGGTTGTTCTTGATTTTGACGTGTTCGAGCTTTGTCTCACCGACATATTCGACGACCGAGGTGTTCCACAAGAACTCGATCTTTGGGTTTGCGTGCGCTCGGTCCTGCATGATCTGGCTCGCACGGAGTTCGTCTCGGCGAACAACGACGTAGACCTTCGAGGCGAACCGGCTGAGGAAGTTCGCCTCTTCGAGTGCTGAATCGCCTCCACCGACGACTGCGATGTCTTGATCGCGGAAGAAGAATCCGTCGCAGGTCGCGCACGTCGAGAGCCCATGTCCAATGAGTTCATTCTCGCGGTCGAGTCCAAGCATGAGTGACTGGGCACCGGTCGAGATGATCACGGTCTTTGCGAGGTGGGTTGGCTCAGCTTCGGTATCTCCAACCCAAATTTTGAAGGGACGCTCGGACAAGTCGACTTTGCTTGCCTTGACCGTGTCGATTTCTGCGCCGAAGCGTTCGGCTTGCTTCTTGAAGCCCATCATCAACTCAGGGCCCATCACGCCGTCGGGGAAACCGGGGAAGTTCTCGACGTCGGTGGTCAACATCAGCTGGCCTCCGGGTTGGTCGCTCGTGGAACTTGGTTCGCCCTCGAGCACGAGCGGCGCGAGGCTGGCGCGAGCTGTGTAGATGGCGGCGGTGAGTCCGGCGGGTCCGGAACCAATAATGACGACGTCGCGAACCTGATCGCTACCTGACATGAGAATCTCCTGGGGGTCTTAGTAAATCTCTACTGCAGCCGGGAGGCTCTCGGTGCGATAGTGCGATGAGTTATTCGACGCGCTTTCGCCAGAGGAGCCAACCACCAATGCTGAAGGCCAAACCGATGATCAGGTACACGAGCCATACACCGAGCCCGAGCACCGAGTTGGTGAACTGACTCAAGAGATGGACGATGCCGATCAACAGCATGATCACTGCGGGAACACCCAATATGACGATGACAATTCCATAGACCGCTCCGCGAGCAGCCTTTGTAACTGGTTGGGTCGTCTTGTGCTTTACATTGTCGACCAAACCAACGATGGTTTCGGTCGCCTGCTGGGGCCAGTCAGGAGTCGAGTCACTCTGCATAGACATGTACCGGAGCCTAGCGAAGAACTGCGCAGGTCTCTGCGTTGAGGAAACGAGTCGTTCCGTCGTCGTTGAATTCGACGAGGACGAGCGTTGGTCCGCCGGCGAACGGATCGAGGATGACGAGCGAGTATGGGGTCTCGTTTCCGATGGTTTGATCGGTGTTGAAGCACGCTTCGTTGACCGTCGTGGCGAGGACTTCGTCGGTCCCTCCTCCGGCTCTGGTGAGTGAGGTGTCAAAGGCCAAAAGGTCGTTGGTCGACAGTTCTGGGATGATCGCGGCGTCGTCGATGAGCAGTTCGAGCTCCTCGATGGATGGCACGGTCTCGATGTCGAGGTCGACCGATGATTGGGCCACTGCGCTGTCGGCGTCGTCGGCGGTGGACTCGATGACCGCAGTGTCGGCAGCGTTACCAGAGGCTTCGGCAGCGTCACCAGCGGCTTCGTCCTCCATCGCCTCTTCCTCCATTGCCTCCTCTTCGTCCTCCATTGCCTCTTCCCCATCGTCGCCGCTGACTTCCTCGACAACCTCGTCGGCGGCGTTGGCAGCAATGTCGGCTGCTTCAGTGGCGGTATCGACGCTTCCACTGTTGAAGAGCACCGGTGTCGCGAGGATGAAGAGTAGGAGGGCAGCTGCAGCAGCGATAAGCCAGCCTGGTGGACGACCTGATTTCTTCTGCTTCTCGTCACGTTTGTGGCGTTCGGCGCTCAGGCTCGTGACTTCGGGTGCCGCTGGAGTCGCTGCTGCCATCGCTGCGGCGATCGATTGCGCTCGACGCTCCGGGGTGGCTTCGGGAACCGGGCTCGCAACGATGTCGACGCCGGTGGCCATATCGCTGAGGCGCTGTCGGGCGACCGGGTCAGCTTCGACGGCCGCGACAGATTCAGGAGTTGCCTCGCCATCGATAATGGCAGATAGGAGTTCGTCGTCGTAGCGGTTTTCAGTCATTGTCAGAGCCTTGTACGTCGGGGTTCGTACTTTGGTTCCCGCCACTTGTCACATCATTACGATTTTCGTCATCTCCGACGTCACCGATGATGTCTGCGAGCTTTCCGCGGCCTCGTGCAATCCTCGATCGTACGGTGCCGGGGGCAATATCTAAGACTTCAGCGATCTCGTCGTAGTTCAATCCGCAGAGGTCTCGGAGGACGACGGGTAGCTTGAAGTCTTCGTCGAGTTGGTCGAGCGCATCGTCGATGACGATTTTTGCGGTTGATGCGTTGCCGATATCGGTGGTGCCTACGACTTGAAGGTGGTTCTCATCGTCATCGAGCGAATCGGAATCTCGGCGTTTTCGCCGCCGTAGTTCGTCGATCGCAGCGTTGGTTGCAATGCGATAGGACCACGTCGTGAACTGTGCTCGGCCGTCGTACTTGTCGAGGTTCTTTACGATCGAAATCAGGGCCATTTGTGCAGCATCATCGGCATCGGCGCCGCGGCCGACAACCTTCGCGCACACCGCTCGGATTCGATCATGATGACGGTCGAGAAGAATCTCGAGCGACGCCATGTCGCCGCGCTGCGCAGCGCGAATCAGTTCGCCGTCGTCAGCCAGGGTCTGCACTAGTTCACCAACGCAATCCGAGAGATTCGGAGTTGCTGGATGATGTTGCGAGCTTCGATGTCGGCTTCGTATTCCGCTTGGGTTTGTTCGGGGTCGATGCCGAGGTCGGTGACCCAAAAGAGGAGCGCGCCGACGTCGCGATCGTCGACATCGAGCACTTCGTTCACTTCGAGTTCGGTGAATGCGCCGATTGGGTCACCCCACTCGTCGAAGGTGGCTGGCGCGGCGTCTGCGGCGTAGAGCTCGAATGCCCAACCCAGTCGGTCAGCGTCGATCTCGATGTCTTCCATCGCTCGAGGTTCGGCAAATTCCACGATGAGTCCAACCCCTTCCTTGAGCTGACCAAAGTTGCGATCGCGATAGAGCTGTGTTGACCAGAAGGTATCTGGATTGCCGTCGAAGGGCCGTGATACTTGCCCTTCGTTCTCGACTCCATCGTTGCCGAATGGGTCGAACGATGTGGCGCGCAAATCCGTGTCGTCGAAGTCGTTGGTGAAGATCGGCGACCCATCTGCTTCGTCTGTTGCGCCCTCAGCTCCGTCCTGTTGGGGGTCGACGGGTTGGGCGTTCTCAGACTGGGCGCTCCCGGTGACTTCGCCGGCAGGTCCCTCGATCACGGTGTTGTCATCTCCGCTGAATCGTTCGAGAAACGATTCGCCAGCGTCGGTGAGCAAAAACCACACAGTTGCGACTGCTGCGACCATCAAGATGAGCGAGATGAGTGGGCCGACCCATCGCATCCTGGACTTGCTTCGCTTCATGTGTGTCGCGGTTTCGGGGTTTGGCTTGGCCCGCTGTTTTGCCGACCTGATCGGCTCGGGAAGCTCGCTCGACCACACGCGTTCTTGCTCGGTGGGTTGACGTTGCCCCGTCAGCTTCTTTGGCACCGTGTTCGAACTTGGAATCGATGGCGCCTCGCTCGCACGCCGTTCAGGGATTGATGCAGCGGTCGGCCTCGGCTCGACCATGGTCGGGTCGCCTTTTTCGATGACGAGGCCTCCGAGCATTGCTTCGCTGAGTGCAGCAGCCCATTTCGACGCATCGTCGTAACGGTCATCGGGGTTGCGAGCGAGGCTTCGTTGAAGGAATACGTCGAGCGCAAGCGGTAGGTCGGGTCGAATGAGACGAGCAGAAGGGGCGTCTCTCTTGAGACGATCCATTGCGCTCATCAGGTCGGTGGCTGCGAACGGCACCTCGCCGCAGAGCATTTCGTAGAGGACCGTCGACAGGCCATACAGGTCGGTTCGGCCATCGACTGGCTTTCCCTCGATCTGTTCGGGCGCGAGGTACTTGACCGTTCCGACCAGCGAACCAGTTTCGGTGTGGCCTACCTGGTCGACCGCCTTTGCGATGCCGAAGTCGCTGAGCTTCACCCGCCGGTCGGGTCGAACCAGAATGTTTGCTGGCTTCACGTCTCGATGGATGATGCCGTTCTGGTGTGCGTGCCCGAGTCCGCCTGCGAGTTGCAGGCCAACTTCGACCGCATCTGCTGCTGCGAGCGTTGGCCGCTCGTTGAGAATTGTTCGCAGGTCACGACCTTCGACGAACTCCATGATGATGGCGTCGTTGTTTGACGCTCCAACGGTGTCGTAGATGGCGACTATTGCAGGGTGGGTGAGCCGTGCCGCTGCCTTGGCTTCGCTCCGAAACCGGGCGAGCACGTTCGGGTCTGCAGCCAGGTGAGGGTGCAGCATCTTGATGGCGATCCGTCGTGACAGGTTGTGGTCGAAGCCTTCCCAGACCTCGGCCATTCCGCCGCTCCCGACGCGCTCGCGAAGTTCGTAGCGATCGTCAAGACGGCGGTTCGCCATCAGCCCTTGGTCTGATAGGTGATGCCGACAATGCCTGGTCCGCCGTGGGTTCCAATGACGGCACCAATGATGTCTACGCGCGCGTCGTTCACTCCGGGAATGTCCGAGATCGAGGCGATGAAATCGTCGATGTCGTCGGCGTTGGAGTGCAGGATTGCGAGGTTCTCAACCTCGCCAGCGTTGGAGATTTGCTCCCGGAGCCAGGCGAGCGACTTCTTGCGCGTTCGCTGCTTACCTGCTGCGACCACTTCACCGCTGCTCAGGTCGAGCAGTGGCTTGATCGAGAGCATTGCGCCGAACGCAGCTTGTGCTCCGCCGATGCGTCCGCCTTTCTTCAAGTTCTCGAGAGTGTCGAGCGTTGCATAGACGCGCGTTCGGTCGCGCATGTTTTCGGCGAGTGCGACGATCTCCTCTGCCGACTTCCCGTCGCGTGCAGCCTTTGCACAACTAAGGACGATCGATCCGAGACCGCCCGTCACCGATTTCGAGTTGACGACATGGACTGGAATCGTCACGTCGTCAGAATCTGCGGCGGTTCGTGCAGCTTGGATCGTGGCCGAGAGCGCTTCGGACAGGTTGATGCACACAATGGCATCCGCGCCCTCAGAGGCGAACTGGTTGAAGAGGGTGGCGAACGCTCCAGGCGATGGCGCTGAAGTCTCGGGCAGGTGTTCTGAGTTTGCGAGGCGTCGGTAGAACTCGTCTGTCTTGAGTTCGGTTCGATCGACGAACTCGTCGTCGCCAAAGCGAATCGATAGCGGGATAAGGCCGATACCCCATTGTTCGAGGTCGGCATCGGACAGGTCGCACGCGCTGTCGGTCACGATTCGTACTGGCATAGTTTCAGACTCCAATCATTTCGTCTGCTTCGTTCGTGTGTGTGTCGCTATCTTCGTTCTCGTCCTCGCGGCTTCCGCGCACATCGCGCAGCCACCAGAAGAACAGCACGATGATGGCAACGCCGCCGATGGCTATGCCAACGCCGGAGAACGCAAAGGTGCGGACGAGGACTTCAGCGGAGCCGAGGAGGATGAGACCGTCGGGGCTGAGAATCTGAATGTTGATCGGCGAATCACCCGACGCACGGGCGATGATGGGGATCTCGATTCGGTTTGGACCAGGTTCGAGCGACTGGACGATTTCGGATCCCTCGGCGAAGTCGAGTTCGTCACTGGAGAGGATCATCAGCACCGTCGCGCGGGTGTCGAGTCGGTTCTCGATGACGATCGGGACGAGCGATTCTCGCCCGGTCAGCGTGATCGTCTCGGCCTCGGGCGCAAGAATTGCCGAGTCCTTCTCGAGGTCGATGAGTGAATACACAGCCTCGATAAAGTCGTTCTGTTGCTGTTCGCTTTGCCGGTGATCGGTGCTCGAGAAGAGCAGTTCGTCGAGTCGACGGCGTGACGATGTATCGCTGCCAATGACCGTCGTCCAACTTTCGATGGCGTTTCGTGCCTGGCTGTATTCGGTGCGGTACGAGCGGAGGCTGGTCGCTGGGGCGGGCGGATTCAGCGACCGGACGAGTGGGCCGCTGATGGTGCCGATGCCGAGGCTTGGGGTGATTGCGGTCTCGGCGAGCGCTTGTTCTGGCGATGCGCCCCGCAGTGATGGGATCCGTTCGATTCCGCTGAGGTACACGTTGAGGAAGGTGTCGTCTGGCTGCCAGTCCGCTGGTGGGTTTACGACGGCGGACTGCCGGCCGGTGCTGTCTTGGAGCGACAAGATGACGAGGTCTGCCAGGAGGCGGTTGGCGTTGAGCACACTTCCGCCCTCGTTAGTGAAGTGTGTGCTCAGGTCACCGTCGGCGACGAGCGCCGGAATTTCCTGCACAGACGGGTCATCGGAGTCGAGCAAGAAGCTTGTGGTGAGTGCTTGGGTGAAGACGTTTCGGTCGAGTGCTCGAAGCTGATCGGGTCGAACAATGGCGCCCTGTACGCCAAGTTCGCCCAAGTGGTCTACGCCTTCGCTGGTGAGTGTCTCGTCGAGGAGCATCACGCTGGTCTGGGGCTCAATCCCGATCGACTCGATCGTGTTGTCGCTCCCAGCTGCGTACAGTTCGATGACTTCGTTCGTCAGCTCTGCGTCGAACCAAGCTTGCTCTTCGATGTCGACGAATGGGTTTGGAAACAGCTGCGAAGCGCTGAGGTTAGATCGGAGCTGTTCGACGATCTCGTTCGCTACGTCGCCATCATCGTTTGCGAGAAGGGCGAGCGTTTCCGGTGAGATCGAGAGTGCGACGTTCGCGTCGGGGTGTTGGGCGATGATCGTCGCGAGGACGCCGACGTTTGTGAGGGTTTCATCGTCGAGTTCGGCCGCGGTGTTTGGCGTTGGGTCGACGTCGACGACGGCTTCGAGCACGGTGGCCACGGCGAGGGGTGGGCGGAGATCTCGGCGAGGCAGTTCGATGAGCGAAGTGACGAAGCTATCGGTGGTTTCGCCGGCGCTGTCGACGAGCGCGACCTCGACGGGGTAGACCGCCGAGCCGCCGTCGGTCGTGAGTACTTCGAAGGGTAGGGGTTGTTGTTCGATGACATCGGTCAGATCGGCTGTGCCCGTCGCCTCGGGATTTGTAGTCGGTGGCTCTGGTTCTTCAAGCCGGGTGTTTGGTCCGTCGAGGAGTACTTCGAGGTTGAGAACTTCGTTGCTGGTTTCTTGCGCGTCGCTCAAGACGACGGGGCTGTGTTCGAGGAGCAGCTGGGCGTCCTCGGGGATGGTGCCGCGAAGGAAGTCATCTCGCTGGGTCCACGGTTCGTAGATGCGAAGGATGATGGCCGACTCGGTCGGCGCCCCTGCAATTCGTACCTGGATGTTGTAGATGCCGCCGTCATCGACCCAGGCGCTTTGTGCAACGAGTTCGACCGAACCCGTCGTTTGTGCGCCGGCGGTGGGTGAGTTGGCCATTAGCGCAACCAAGAGAGCCACGAGTACGGCGAGAGTGGTCCGTGCAGTGACGCTTCGGCGGCTCATTGCGAACTCACCGTTCCGGAATTGGACCACTCAAGGACTTTCAGCTGTTCGTTGAGAAGGTCGAAGCCGAGGTGTTGGTACAAGCCAACGGCTTTTTCGTTGCCAACTTGTGTGTTGACGAGCATGGACGTGCCGCCTTCTCGGCGTGCCCAGGTGAGTGCGTCGTGTACGAGGGTTGAGCCAATGTTGCGCCGGCGATACTTCGGGTCGACGCCGAGGCGTTGCAGGAAGGTCGACGCTCCCGAGCGACCGGTGATTGCATAGCCAACGAGCTGTTGATCGATGTGGGCAACGGTGTAGCGGTGAACCGGGGTTGCTTTGCGGGCGTTGTTGAGGCCATCTCGATCGAGCATCCAAAAGTCGTCGAAGGACGCTCGGTCGATGGCGAGTACTCGGTTGAGGTCGGTGCGCCGTCCAGCGCGCAGCGACACGTCGACGTTCGTAGTGATCTGGCCGGTGTTGGTCAGGTCATGTGAGAGCAAGTGGAGCGCTTCGCGTTCGATAAAGCCGGCATCGAGAAAGACCTGTCGCTCGGATCGAGAAAGTGCACTTGTGACGACGAGTTGTTCTGAGCTTTGGAGGTGTCGAAGCAGCCGATCGACGTCGGGTCGAGTCAGTTGGCGCATTGGAATGAGTTGCACGAGCCCCGCGTCGTTTTGTTCGAGAGCGCCCTTTCTGACAATGCGAACACCCCGAACGGGGCGGTTGAGACGCTCCAGCAACATACCCATCAGACTAGAGCGCTCGTGAACTGCCGGTGGTTCGCTGTCTCGTTATTACACTCGTCGGCGTGAGCGACTTGTGGGACGATGTGGGCGGTGACCCCGATGAAAGTAGTGACGACGAATCGCCGATCTGTCGCTACTGCGGGGTGAGTGCGCTTCCCCCCGAGGTTCCCGGCGACCAGTCGAGCTGTGAGAACCCCGATTGCGACGCGTTCGGCGAGCCCGTGGAGGGCTCTGGCCCGGCACACCCCGACTAGAGCGATCGACACCCATTAGTCTTTGGGCGTGAATGATCTGTACCCGTCGGTACTTCGTGAGGTTGCGCCGCTACGTGATGCCTTTGCCTCTGCTGGCCATCAGCTCTATCTCGTCGGCGGGATTGTGAGGGATCTTCACCTCGGTGCTCCACTCGTTTCGCTCGACTTCGATATGACGACCGAGGCGCGGCCGGCGGTCATCAAGGCGTTGGTCGATCCGTTGGCCACTGCGGTGTGGACACAGGGCGAGAAGTTCGGGACGATCGGGGCACAGGTCGATGGTCGCCCCTATGAGATCACGACGCATCGGGCCGAGTCCTATTCCGACGGGTCGCGCAAGCCTGAAGTGGTGTTTGGAGATGACATCGAGGTCGATCTTTCGCGTCGGGACTTCACCCTCAACGCAATGGCAATCCGTTTGGCCGACGGCGAGTTGATTGATCCGTTCGATGGGCTCGGTGCGCTCGAGCGACGCGAGCTCATGACGCCGATCGAGCCCGAGGTGTCGTTTGCCGATGATCCGTTGCGGATCCTTCGGGCGGCGCGCTTCATTGCGCGGTACGACCTTTCGGTCAACGATTCGGTGATGGCCGCTGGTCGAGCTTTGATCGATCGCATGTCGATCGTTTCGGCGGAGCGCATTCGTGATGAGCTCGACAAGTTGTTGGCGGCGCCGGCTCCGTCGAGCGGTTTCGAGTTCTTGGTCGAGGTCGGTGCATGGCCGTTCGTGGTCGCGGCTGTGGATGTTTCTTCGGTTGCCGGGATTGGGCGCCAACTCGATGCCGTTGCGAACGATCTTGTGCTTCGTCGTTGCGTCGTCTTTAGTTATGTGGCGCCAGAGCAACGTCGCAAAACGCTGTCGGGTCTTCGTTACTCAAAGGAAGAGTCTCGACAGATCTTGTCGCTGCTCGGCGCGGTCGATGTGATTCGAGCAGGGAGTGAGCCACTCGATGCGCCTGCGGTCAGGCGTTTGGTCGCGAGCGTTGGTTATGACCAACTCGGACTCGTGCACTCGCTCATCGCTGCGCTCGGTGTATCTGACCGAGGCTTCGGCACGGTGCTCGAAACACTCGACGCGTCGGGAGAACTCGAGCGACTCACCCCGGTGCTCACCGGCGACGAGATCATGGAGTTACTCGGCCTCGATCCAGGCCCAGCGGTCGGCGCTTGCCTCAAGGCACTCCAAGAGCGTCGCTTCTCCGACGGTCCACTCGACCGCGCCGGCGAAGTCGCCTTCCTCACCACCAACTACCACCCCACTTCGTGAAGGTGCCAGGCACCCTGACGAAGTGAGGTGCTTAGGTGCCGATTTTGCGGGCGCGAAAGATCACCGAGGCGGGCATGGACTGGTCGTCGGAGCCATGTGATGGCTCGAGCAGCGTGTCGACTCGAAAGTTCGCTCGGGTGAGTTGGGTGAACGTTTCGGAAATGCCGTGTCGGTACGTGAGGTAGTGCCCCTCGCCTAGCGGTGCTGGGTCGTGGTAGTTGCTCGTCACCGAGGTCGGGTCGTTCGAATCGATCGTGAGTGCTGCGGGGTGGGGTAGTGAGATAACGAGTGGTCGGTCGGCTTTGAGCAGTCGATGGACTTGTCGGAAGACGCGGCCAATGTTGCTCACCGCCGCCAGCGAGTGCACCGAATACACGGCGTCGAAGGTGTCGGCTTGCAGGAACGCGAGATCGGCGAGGTCGACGTTGTGCACCTCGACATGGACCTCGGCAACTTCTGCTGCGGCCCGGGTCATTTCGGACTCTTCTTCGTCGGGGTCGATCGCAACGACTCGCGCACCCTGTCGTGCGAGGGCGATCGCCGACCTACCCGACCCGGTTCCGAGGTCGAGTATTCGCTGATCCGATACCTCTCCCAGCAGTCGTCGGTCGAGGCCCTCGGTCTCGCCGGGTCCAAATTCGACGAACGAAGACGGTCGGCGTTGCCCATCTTCGCCTTGGGTTGTGTAGCGCTTCCACGAGGTCATGGAACCAACACTACATTCTTGGTTTGGCCCGGCTCTCGTTGGCTCGCGTCGAGAGTTTCGCGGCCATAACCGCTACGGTGAGCTCTATGAGTCTCCCGATGGGTGTGCATTCATGAGTCGTGATGCCGCCTCGGCCGCGCCGAAAAGGCGAACCGGAGCTCTCGACTATGGACTCGCACGCGAGCGGACGATTCACGCCTACAAAACGGGCGAGGCAACGCGATCTGAGGTTTGCGACGCGCAGTCCGAACTCATGCGTAATGCTTTGAATTGTGGGGTTCCGTCGGCTGATCGCTGTCCGATCTGCAAGGCCAATTCGGTGGTCGAAGTCCTGTATGTGTTTGGTCCCCGACTGCCCGCCGGTGGCCGATGCATCGTGACCAACAAGGACCTCGAGCGCATCCGTCGATGGCAGGGCGACTTTGTTGCCTATGACGTCGAGGTGTGCACCGACTGCAAGTGGAACCACCTACTTCGGACAAACCCGGTCATCTAACGTCACTTTGTCGAAACGGCCATTCGGCCGATCATATTCGTACCGACATGACCTAAGCTGAGGACACCGCTTGCAGCCTTTGTGCGCGAGACGGCAAGGAGAAGCGAATGGCCAAGATGACCGTTCCCAAGATTTCTGCACGCAAAAAGCGCAACGGAGACGACGCGCTCGTGATGCTGACCGCGTACGACGCACCGGGCGCCCGGGCCGCGAGCGAGGCGGGGATCGACATGATCCTCGTCGGCGATTCGGTGGCGATGGTCGTGCTTGGTTACGACGACACGTTGGCTGTGACCGTCGATGACATTGCCCACCACACCCGCGCCGTCGCACGCGCAAAGCCCGATTGTCTCATCGTTGGCGACCTTCCGTGGATGAGCTATCACGTGTCGGTTGAAGAGACCGTTCGAAACGCGGCCGAACTCATTCGAGCGGGAGCGCAGTGCGTGAAGTTGGAGGGTGGCCGTAAGCGGTTGCCGATGATCGAAGCGCTCCTCGACGCCGAGATTCCGGTCATGGGCCACCTCGGTCTCACCCCGCAGTCGGTCCATGCCATGGGCGGCTTCAAGGTGCAGAGTCGACAAGCCGAAGCAGCGGTCGAGCTGATCGAAGATGCAAAGGCGCTGCAACACGCGGGCTGTTTCGGAATCGTGCTCGAGGGCATTCCGGTGAAGGCTGCTGCTGCGGTCACCGACGCGCTCAACATCCCAACGGTTGGTATTGGTGCCGGACCAGATTGTGATGGCCAAGTACTCGTGTATCACGACGTTCTCGGAATCGAAGATCGGTTCGTTCCAAAGTTTGTGCGGCGCTATGCCGACCTCAAGACCCAGACGATCGACGCGTTGTCGAGCTATGCGGCCGACGTTCGTTCGGGTGCGTTTCCAAATGAGGACGAGAGCTACCACTTCAGCGATGACCAGGCCGAAGCGTTCGGGCTGTACGGAAGCGGCCCCGAAGAGCTCTAGCCGCGGCACCCTCAATACGCGGCACTGTCTAGCCTCAGCACTGGGTAGCAACAGCACTGCGTAGGTCGCCTTATTTGCCCTCGGGGCACGGCGCGCCTTCAATGGAGCATGGCTGATTATGTGATCGTTGGTGCAGGGGCCGCAGGCTGTGTGCTTGCAGATCGGTTGTCCAAAACCGGCGCGACCGTCGTGCTGCTCGAAGCGGGCAAGCGCGATTCTCACCCGACGGTCAAAGTACCCGCGGCGTTCAGCAAGCTGTTTCGCGGAAAGCACGACTGGAATTACTGGACGACACCCCAACCAGAGCTCGAAAACCGCGAGCTGTATTGGCCTCGGGGAAAGATGCTCGGCGGGTCGACGTCGCTGAACGCAATGATCTATATCCGCGGCCATCGCCACACGTTCGATTCGTGGGCCGCTTCGGGGAACTCCGGTTGGGGGTACGGCGATTTGTTGCCCTCGTTCATGTCGCTCGAGGATCAACAGCGCGGCCCGAGCGACTTTCACGGGACTGGCGGAGGCCTCACGGTCTCGGATTTGCGGACGGTCAATCCGTTGACGCATGCGTTTCTCGATGCATCTGAGAACCTTGGATTCCCTCGCAATGACGACTTCAACGACGACACCCAGGAGGGCTTCGGTCCCTATCAGGTGACCCAGCGCAACGGGGTTCGTTGCAATGCGGCAACTGCTTTTCTCAAGCCGGCGATGGGCCGGGACAACCTCACCGTGCACACCGGCGCGCAGGTCACGAGGGTGATCTTCCGCGACGGTCGGGCCGTTGGAGTCGACTGGGTCGATAACAAGGGCACGCATCGCCAGTCGGCATCGAGCGAAGTCATCTTGGCCGGTGGCGCGATCAATTCGCCGCAACTTTTGATGCTGTCGGGCATTGGTCCAGCCGAACACCTCACATCGCTTGGCATCGACGTCGTTCATGATTCGCCAAACGTTGGCCAGAACCTGATCGACCACGTTGCCTGCGGAGTCATGTTCCAGGTGCGCGACAAGATCTCGCTCGCCCAAGCCGAGTCGCCAGGTCCGGTGTTCGAGTACCTCACGAAGCGGACGGGGATGCTCAGTTCGAACGTTGGCGAGTCTGGCGGCTTCATCACGCTCGGCGACGGGCCCATGCCCGATATGCAGTACCACGTCGCGCCGGGTGTGTTTCTCGATCACGGGTTCGAGCAACCAAATATCGATGGACTTACGATCGGTGCCACGTTGGTAGACGTAAAGAGTCGGGGGGAGATCACGCTCAACAGCGCCAACCCGTTGGATCACCCACGAATCGATCCGCGCTATTTGAGCGACCCGGCGGACCTGTGGCTGTTGGTCGAGGGCTGCAAGCTCGCTCGTGAGTTTGCCGCCGACCCGGCGCTCGCGAAGTACATCGATAGCGAGTACCTGCCCGGGTCGTGGGTCGATAGCGACGAGTTGTGGGAGAGCCACGTTCGTCGGTGGACCGAGTCGTTGTATCACCCGGTCGGTACGTGTGCGATGGGCCCAGAGCCCGACGCAGTCGTCGATCCAACCCTTCTAGTAAACGGGGTCGAGGGGCTGCGGGTGGCCGATGCCTCGATCATGCCCTCGATCGTGAATGGCAATACCCAGTCGGTCACGATGGTCATTGGTGATCGCGCCGCGGACTTCATTTCTGCGAAGTCGTCGACCTAGTTTCCTGCGTTGTAGCTTCTGGCGTTATGGAGCTCGAAACCGCAGCCTCGACGATCGAGGTAACCGACAGTGGCATCGTTATTCGTTGGTCAGATGGCGCACGGTCGCGCTTTCATAGCTTGTGGTTGCGAGACAATTGTCCGGAAGACGGCGACAAAGAGAAGGCCTTCCGAACCTTCTCGGTCGTCGACCTAAACCCCGATCTTTTCGTGCTCTTCGCCGAGCGAAACGACTTCGGCGATCTGGCCGTTGAGTTCAGCGATGGTCATGAGTCGGTGTTCGACTTTGAGTGGCTGCGAGCCCATTCCCATGAGGCCCACGACCGTCGCGGAAAACCACGTTCGGTCTCACACTTTCGCGCCGGGCATTCGTTCGACCGGTTCGAACTGCCGACGCACGGGTCCGCAGAACATTGCGACTTGCTCGAGTCGGTCGCCGAGTGGGGCGTGGCGATCGTGACCGGAGTTCCCGGTGACGAGTCGGGAACCGAAGCGCTAGCGCGCTTGCTCGGTCGAGTCCGCGAAACCGATTTTGGCCGGCTCTTTGACATCGTCACCGAGCCCGAGGTTTGGACCCTTAGCCAGAGCGGCCTAGCGCTCGACCCCCACACCGATGACCCCTACCGTTACACGCCGTCGGGAGCATCGATCTTGCACTGCGTCGAGGCTTCGTCGTTCGGTGGCGATTCGATCGTGGTCGACGGTTTCGGCATTGCCGCCGACCTTCGAGACGATGAGCCTGACATGTTCGACCTGCTCACCGAGACGAGCGTCCCGTTCATTCGCCACCGGACCGAATCGGTCGATCAAGGCGAAGATGTCCACTTGCTCGCACACGGACCGATCATTTCACTCGACCGGGACTATGAGATCTCTGGCATTCGCTTTCATGAGCGTTCGCTTAGCCCGCTCGACGTTGCGCCAGAGATCATGGGCGACTATTACCGTTCGCTCATTCGCTTCGCCAAGGATGTCAACGATCCGAGCCGTGCGGTGGTGTTCCGGCTGCAACCGGGCGAGGCGATTGTCTATGACAACCAGCGCGTGTTGCACGGCCGGACAGCGTTCGGCGCACCCGATGGGTCAGAAGAGGCTGGCCGCCGTCATCTTCGTCTGTGCACGATCGACCGTGATCAGTTCCACAGTCGGCTGCGACGGTTGCGGGCCGATCACGACCGTCCAAAGGCAAATGAGCGGTTAGCGAGCGGCGCGTCGGCTAGCTAGCGGTTTTCACGTGGGGGCGTGCGGCCGCAACGGTTAGCGCAATGACGACACCGTAGATCGCGAAGCCCACACCGAACGGGGTGACGGTGTTCGTAATGAACCCATCGATGATCGAACCGAGGATGGCGCCGCCGACAAAGATGATCGATCCCGAGACCGAAGCTGCGGTTCCGGCGATTGCGCCCATTGGTTCCATAGCGACCGACTGCAAGAGCGGCGAACTGCTCGAGTTCACTGCCAGCAGCAGCGTGGTCAGCACGAACCAGAGCCAGAACGGTGGGACGCCGTCGAAGCTGATGGCGACGCCGATGTAGATGAGCGACACGACCATGAGGGTGACGATCTGGGCCTGCACGATTGGAAAGGTCGAGTAGCGGCGCACCAGCTTTTCGACGAGCAGAATTCCCGCAGCCATGAGGAGGGCATTGCCGCCGAAGATGAGCGCAAACTCGGCGTCGAAGCCGTAGATGTCGGTGATGAGCGTGGGCGAACTTCCAAGCCACGGGAAGAACGCGCCGTAGGTCATCATCGAGGCAATAGTGAGCAGCAGGGTCGAGCGCGTTGAGAGCACTGCCTTTGCTGCACGAGCGACTCGGCCAACCTGGAGCGGCAGGACATCTTCGGGACGCAGCGTTTCTTCGATTCTCGAGAACCATGCCGCCCCGACGACGGTGAGCACTGCGGCCGACAGCGTTGTCAGCTTCCACGATCCAATAAGCAACAGACCTTCACCAATTGCGGGGGCAATGATCGGAACGATGAGGAACACCGCGAGCGTGAGCGACATGATGCGCGACATTGCGTCGCCCTCGTAACAGTCGCGAGTGATGGCAAGCATGATCGTGCGCGGCCCGGCTGCTGCGATTCCCCAGAACACGCGCCCGACGAGGAAGAGCTCGAACGACGGAGCAAAGGAGCTGAACAATGCGCCGACGAGAATCGCTCCGAGCGAGACGAACATGACCGGCTTTCGTCCAAAACGATCGGCGAGCGGGCCCCAGAGCAACGTGCCGATGCCGAGGGCGATAAAGAACGCGGTGATGCTGAGCGAGACCGACAGCGTGTCGGGTCCAAGGCCGTATTCGGCTTCGATTTCTTCAAACGCGGGGAGGATCGTGTCGATGCTGATCGCGATCGTTGCGGTGACGAGCGAGGCGAGGCCGATGTACTCGGTTCGGCTGAGGCCATGGCGCGCCCGCTCTTCGACGATTGTGGTCATTGCATGGGCAGGCTAACGACAAAGATCGACCGACCTGCAGCGGACGTTCGCGTATCGGCCAGAGATCTCGTCAGCTGCGGTAGATCCGGGCACCCGCCATAGGTGCTTACTCACTGGAGATACTTGCGCGCTGTAGATGCTTACTCACTATAGATTCGCAGCGTCGTTCGGTCGGCGAGGGCAACGCTTGCTCTTCCCGGCGTCATCTCTTGAGTTGCGATGTTGGAGGTGAGGTCACGGTCGAGTTCGCGCTCGCTCAAAATCTCCCAACCCTGAAGTTCGGCGTCGAGGTCCGAGGTACGCGTCAGCGCAACGATTCGTTGGCGGTCGGCGGTGGCGACGAGGATGTCGGGGAACTGGTCCCCGTCGGCGTCGACGGCGATGCCCATCTCGAGATTTCTCAGTCCGAGGATGTGGGAGGTGTAGCGGTCATCGGATGCGGCGACCTGCACGAGGCTGGGTCCGAGGTCGGCGTCACTGACTTGTCGGAAGGCTTGCACGGTGCCGCCAATGTGGGGTGTGCGGACGTCGATAATTTCGACCTCGCCGTCGGGGCCGAACGCTCCGACCGCCAGTTGGTTGCGCCAACGGTTCCCTCGTCCAATGGGTTCGGACTGGCCAGCCGAGCTTCCATCGAGTTCGAACGCGGCGAGACGGGCCCCGGTATCGCTGTTGCTGAGCGTGACGAGGATCTCGACCTGACCATCGCTGTCGATGTCGGCGAGGATCGGCGAGATGCCTTCGATCACGTCGGGTTCGGCAATGTCGATCTGTCCGGATTCGCCCGTACACGTATTAACCCACTCGACGGCGGCCGCCTCGAGTGCGTCGCCGAGTACGTCATGTTGGTAGAAGTCGGTCGGTGTGCTGAGCACGGCGGCGATGTCGTCAGCAATCACAACCCGCCCGTCGCTGATCGGGTCTTCGAACAGCCCGTGGAGGCGGAACGGCGATCGCAGGTTGCCCGCCGAATCGAGCTCAGGCGGCAAGTCGCCGGGGGTGGCCGCCGAGGTCACGACGCCATCGGGAGACACACGAACCGATGAACCTCGTTGGAGTACGACGAGCCATCCGCCGGCAACGGCAGGGTCGGCGGTGATCCAAATGCCGTTGTCGGGAAGTTCGACCTCGAGCTCGTTTGCTTGACCGAAGTCGAGCGATCCCGAGCCAATTCGGCTTCCCGTTTCAGAGACGTCGACCCGGGACCCGAGCGGGGCAGGTTCTGCGCCACACTGCTCGGAGAACGCCACGTCGTTCGCTTCGATGCTCGGGTCGATTTGTTCGCCCGAGCTGGTTTCTTCGCCTGCGTCGAGTACTTCGCTGTCGACGGCGCCGTCTTGCGAGGCAACTGCAGCCTCAGCGTCGTTGGTCGCGACCTCGCTAGAGGCTGTGTCGCTAGAGGTCGTGTCGCTAGAGGTTGTGCCGTCGCTCGCGATCGACGAACTACACGCTGATGCAATCAGCGCAACGACGATAAAGGCAAGGACGATAAAAGCGCGTCGACCTCGCAACTTCTGGCTACTTACTCGTCGCCGTGGTCGTCATCGGCATAATCATCGTCCGCGTGGTCATCACCGTAGTCATCTGCGTGCGACAGTTCTTCTTTAATTTCGGCGACCTTGTCCTCATGTGACAGCGCGGTTGCGGCACTGAAACCGCTCAAAATGAGCACGGCCACAAGAAAGCCCGCGATCGTTGCGCCCCTGCCGAGCTTTGGTCCTTCTTCCACGGGGGCACTTCCGGCCATCATGGTCTCCTTTTCGAAATTCGGTACCTCAATACGGTACCGGATCAACCCTCTCGGTAGTTGTCGGCGCCACCCCTGAAAGTCTTAACTTTCTGGAAGGTGCGCGGCGCGTGCGCCACCCTGCCAATCTTCAAACTCGGGGTTGTCGGACAACTCGCCAAAGACCCGAAGCTGGGGTGTTTCACGAAGCGAACGCTTCATCTCGGCGAAGCCTGGATATGCCGCCAGTGTCGTCACGGCATTCCACAGTGGGACCGCATCTGCGTCGTCGGGAATTCGGCTGATAACCGGCCCAAAGAAGCTCAGCCCGTCGGGCGGTTGGAAGGTGATGATCGGCGTTCCGACGTCACGTCCGCAGCGGCTGAGTGCAAGCTCGGTCTCCGCCTCGATGATCGCGTCCCAGCTGGCGTCGTCGGCAGCGCTTGCATAGTGGGCGGAAAGCCCGACGCTTTCGAGTGCTTCGGTGACCATGGGAATCGTGCCGAGGGCGAGCCGGTACTCCTCGTTTGGTTCGGCATCGAATGTCGCCCCAGAGAAGGCCGAGTAGAGCGCACCGATCTTGTCGCTGCCGAGGTCTTCTCGAACTGCGGCACAGACTCGGAGCATGCGAAGTCCAGCGGTGTGGCCGTGTTCGTATTCGGGTGGGAAGTCGGTGGCGTAGTTTTTGTCTTTGTTGAGGATTCGCAGCGCAATGAAGCGCCATTCGACCTCGTAGTCGGTCTGTTCTTGCACCTTCACGATCCACCGGGAAGTGATCCAGGCAAAGGGGCAGACGGGGTCGAAGAAGAACTCGATATCAGCGTTGGCCATGGTTAGTTGTATCACGGTCGCCGGAACAGAAATTCCCCGAACGTTCGCCTCGCTACTCGGTGTCGTGAACGTTCACCGCGGCGAGGTCGCCAAAGGAGTCAACGCTGCCGAGAATCGACCCGAGGTTCGTCGGTGGAGCCGAGTCGTCGACGACGAGGTTGACCTCGGTCTTGTTGCTGTTGAGCGACACGCGACCAAGGAGCAGCGCCTTCGTTGCGTCCCGTCTCGACGGGCCCACTTTGCGATGATGGTCGGCCACGATTTCGGGGTCGCAGTCGTCCTCGTCGTGTGTCGAAACCTGCAGCTGCGCACCGTGCTCTCGCAGCGGTTCGATCGCGTTGCCCACTTCAGCATTGGGAACCCGAAGCACGAGGCCTTCGACACCGCCTCGTTCTGCCAGCTCGTTCGCCGCTTCGGTGTTGCCGTTGAGCGGAACGCTGAGCCACGGCTCGTCGGCGTCGATCACCGAGAGGACTGCCGGAAGGTGTTTTTGGGCGAGCCGCAAGGTCACCGAGTCGAGCTCGGTTTCAAGGCCGGCATCTGCTGCGGTCGATTCGAGCGATGGGCCAGAAGTTGGGTTCGTCGTCCAGGCAGGGGCCGCCTCGATGCCGACGATTTTCGCATCGGCGGTTCGATGGACGGGTCGCCCAAGAAGTCGAACTTCATCGCGCACAAAGACCTTGGGCAGTCGCTGCAGCGCTCGATCACGAGCGCCGAATGGCATGACGAGCGGCTTCTTCGGCCCACCGGCCTCTCGAAGCGCAAAGAGCACGGCGACGAGTGCAATGCATCCGAGGACGATCGTTCTGCCGTCGAGATCTTGATCGGCGAGATCGGCAATGACCGCCGTGTGGACCAAACCTATTGCGACGGCTCCGGTGATGATCGGCCAGAGCCGAACCGCAAAGAACGGCGCGTTGTCATCGAGGGGCAGGCCGAGTCGATCTGCTCCTGGAATGGTCATCGCAAGAAGCGCAAAGGTCAAGTAGATCGTGAACGCAGTCGTGATGAGTGGCACTGAGCCGAGGAGCATCGCAGGAATGTGGACGCAGAGGTAGAGGCCAAGACCAGACAAGAGGGTGGCATCGCTCGTGCGCCCCGCACCGACCATCGCCGTGATGGTGTGTGCGACCGTTGCAAGAAGAAGAAGGACGCTCGTAATGCCGAGTACCTGAGCGATGGCAACCAGGATTGGTTGCGAGGACATGGTGACTAAGAGGGCGTCGAGGAGCACTGCGGTGAGGATGAAAATGAAGGTGCTGGCGAGAAGAACGCGACACTTCGTTCGAGAGGTTGGTTCGGACAGGTAGGGGCGGGCCGAGATCAACAACCCAATCGCGCCGAAGAACGCCGAAGCGACGAGCGAAACTTGAGCAACGACCTCGTCATAGGAGCCGTAGTCGAATACTGCCCGAGTAGACACGTTGATGGCGATCGCTCCGAAGAACAGTCCGAGGAGTGTCCACGGTGGGCGCCGCTACCTGAGTCCGAAGCTGACGAGTGTGATGGAAGCAAAGGTCAGTGGAATGGTCCGGATTGGCCCATCGGTCTCGCCGACGAACGACCAGACCCCCGACAGCACGAGCACGGCAATTATGAGGAGTCGCGTTTGCCTCGCTCGCTTCCGTGTCACCATCACCACCAACGCCGTCGGGTCGCGAACGTTAGCAATCACCCAGCGTGAGTTACTAACCGTTCGCGGCGCTGACCAGCTGGCTGTAGAGACGTCCCTCGTCGGCGGGGTCGGGGGATTGGTCGTGATCGAACAATGCGGCGAGGCGCAACATGGCGCTCGCCTCCATCATGAACCGTTGACGCTCGACTTTGTTCGTGATCGTCGACCGAGCGTTTGCCCGTGCTTTGCGGTCGAGCAGGACCGAAACACGGCCTTGGTCCATCGCATAACGCGAGGCGAGGAAGGGGGTGAGTTGTTGGTAGCGCAGTTCGTCTCGGCGCTGAAGTTTGGCAATGCCGATTCCGCTCGCGACGAAGAGGCTGATGAACAGCACGATGACCACGAGGGTGATGACGAACCCGCCTTCGAGGACTTCGCCGACGGTGATGGCGCCGTTCCACGCGGCGTGTAGCGCCATTGCGAGGGCGAGGCCCCAAAGCCCTTTCCATGGAGATTGGCGAGCTCGCACGGCAAGGCCGATAGCGAGGCCGGTCCACATCGTGAAAAGTGGGTGGGCAAATGGAGTGAGCAAGGCTCGTCCGACGAAGACTTCGACGAGCATGTCGCCATCGAACGCGACCTGGAAGAAGCTCATGTTTTCGATCATGGCGAAGCCCATTGCCGACCAACCGGCGTAGACGATCCCATCGATGGGGCCGTCGACTTCTCGGCGTTTGACCATCCACACAATGGCGAGGCCCTTGGTGATCTCTTCGATGATTGGTGCTGAGGCAACCGCCGAGACCGCTTCGCCGAAGAAGATGACGACCGTGCTGTTGACGATGACCGACACGATTCCAGCGACGAACGCTCCCCAGAGGAAGGTATGGATGCGCGCCGAACGCGGTTCGGGTTCGGTGCGGTCGATCCAGAGCAGAACGGGGCCGACGATGAGCAGCGGCACGAATCCGAGGAGAAAGGCGGGCGGTGCAGTGACGGCAACGACACCCATGAACCCCAGGGCAGGCAGTGCAGCGACGACGACCGGCCAGCTAAGAAACGAGGGAAGGAACGGCTTCTTGGGTGTTACGGCAAGCGACTGCTGGGTTGAGGCTGCGGGGCTCGTTGCACTGGTGGGACCGCTCGTAATTCCCGAGTTGACCTCACCGTGAATGTGGCCGGTCCATTGGTGGCCGTCGTACCAGCGCCACATTGCTTGCTTCCACGGGTCTTCATACCAGCCGGCGGGCGCGCCGGCTGGTGGTGGAGGCGTCGCGATGGGCGGCGGTGGAGGGGGCGTGGCTTCGTTGTTCAACCGTGCCACTGTAACCCGGCCCAAAGGGCCGGGCTCCGGCGGGTTTCTAGTTCACGAGGTTGAGTAGGAAAGCACAGTCACGCCACGTGTCGACCGTTGGTCGCGAGCCGATCTCTGCGACGTAGTCGTCGAGTGGCGTGAACGACACTCCGGCTTGGGTCAGCTGGGCTGCGCAACTGCGCGAGACCCACTGTTGTGTTCCGGCGTCGGGGCCGTGTTCGTAAAGCACCCATCCGTCAGTGCCTTCATCGAAGCTCGTCAATGTGATCGAGATCGCCTCGTCGTCGTTGTGGTCGTGATCACCGTGGTCGTGGCCGCCACCGTCTTCGAGGTTCTTGGTGAGCTCGGTACCAAAGGGCGTGCGATCGGTGCCGGGCCGTAGCTCGACGCTCGATGCATACAGTCGGGTTCCGTCGGGGCTAAGGAACCGTGAGCGGAGTTGGTTGCGGTCGCCGTCGAACCTGCCGAATTCGCAATGGGACCTCGATTCGATATTGCATTGGATGAGCCGGTCCATCGACTCGGTATCCCATGCAGCGATGTAGTCGGCGTGAAGGCTGTCGCCTTGGGTTGCGGCGCTCGTGTCAGAGGCGAGGTACCAGTCGCTGTAGGGGTCGACGTCGTAGGTGATGTGATAGCTCACCTGTGGAATTCGATACGGGTGCGTGTCAGCGCAGTCGGTTCCGTCACCATCTCCGGGCGAGCCATACGCCAGGTGATCGGTGTTGTTCGGACTCGACAAGATTGGCGACCCCGATGCGTCGACGGCGATGCACACGGGGAATTGAATCGTGGCCTTCAGTTGTGCGCGACCGTCGTCGTCGACCGCTTCGGTCCGGAAGTCGCCGAACCACGCGCCGTCGACGTTTGTGGTCGCGAGCATCTCCAACCCGTTCGGGATGGGTTGGATGGTGGTGCGATCAAAGTCTGGCCCGCCAAAGGTCTTGTAGTAGACGAAGATCGACTCGGGGATGACGGCCTGGTCGAACTGGTCGAACAACGCCGGGGCCCAATACGAGCTTCGGTTGTTGGTGCCGCCTTCACAGCTCGAGTTGCCCGAGCTCAACAGGCTGTCCCCGGTGCTGGCGTAGTTTGTTTCGGTGTTGCCCCAGAACGTGTGGAGGTGTGCTCTGCCGGGTTGGCCGGGGAACACGACCGGGTCGTCATAGGAGAGGTGCGACGTGGTGCAGTAGATGCGGGTGCCGTGGTTGTCGACAGCAACGATGGGGCTGTTTGTTCGCATCGGTGTGCTGCCGCTGGTGCCTTGGGTGACGTCGTATCGGGGTGCGGCGCTTTGTGCAGCGGCGCTTGGCGCCACTAGGGCGGCGAGCAGTGTTGCGATAGTGGCAGCGACTGCTATTCGTCGGGTCGTTCTCATGTTGTATTCCCTCGCTCTTTCTGGAGTTGGTCAACGTTTGCCAACACCGTGAGGAGAAATTACGAAAAGCGAGATGAAGCGACGGTGAAGCGCGTCTTCATACAAGCCTCATGGAGGATTGCGGGGAGAGCCTCATGGAGGGTTGCGGGGGAGAGCCTCATGGAGATGGTTTGGGGAGTCGTGCCTAGATGGGCAGGTCGAGCCGTGGCTTCCAGAAGGGTCGAAACAGTTCGATCTTTGGGCACCGGTCCATGACCACTTCGAGGCCCGCGGCTTCGGCTAACGCTGCCGCTTCGTCGTTGAAGACGCCGATCTGGCCCCAGAGCACTTTCGCGCCAAGTGCGATTGCTTGTTCAGCAATGCCATACAGCTCGTCTCCAGGGCGGAACACGTCGACCATATCGATCGGAACTTCGATCTCTTCGAGCGTGCGGTACACCTTGAGGCCGCGGATTTCGGTGAGCTCGGGGTTTGGGTTGACGGGACGAATGTCGTAGCCAATCTCGCTCAGTTGGCGGAGCACGCCGTAGCTGAACTTGGTCTTGTCCGCGCTTGCGCCGACCATGGCGATGGTCTTAACCGAGCGAAGAATTCGGGCGAGGTCGGCTGCTTCGTAGTGGTAGCGGTGCTCGATTTCATCGGCGATTTCGAGGTCTTTCTCAGCCATCTGTGCTCCTCTCGGTGGCGATGTCGGCTTTGAGTTCGTGGGGTTCGAGCGGATCGAGGAATGGATTGCGGTAGAGCTTGTCGTGGCTCTCGACGCCCACCTCAAGTGTGCAGTCAGACAGCGGTTTCGCCACACACAGCACCACGTAGCCATTGTTGATCTGGCGATTATTGAGGGCGACTTGTTCTGATTGGTCGACTTCGCCCGAGGTCAGCTTGGCTGCACACGTGATGCAGCCCCCGTAGCGACAGCCATAGGGAAGGTCGACGCCGAACTCTTCGAGCGTGTCGAGCAACGGCCGGTCGGCATCGACGGTGTAGGTGGTGCCCCCAGCGTCGTCGGTCTCGTCGGGGTCTCGGTTGGAGATGGTGATCGAGTGGGTCGACATCAGAGCCAGATGTCGCTCGTGCAGTCGCCACCGGGGTAGCGGGTTTCGTGGCATCGGCTCGGCCCGTTGGGTTCTTTGCCGAAATCGACCATGAACTCTTCATTGATGGACATGCCGCCGTTGACCGGGTCGCAGTCGATCATCACCATGACGCCGCCTTGGGTGCGGATCTCGGGGTAGAACTGGTTGTCCCACGTCGAGAACAGTGAGGTCGTGACATAGAGGCGCTTGCCGTCGAGTGAGAGTTGGAACATTTGTGGGCCGCCGGCGACCTTCACGCCGTTGACTTCGGGCGCTTTGCCGAGCAGCCCGCCCATCCAGACCTGGCCGGTGAGCACGGGGTTGTGCGGGTCGGTGATGTCGTACTGGCGCATGTCGCCGTGGAGCCAGTTGTTTACGTAGAGGTACTTGTCGTCCATCGATACGAGTAGCGCCGACATGACACCGGGCAACGGGATGGGCCATTCGGGGTGGAGCTGGTTTTCGATGTCGACGGTCTTTTCCCATTGCCATTCGGCGGTTGGGTCGTCGGGGTCTCGCCAGAAGTGGATGATGTTCGAGCTCAGCGCCGCGCAACAGAATCCATGGGTGCTATCGGGGTTGTGGTGGAACTTCACCTCGAGAGGGAGCAGGCCATCTTCGCCGAGGTACATGGTTTGGATCGGTTCGCGCTTTTCGAAGTCCCACACGTGGAGCCGGCGCCCGTACTTGAGGTGGCCAACTTCCTCGAGGTCAAAGCCGGGCATGAAGGTGTTTGGTGCGGCCCACTCCGAACTGATCATGACGTTGTGGCGTGGTTGGTACCAGAAGTCGTATCCGAAGGGGATGTCGCCCATCGAGTTCTCCCAGCGGCCGACGATGTCGAAGTTTTCGTTCACGTGGAGGTAGCCGCCGGGCGCTTCGCCGTTGGCGTCGCCGAGGAACGAGATGATGATCTGTGAGCCGAGGCAGTGGATGGTGTGCGGGCCCGAAAGGTTTGCTTTGGCTTTGATCTCGTCGCCGTCGATGGTCTTGTGCAGCTTTGGCGCACGCGGGTCGGTGGCGGTGTCGACGACGTAGATGTTGTTCGAGCGAACGCCCGGGAGTAGTAGGTAGTCGCGGCTCATCGACCCGTCGTCGTGACATGACGAGCAGGCGTTCCATCCGGTGTGGTGCAGTTCGTCGCCGATGCCGGGCATCTCGAGTCGGTGGATCACCTGTGAGTAGGTGTCGCTGTCGGGGTCGGCGTCGAGGGTTGCGAGGTAGTCGGGCTGCTGGATACCGGTGCCGGTGTAGAGCGCAACGGTGTAGAGCAACTTCTCGCGCGGAGCTGAGATTGCGTCGTCCGGGCTTGAATACCCCGGACCACAGCAGGTCACTTCCGAGTTGGTTTCTGTCGTCACGGCGCCCCCTTAGTGAAGTAAGGAAACGTTACTTGTTGAACGGACGTGACGGCGATCCGCGAAGATTGACGGTGCCTCGAGCGAATAGACTGAGGCGATGGTGCCTCGTTGTCTCTACATTCCCCACGGTGGTGGGCCACTGCCGGTGCTCGGCGACCCATCGCACGATGAGATTGTGTCGTATCTGCGTGGGGTTGAGGCCGACATTGGTCGGCCTAAAGCGATCGTTGTGGTGAGCGCACATTGGGAGCAGCCGCGTCCGACGATTACTGCTCACGCAAGCCCCGAGCTGTACTTCGACTACTACGGGTTTCCGCCCGAGACCTACGAATACACCTATCCAGCTCCGGGAGCTCCCGACCTCGCCGAGCGGTTGGGCTCGGCTTTGGACGATGCAGGGTTAGCGCCCGAGCTCGATCACGAGCGTGGCTTCGACCACGGCATGTTCATCCCGCTCATGCTCATGTATCCCGATGCGTCGATCCCGGTGGTGCAGGTGTCGTTGCTCGACGGTCTCGATGCAGCGGCCCACATCGAACTCGGCGAAGCGCTTCGCCCAGCTATCGATGACGACGTACTCGTTTTGGGTTCGGGGTTGAGCTTTCACAACATGGCTGCGTTCGCTGGGGTCGACGAGGAGGCCAACCGTTCGTTCGACCAGTGGCTCGATGCCACCTGCACCGGCGACATGGATGAAAGCGAGCGCCGGTCGCTGCTCATCGAGTGGGAGGCAGCACCCGCTGCCCGCTACAACCACCCACGCGAGGAGCATCTGTTACCTCTACACGTGTGTTACGGAATCGGCGGCAAAGCTGCCACCCGCACCTTCGATGGGCACGTGCTCAACACTCGGGTCGGCGCATACAGCTGGAGCTAGCGAGGAAGGTCTCGTTGGGTTGTGAGGTCACGCCCAGCTGACTCGGGCGACGGTCAAGGTCGAGCAGTAGAAGACGCTTCGGTTTGGGCCAGCGCTGAGGAACATGCCGTTGGCGATTGTGCTGCCGGTTTCGACTCGGTCGAGGAGTTCGCCGGTGTTGAGGTCGACCACTATGAGGTCGTCGGATCCGGCTTCGGTGAAGTCGTTGATGACGAGTTCGCCCGACTCTGGGTAGACGACCGGTTGCATCGAGGGCCGCACGTCGAGTTGCCAGGCAAGCTCGAGGTCTCCGCTGGTCCGAACGCCCGCGAGCCCGCCGTTGACCGAATCCCACGCGACGGCGATGTCGTGTTCGGGGACGTGGACTGGTGGTGCGATGATTCCTCCGCCGGGAACACCAAAGGGCGCGATGTCGTTGACTTCACCGGTGCTGAAGTCGATTCGGATCAGGCGCTGCGCTCCGTCCCATGGCGCTGGTCGTCGCCACGAAAGTTCGCTGCCGGGGTGGCGTTCCCATCGCCCGTTGGGTTCGGTGTGGTGGATGAGGCGAACCGATTCGATGTCGCCGCAGTCCATGACCCACGCGGCGTCGTCGGAGATGCAGCTATCCCACGCAAGGCCGGTGTCTGCGTTTGCGCCGCGATAGCGGGGCTGCCATTGCGCGTCGACGGCCATCGTGTCGCCGTCGATGGTGAGGCGGAACATGTGCTCAGTGCCCGGTACGTACACTGCTTCGCCGTCGGCGGTTAGGTCGCTGGCGATCCTGCCCATCGACCCTTCGCTCAGCACGAGGGGTTCGCCGAGAATGTCGAGCGTGTTCGGGTCGAGTCGGGTAATTGTGGTGCCACCTTGGCCTTCGAGGCGCAGGTCTTTGGTAATGAGTGACCCATCGGCGAGCGCGAGCAGGCCGTTGTGTGAACGGTCGGCGGGAAGTTCGGCTTCGGCGAGAACCTCGAGCGAGTCGGGGTCGAGCCGGTGCAAGTAGCTGCCGTTTACCGACATGATCGATCCGTTGGCGTGCGCGAGGATCGCCCCGCACCACACGTGGTCGCCACATGGCAGTTCGGGCGAACGAGCGAGCGTTTCGAGGGTGTTCGTGTCGATGCGCTCGACCCACCCATGTGGAGGGGGGCCGGTGAACGCTGGCATTGTGCCGCCGATGTACCACTGGCCGGGGTCGCGTTCGATAGCCATGACGTGCCACAGCTCGTCGCTTCGGGTGACGACCGATGCGGTTCCGGTCGCTGCGTCGAGGCGGCCGGCTGCTGACTTCTGACGACGGTTACCTCCGCACTCGACAGGCCACGACGATGGCCAATATCCCGGGTGCGGGTGTTCGCGATCACGTGCGGTCATAGATACGTTCAGACGGTTACGGCTGTCGACCGCTGTAGGCGACGAACTTGTCTTGTACCGGTGCGTCTTGTGGCACCTCAACTTCGTCGGCGAAGACTCCTGGGCCTCGGACAGCGTCACCGAACGCGTACATCACATCGAGCGCTTTCGCGGCGAGGTCCTCGGGAATGGCAGCGTCGACTCCGGTTGCTTTGGCGATGTCCCACGCGTGGGTGAGGCCATCGAAGAAGAATCGACCGAGTGCATCGTCGACGGTCATGTCGCCGAAGGGAGTTTCGATCTCTTTGGTCAGTACGCCGTGGCGGTCGAGGGCGTCGAGCAGGTTCTCGCGGACTTCGTCCCAGGTGGCGGCGGGGTTGTCGCCTGCGACTTCGGCTTCGGGTTGTTCGCCGGGCACGGGCCCGTCGGTGACTGCGGCATGCATTCGCTTCATGCCCCAGATCACGTGGCCGAGGGTTTGTTTCGCGGTCCACTCGTCGTTTGGGGACTGGTTGTCCCAGTCGCCGTCGGCAACCCGGCGGACGACACCGTCCATGGTGTAGATCGTCTTGACGTAATCACGAAGGTTCTGACTCATGGCTCGAACTTAACATCTGGCCAGTGTCAGTCGTCGAGCGAATGGTCAGCCGGTCCCGGTGAGTGAGGGTTCGGTTTCCTCGGGGCCCATGACCCAGGTGCGAGCTCGGGCGAGCAGCCGAGTGACTCCGAATGCGCCGATGAGGCCGACAATGCCGAAGATCAACAGCCCGACATCTGTGCGAAGGGCATCGAGGAACAAGACGGTCGAGATCAGTTCGGCCAGTGCGATCGAGACCACGAATCCAATGAGCACCTTTTCTGACACGATGCTCGCTACGTATGCACCGAGCGGCGCGGCCAAGGCGACGACCGGTACGGCCCCGAGCCAGATGCCGAACACGTCGAATCGTTCGGGTTCGAGGGGGAAGTCCATGTCTTGGGTTGCGGTAGCGACGACGAAACCATCGGAGTTGAGCATCGTGCCGAGTTGGCCGCCGATGACGCCAAACAAGATCAAGCCTGCGATCGAAAGGATGGCCATCGTGATGATCGACGTCGGAATCCCGACCCGCGGGTGCACTCCCATGACCGCCGACAGGAAGATAAAGAGAAAGACGTCGGCACCAGAGCCGGCGAGTGATGAGGCAATTCCGCCGAGGACGCCGAACATGATGACCATTGTCGAGGAGCGGGCTGTCCACGTGACGTCTTCGGTGCCGCTGGACCCGCCTGAGAACACCTGCCGGACGATGAGGGCCATCGCAAAGATTGCGAGCGTGAATCCAACCTTGACCCAATCGCTTGGAAGGGTCGAAACCCACCATGGATCCGACGGGTCGCTTAACACGTAAGCGCCGAACAAGAACCCGAGGAGCCCGCCCGCCGTTCCGAGCACGACGGCGCGGCCAACGATCTTGCGGCCGGTGATCAGAATTGTCGCCGATGCCATGACCATGCCACTCGCCTGCACCGAGAGGGCGAAGGTGCGTGCGATCGAGTTGTCGATGAGGAGCAGTTTGGTGAAGACCGGAAACGCAACGGCACCACCGCCTTGCGGTGTCGAGCCTGCGACGAAGCCTCCGAAGATCATCGTTGTCGACGTGGCCCACACCGCGCCGACCCGCGGCCATTGGTCGCTCGCGGTGACATAGATCGCCCACCCGATGGTGAAAACGATAGGCAGCGCGAAGGCGACCCGCGATCGCAGCTTGGAAGAATCCACCTCCTAAGAGAAGCTTACGATTTGTCAACACGCCAATCTCCAATGGCGCATTACCGAGGAGTTCACATCGAACCTCTCGAGGTGGGTTATCGAGCGCTGTTGCTTGGGAGTCGGCTCGCAACGAGGAGTAACACTGCGGAGAATCCGGCTGCGAGCAGGTAGACGACTTTCCACCCGTCGTTGAATGCAGCACCCGCGCCGACTGTTTCGGCGAGTTCTCCGAGCGGGATATCGAAGCCGCGCGAGGCCATGACGGCGGCGACCACAGCTGTGGCGGTCGCTTGGCCGATCACCGAGCCGAGCGTGCGTGCAACGTTAGTGAACGCGCCGCCGACGCCGAGGTAGTCGGGTGGGGTTGCGGCGAGCATCGCCGAGTTGTTGGGGACGTTCCACAAGCTGAGGCCGAACCCAGCGATCGCTGCAACCGCCCCGAAGAGAATGAGTGAGGTGTTCTCGTCGGAGAACGCAAAGACGAGGCTGGCGACAATTTGGATGGTGAAACCAACGAGCGATGGCGTGCGTGCGCCGACCCGGTCATAGAGCCGTCCGCCGACTTGTCCGGCGGTACCCATCCCGATCGAGAGCAGGGCGATGATGACGCCGGCCGATGCGGCGCTCACCTCGCGAAAGCTGAGGAGGTAGATAGGCAACAGCAAGGTTGATGGCGCACTGCTGAGAAAGCCGAACGTTCGAAGCGCAACCGACGTTCGAAAGCCCTGGTTAGCGAAGAGGCGCAGCTCGAACAGTGGCTGCTCGGTCGAGAGTTCCCATCGGACGAATAGTGCGAAGAGGGCAATGGCGAGGGCTGCCCCGCCGAGGATGAGCGGTGAGGTCAGCCGAAGCGAAAACGGGTTGCTGATGGTGACGACAAGCGCGGTGATGGTGAGTGCCGATAAGACGCTGCCGATGACATCGAACCGTCGATCTCGTTTGCCCTCGTGGGGCTGTTGGTCGGGGATGCGCATACGGACGGCGACGAGCGAGAGTGCTGCTGGGATAACGAGCAGGATGAATATGGTTTGCCACGACAAGAACTCGAGGCCGAGCCCACCGAGCAGGGGAGCGCTCGTCGATCCAACCGCCACCGAACTGGTCTGGGCGCCCATGGCGAGACCTCGCTCATTGCTCGGGAACAACGAGAACACGAGTCCGGTCGCCACCGATTGGGTGAGCGCATTCCCGAATGCCATAACGATTCGGGCGCCGATGAGCGCGGTGAAGTTGGGGCTGAGTCCGGTGAGCAGGGCGCCGATGCCGAACACGAAAACGCCGATGCTCAACACGCGCTTGCTCCCCAAAACATCGCCGAGCCCGCCGAGGGGCAACAACAGCGCAGCGATGAGGAGCGATTCGATGATCACGACCCAGCCGACCGTGCTCAAGGTGACGTCAAAGTCAGCGGCGATATCGGGCAGTGCAAGAAACGCGAATGCCGTGGAGAAGACGATCGTGATGAAGATGAGCGCGATGGCGCTGAATGCCTGCCACTTCGGGGTGGCCAAAGCGGCGGTTGAGCTCATCGCTTGAAGCTACCGGTGATCATCTCACTCGAAGCAGCCACAGCGACCACCTTTAGAAAACGGCAACGACCGCCAGCGGGCCGTAGCCGTACTGGCGGTCGTTGTTTGCTGGGGGTTGGTTCGGGGTTAGGCGGTTTCGTTGGTGCTTGGGTCGATAGTGCTCGGGTCGTCGGTGCTTGCTTCGCTTGCAGTGGCGTCGATGGCGGGAGCTGTTCCAACGCCGACTTCGACCTTGCGAGGCTTGGCTGATTCTGCGACCGGGATGGTCACGGTGAGCACGCCGAAGTTGTAGTCGGCGGTCAGCTTGTCCGAATCGAGTCGCTCGCTGAGCTGGAAGGTCTGGTTCACCGAGCCGTTACGTCGGTTTCGCACAACGACCTGGGCGTCGTCAGGAATTGAGCTCTGGCGCGACGCCGAAAGTTCGAGGCTGCGGCCCTCGACGGTGAGTTCAACAGTCGATGGGTCGATGCCTGGGATGTCGATCGACAAGATGACGCCATCTTCTGATCGGAACACGTCGTAGTCGAGTCGTTGGGTGAGTGATGTGAGCTGGCGGAATGGGTCTGTGGTGGTAAACAACATGTGTCCTCCTAGGGAAACAGGGTGGTTCATACTTGAGTGGGTCGCACTCAGGTTTGTGCAACGCCGCTATCGAATTTGTATTCCAGACCTCGCTCGAAATTTTCGTCCGCCGTCCAGGTTTGCTCTGAACGAATGGAACCGCTTCGATTGCTGAGTACCTTCGGGGGAGGAGGTTGCACCTGTGGCAAAGTTTGATTTTTGGGAAGGCGCCGAGACCCGCGCTATCCAGCCCTATCAAGCAAACAAGGTGTATCTCTGCCCCGGCTGCAACCGTGATATTCCAAAGGGGCTTGGCCACATCGTTGCCGTGCCGCCCGACGCCGTCGACCTGCGACGCCACTGGCATCGAGGCTGTTGGAACAACCGGAAAAACCGACCCCCGAAGGGCTAATACCTATCGGAGAAAGGTGAGGCTTGCGGCCATGTCGTCGAGGCGATCGATCGCCGACGTATCTCCGGCGTTAGGCACCTCGCCCTGTAGGACCCACACGGTGTCGTTGTTGTCGGTGATGATCCAGATACGGGCCGTAATCACGTCGGCGCCGTCGAGGCGCATGCGGTTGTAGACCTCGTTTGGTCCACCCTGGGGGAGGGTCTGATCGAGGACGTGAGTTCCGAACCGGATGACCTCGTCGCGGACTTCTTGGAAGCTTTCGCCGGGATATTGGGTGAGCGTGACGGCATGATCTTCATGGCCGTCTTCGGGGCCGTAGCGGAAGAACGCACAACCCTGGTCGAGGTAAGGCCCTAAGTCGATGTGGCTATCGAGGTCGAGTGGATAGGCAATGGCGACGTCGTCGTCGGTGCAGATTTGGTAGTCACCACCGAGCAGGTCGGCGCAGCCTTGGGTTCCGATCTCTTTGACGAAAGTGCCGGCATCGTCGGAGTAGGAGATGAAAGCAGTGACATCTTGTGATCCGTCCCAACCGGGTACCTGGTAGAGGCCGTCGTTGCGGACAGAAAGCGATTCGTCGGCTTGGTTTGGTCGTTGAAGGACAACCGACTCGACGGAGAATCCGGTTTCGGCAGCGTTGGTTCGTGCGTTGAAGGCGAACTGCCCCGTTGCGCAGTTGATGGGGTTAAACGTCAGCGAGGTCAAAGGCCATGCAGCTTGTGCGGGCGCTACGCCTTCTTCTATATCGATGTTCGAGACGATCTGTTCCATCGCTGCGATCGACGTTGCGTAGCGTTCTTCCAAGGTTGCGAGCGTCGGGCCGAAGTTGCTGTCGGGCATGCTGCTGGCCGAGATGAAGAATGTGCCGTCACCTGCGTCGACCGCAATCGCATCTCGCTCCCGCTCGTCCTCATCGACGATGACGCTTTCGATCGTGAAGCGCAAGACGGGAAGTCCGTCGACGCTGGTTTCGATGGTGTCGACCACGTTGAGGTAGCTGAGTGCGTCGAGTCGTGAGATCAACTCGGTCGGGGTCTCGGCGGTGAACTCTGCGCTGATCTCGCTCCTCCACTCACGCTCGAGCGAATCGCCGGGCTGAGGGAAGTTTGCGGGGGAGAACTCGCTACAGTCGCGGTGATACCAACCGTCAGGGATGGTGACCGTGTAGCGGTCACCTTCACATGTTGCGGCCACGGGAACGGTCGTCGTCGTGGTTGGAGCTGTGGTGGTTGTGGTAGTCGGGGCTGCGGTGGTCGTTGACGTTTCTGTTGCTGGAGATATCACCACAACCGGGGCAACGTCTGAGGTGCCGCTGCTCGTAAGCTCGGCCGTCGGAACCGACGTTGACGGAGCGGGCGCCACCACAACGGCGGGTTCTTCGACCTCCGCAGGCTCATCGACGGAGTCGGACTCAGCAACGACATCAAGTTCATCGACCTCGGCAACTACATCTTCTTGGAAGGCGAGTTGGCTTGTTGGCTCCTCGGTGCCGCCACAGGCTGCCATGAGGAAAGTGAAGGTAGTGAGCGTCAGTAGCTTTTGTGGGGAGTTCATGGCCGATGTCCTTTGCGTTGTTTCGATAGATCAACTATCGGTGACCTTCGCCCTTTGGAATATGGGGGACAGCCCCCGGGCCGTTCGACTTACACCCGGATTTGCCTCGATAATCGTTGATTTGGCAACGATCGTGATTGGACCAACGATTCCGCTATGACGTCTTCGTCTTCTCGATTTCGGGAACCAGATTCCGATAGTCCTCGTAGAACGTGCATGCATATCTTCAGAACGAACCATCATCTTTTGGCTAGCGGTGGGCGACTACGAACCGTTCTCGCTCTTGGCCTGCTCCTCTTCCTGGGCGCGTGCGGATCCCCCGAATCTGAGGTTTCGGCACAGCCACCGGCGACCACGGTGGAAGACGAGTCCGAGTCCGCCGATTCGTCAACTACGACCGAGGGTCCCGTCGACGAGACTGTTCAGGCACCAACCGCAGAAACGGTCGAGATCCAGCGGATCGAGAGCGTGCCTCCAGCACCAACGCTTGATGAGTCGAGATCCTTCTCTCGTGCGGTGCAACCATTTGACGGCGACCCCTTTGCGGTCCTATTGGATGGCGAGGTAGCGGTGCGCGACCGCAACTCCGGGGACCTTCTTGCAACGCACCCATTCGATCTCGCTGCGTTCGATGCAGACCCGCTCCCTTCGATTGACGGAGCGGTCTACATCGACACGCGGTCCGAAGACCAGATTCGTTTCATTACCCGTATCGATGCTGGCGGCATCGAATCACTTGCGATCGTTTCCCTCACGACGTGCGAAAGCCTGGCGGGCGAGGATGCGTGCCCATCACATGACGAAGGTGACTTCGACGATGCGGATCTGTACATACCTTCGGGAGCCTTGAACTACTTTCTCGTCGATACCGACGCCGGCAGCGTGACCGAGCTTGCGATCGGCGCCTCAAACTTGATGGCAGTACTTCCCCTCGATTCGGGCTGGCTTGGGATTTCGCTCGACGATTCGACGACGATGCGATTCCTCAACGTCGGCCGAAGCGGTGAGATCGCCACTCTCGAGGAAGTGACCGATCCAACGATTTGGCAACGGAATCCGATCATTGAAGCCGTGAGCCCGGAGCTCGTTGCATTTAAGTCGAACTTGGCGCTGGTGGTCGATGATGGAATCGAACTGATACCTGGCGAGGCGATCACAAGCAGCGATCGACGAGCATTGCTCAGCGGACCCATCACGTATCTCGGGTTCGCCTGATCAGACCTCGACGAGTTCAAGCGTCGGGTCGAGCCTCGAAATGTCGCCGGAGTCTGACGTGACAACGGCCGTCGATTGCCGTTGCGCACAGATAACGACGTGAGCATCGACGACATCGGAGGTGCCACTCGTCGCAAGCAGCCGACCCACGCGAACAGCGTCAACCCGATCGATGGGAATGACGGTGGTCCCCGGTTGTCGGATGAGCCGGGAGAGCCTGGCCTGTCTTTCAGGCTGACGGACAGCCTGAGCGAGTGCTGATGCGGGAACAATCACGGGAACGCCGAGCTCCGTCGCGCGAGCGATGAGCGCAACCACTTGTCGGACGTTCCGGTCGAGTCCGATAAGTGCGCCAGCGTCCAGTGTTACCCCGCCCACTACGCCGCTGGTGGGTTCTTGAGAACTGAGTCAGCCCACTTACGTTCTTTGGTGGTGAGCGGTCCACCCGTCTCGTCTAGCGCCAGGTCGAGCATTGCGGCCCAGCCGGACACATCATCGAGTGCATTTCTTACAGCGTGTTGCACGAACCCTGACACGCTCGATGCCTGGCTCGACTCTACGAGGGAGCGAATCTCGTTGAGGTGCTCGACCGGAATTGTGATCGTAACCTTTTTCGTTGCCATACCGCTTACCATACCACTGTGCCTTCGGGATCTCGTCTGATCTAAGAAGGTACAAAGGTGGTCTGACAGGCTCTAGGGCCTCGACGAGAGCTGAGCTCTACGCGGGAACGTCCGTCATGACGAGGTTGTCGCTGGTGAGTTCGGTTTCGCCGGACCATCGGTAGGCGACGAGCGGGCCGCCTTTGACGGCGCTGTAGTCGACGCACGCCGACTTCGGATCGATGACGGCGAGCCCGTCTTGAATCCGGAACCAGTAGTGGCCAAAGCAGACCGGTGAGCGGCTCGGGTCGGTCGGGGTGATGCCTCGCACCCACTCGGGCAGCGGAGTATCGGGCAGTCGGTCGACGGGGTTGGTGTCGGGGTTGTAGATCTTCCAGTCGGGGGCGAGGCGGATGCCCGCGGCGAGTGTGGTCGCTGCTGGGTCCCACCAGGTCACGCGACCGCTCGTTCGCTCGATGCCGTCTTTGTCGGCGTAGCAGTAGCCGCCGAGTTCGGCTTCGGGGCCTTTCAGCACAACTTCGATCGCGTCGAAGGCGCCGCTGCCTCGAACGTTCGCTTCGACGATCATCTCGGGAGTCATCGAACCCGAAGACGACAGCCAGGGCTGGAGTAGTGCCATCGATTCTGGGTGCCAGCATGCGTGCACCACTCGAAGGCCATCGAGGTCGAGCCACAGTGGCAGCGTCATGAACCAGTCGATGATGTCGTGGTGGTCGGCCGACCCGAAGTTCGCTTCGTCGAGAAACACCTTGCTCTGCGAAAGGTTGCGCTCGCTATGGGCTCGGTTCCATTCGCCGGCACCGTCTTTGGTTGCGAGTGATGCGGCGTTGAATTCGTGATTGCCAATGACCGCAAGCGCATTGCCCGCTTCGACCATCTTTCGTGGGAGCGCCACCGAGCGAAGTTGCTCGGGGCCTCGGTCGATGAAGTCGCCGACGAAAACGGCTTGTCGTGTCGGGTGCTTCCACGCTCCGTCGACCTCGGC
>CALHXU010000008.1 GCA_938040365.1 uncultured Acidimicrobiales bacterium
TGGCTGGCCGAACAGGGTTACGACCCTGACTTTGGTGCTCGTCCGCTCAAGCGAGTCGTGCAACGACACGTCGCTGACGCGCTTGCGGTGCAACTGCTCGAAGGGTCTTTCGGTGAAGACGCGACAGTGCGCGTCGATGTCGCGCCCGAGGGTGACCAGCTCACGTTTAGCTGACCCGCATAGCCGCCCTCGGACGAGATTGTTCGATCAAACTCGGACACTCAGTGAAATAGTTTTCGCCGGAGTTGGCTCGCGACAGGATTCGCGCAAAGGATCAGTCAACCGGTGGACTTTCTGTCCTCCGGTCGTCACCAATGACGCACTTACGACGAAACCTTTTTTGGCGAATTAGGGAAGGGCTCCACATGAAATCCTCAACACAGCTCAGGCGGAAGCAAGCAGCGGTCGGCGCGGGATCCATTCTGCTTCTCGCAGCGTCGCTGATTACCGCGTCCACTTTCGCGGGCGCGCAAGACGGCGTTTTTGCTCGCTGTCCCGCTGACGCAGTCCGGTTTGGCGCCGAGGCGGAGTTCTTCGGACTCGACAACTACGAGAATCACCTCCTGTCGGGCGGTCCAACATCGCAAACCCAGGCCTACGACCTCGCAGCAGGAACGTACGAAATTGGTGCGGTCTCCACGGACGGATATGAATTCCGCACAGAGACTTCGGACCAGCCGAACGAGCAGTGGTTTGCCGAATTCATCGCTGCCGACGGTTCGGTCCTCGCAACCTCTGGTGTAACCGGCGACCTTGAGACCGGAGTCGAGACAGCGTTCTGGTCAGGTTCGCTCGGCGAAGTGACCTTGGCCGAAGATGCGGTTGCCGTGCGCGTCACGCACGCCGCGATCGGGGCGAGCACACCAAACTCGGTACGTGCGGTTTGTGTTGGAACCCTCAGTGGAGGACCCTCCGAAGAAGTACCTGTTGAAGAGCCACCAGCCGAAGAGCCAACCACCGAGGTTGAAGGAATCGTCGAGGAGGTCGAGGAGCCAGCGGCGATCGACCCGGACCTCGAATCGAGTGTTTCGATCAACTACGACTCGACAAACATCGACCCCGAGGCCATCACACTCATTTGCCAAGACATCGACGGCTTCAACGAGTTCACCGAAGGAATCGGAACCGGAATAAACGCTGACTCGGCGGTCGATCTCGTGCAGGACCCTGTCGCACCAGGTTCGGTCTGCACCGTTACCTTCCCATCGATGAGCGATCATGATTGCGCGATGACGGTCACGCCCGTCGGCGTCGAAGACCTGATCGTGGTCGAAGAGGACGCAACCAAGACCATCACCTTCCCAACGACCTTCGAAGTCGATGTCTTTGTCGACATCTTCTGCACTGGCCCAGAGCCGGTTACCACCGAAGTTCAGGGCATCGTCGAGGTTGCTCCAGAGCCGGTCACGACCGAGGTTCTCAATGAGGTTGCTACGGCGCCGGTCGCTCAGGTAACCCCAGGCACGCCTACCTTTACTGGTTAAGTAGCTGAGTCGATCAGCGCTTCGCGCCTGATTGTTCGACTGCGCTTTTTCAGCCCGGCACCCGCTCCTGTCGCCCTTGGCGACGGGTTGTTCGGGCGCTCGGCCCCGCTACCCGATTCGATTCTGGGGCACTGGACTGCCGTTCACCTTGTGACGGGAGTCGGTGTCTCTGAATACGGGCGTTTTCCACGCCTCCAGCTAGGGTTACCAAGTCGGATTTTCGACTGGGAGGTATTCCAATGGGTGCAACAGTCATCGTTGGGACACAATGGGGCGACGAGGGCAAGGGTAAATTTACCGACCTCCTCGCACGTGACATGTCAACCGTGGTTCGCTTTCAAGGCGGCCACAATGCGGGCCACACGATCGTCGTCGAAGGCGAGAGCTTTGCGTTGCAACTCGTTCCTTCGGGCGTGCTCTATGACCACATCACACCGGTGATTGGCAATGGGGTTGTCGTGGACGCTGGCGTGTTGATCAAAGAGATGGAGATGCTCGAGTCAAAGGGCGTCGACACCTCCCGACTCCGCATCAGCGGGAACGCGCACCTGATCTTCCCGTATCACCAGAGCCTCGATGCGCTCCAAGAGCGCCACCTTGGCAAGAACAAGCTTGGGACGACCAAACGCGGCATCGGCCCGGCTTATGCCGATAAGGCAATGCGTTCGGGATTGCGGGTGCAAGATTTGCTCGATGAGAAGATCTTCCGCGAGAAACTCGAAGTCGTGTTGAACCAACTCAACCCGGTGATGGCGCGGGTGTACAACAAGCTCGGGTTCGATATCGACGAGATCGCAAACACCTTCCTCAACGAGTACAGGCCAAAGCTCGAACCGCTCGTCACCGACACCATCTCGTTGGTTCATGAACGCCTCGAAGCTGGCGATGATGTTCTGCTCGAGGGCGCGCAGGCGACCTTCCTCGATCTCGACCATGGCACCTACCCGTTCGTCACATCGTCAAACCCCACCGCTGGTGGAGCTTCTGTCGGTTCGGGTGTCGGGCCCATGTACATCGATCGAGTCGTTGGTGTGGCGAAGGCCTACATCACCCGAGTCGGTGCCGGCCCGTTTCCCACCGAGCTCTTCGACGAGGTGGGTAACCACATTGTCGATGTTGGCCACGAGTACGGAACCAACACCGGGCGCAAGCGACGCCCCGGATATTTCGACTGTGTGATGATGCGATACGCGCGCCGAGTGAATTCACTTTCCGAACTCGCGATCGTCAAGCTCGATGTCCTCGATCAACTCGACGAGATCAAGGTGTGCGTTGGTTATGAACACGAAGGCGAACGCCTCGATGATTTCCCCTACCATCAGACGGTCCTGCACAACGTGACTCCGGTCTATGAAACACTGCCCGGCTGGAAGACCGACCTCACCCAAGTCACCGAGCGGTCCGAGCTTCCCAAAGAGGCAGACGACTACCTCATGTTCCTCCAAGAACAGTGCGGCATGCCGGTAACGATGGTCGGCGTTGGCCCCGGTCGCAAGCAAGTAATCCATTTCTCGGAGTAGCGATCGATGACCCGGGTTGTCGTCGTTGGTTCCGGTGGTCGTGAGCACGCGCTTAGCGATGTGCTTTCGCGAACGGCGACCGAGGTCATCGTTACGCCCGGTAACGCCGGTATCCCCGGCTCGGTTGCGACGCCGGCGACCGAGATCGACGCTGACTTGTTCGTCATTGGACCTGAGGTCCCTCTCGTCGACGGCCTCGCTGATGAACTTCGCGCGCAAGGCAAGGTCGTCTTTGGGCC
>CALHXU010000009.1 GCA_938040365.1 uncultured Acidimicrobiales bacterium
GGAGCATGCGTCGTTCGATGCGGTGCACCTTGAGCGGGTCGGGGTATGGCTGCTGTGTAACCGCTACGTTCCGCTGGTCGGGGTATTGCCGGTGGCGCCTGTTCCTGGCGATGCGTGGGCGGTGGCGGGGGAGTACACCGACCTTGAGATTCCCGAACACGTTGCGAGCTGGGGGCCGAACGTTGTCGGGGGCGCGGCGCTTAACGCTCGCCTGGAGTCATCTCTCGATGGGTTAGGGCTCGGTGCGCAAGAGCAGGCCGATCGTTACAAGCCGCAGACCGTTGGTCATGTGGTATTCAACTATTGGCGGGAAGGCAGTCGATGACCGCTTCGCGTAGTGCGTGCTTGCGAGGGTCATCGAACAGGTAATAATCCATGCGGTTCATCACGTAGGCAAAGCCGAGCTTGCGTTCGGGGTCGCCGAAGCCGAGCGAGCCGCCAGCGCCGGGTGTGCCAAAGGCCGAAGGTGTGCCGAACTCGAAGCCGTCTCACGGTTTGCAGTAGCCGAGCGAGAAGCGGGTGTCATCGTGGAGAACCAGGTCGAAGAGCCCCTCCGATGGGTCGGACGCGGCGGTCGACACATCGGCGAGAACTTCGTTCGTGATGCCAAGTTGTTTGCCGCCCGCGGCGATCTCGCCATAGGCCGTAGCGATAGCGCGTGCGGTGCCGTGGCCGTTTGCGGCGGGGAGTTCGAGCTTTCGCATCTCAGGGTTGTTGTAGCGGGCGGGCTTGCCGAGCATCATCGGGTTGGAGAAGGTTCGTGCCGTGAGTGACTTGGGGTTGAGGAATCCCTTAACGAACTCGGTCGGTTGCTTTGAAATGTTGGCGACCATACGAGCGCGGTACCAATCGCCCTGAACGCGGGCGATGCGGATGGCTGGGATGTCATCGGGTAGGCCAATCCAAAAGTCGAGATCGAGCGGTTGGGCGATCTCGTCATTGAAGTACTGGCCAATCGTGCGGCCCTTCGGATCGGTGTGTCGGATGAGCTCGGACTCGTACCAGCCAAGGCTGATTCCGTGATAGCCGTGCTTCGTGCCCGGTTCCCACGCGGGCTTCTGGTCAGCTAGGGCGACGGTGAGCTTCTCGGGGTCGGCGAGCATGTCGGGCGTGATCTTCATGTCGATCGCGCACAGCCCCGCTTGGTGCGCGAGCAGTTGGCGCACGGTGACATCGGCTTTGCCGTTGGCTGCGAACTGGGGCCAGTGGTCGCTGACTCGGTCGTCGAAGCCGAAGAGGCCGTGTGATGCGGCGTGAAGGACGGCGATCGACGCCATTCCCTTGGTCGTCGAGAACACGTTGACGATGGTGTCTTCGGTCCACTCGCGCTTGGTCTTGGGTTCGGCGTAGCCACCCCAGAGGTCGACGACAAGTTCATTGTCGACGACAGCTGAACACGCGGCGCCAACCTCTTTGCCCTCGGCAAAGTTCGTTCGAAGACCTCGCGAACTTTCTCGTACCCCGGTGCGACCGTTCCGTGAATCCCCATAATCGACCCTAACGCGGTACTTCTACCTCTGTCCTTTTCGCTGCTGACCCGGTTGGGGTCACGCTGTCAGGGCCTGTCCGTAACATCGGGCTGATGGGCGTGTTTAGTGAATGGTTCGGCGATTCTTGCACGGTGTGTGGAGCGAGTGCACGCGGAATTTGTCAGGCGTGTGTGCACCGGCTGTCGACAGCGCAGGTGCCGCCGTTGCTCGGCATCGACCAAGCGACGGTCCTATGTAGCTACGAAGCGGTGGGGGCGAAGGTGGTTCAGGCGATCAAGTACCAGAACCGACGACAGGGTCTGGGAACGCTCGTCACGGCGTTGGCAATGTCGCTCTGGGGCGAATTCGATGCCATCGTGGCGGTGCCAGCCCAACGCGCACGGCTACGAAAGCGTGGCTACGACATCCCCCAACTCATGGCGAAACAGCTGTCTCGCCAGCTGGATGTTCCGGTTCTGCAACCGCTCGTGCGAATCGACGATGGCAGTCAGCGCTCGCGTGGTCGGCTCGAGCGTAGGGCCGTGCAGTTCCGGGCGATGTCGCGGGTTCCCGAACGTATTTTGCTCGTCGACGATGTGCTCACGACCGGCGCCACTGCGGTTGCATGTGCGGCAGCGCTTCGCCTTGCCGGAGCGCACAATATTGCGTTCGTCGCGCTGGCATCGACCCCGCCGAAGACCGCTTATGAACAGCGTGCAAACGATGCTGCGGCATCGATCTGCAAATAACCGGCGCCCGGCATTATTGGTCTACGCCTCACTTGCGCTACCGTGAGGTGTGAAGACCGTCACAACCTAAAAGATATGGAGGCGTTGCCCTATGCAGGTAAACATCAGCTCTCGTCGAACCGTGGTATCGGACCGATTGCAGGACCTCACCGAGTCGAAACTTGGCAGGCTCGATAAGTATGTACCTGGCCTAGAGCGAGCTGATGTCCATTTCTGCGAAGAACGCAACCCCAGAATTGCGGACAAAGAAATCTGCGAAGTGACTGTTCTCGGCCACGGTCATCACGTGCGAACAAAGGTGACCGCACCCGATCCGTATACGGCGATCGATCTCGCAATTGAAAAGCTCGAGCACCAGCTCTACAAGCTGAAGTCGAAGTTGCACCGCCACGAGGCGTCCGGTGAGCAGTCGATCCGTCTCGATGACCCGTTGCCGATCTCGGGCGATATCCCGGTCGAAGAGGAGAACGTCTCGACGATCGTGAAGAAGAAGCAGTTTGCGATCGAGCCAATGAGCGCCGAAGACGCCGTTCTGCAAATGGAACTGCTCGGCCACGACTTCTTCCTGTTCACCAACAGCGAGACCGACCGGTCTGCGGTCGTGTACCTCCGCGACGACGGCGACGTCGGCCTTATCGACGCTTCCTGAGCAAAGACAAGCGTCATAGAAGAACTTCTGAAATCCTGATGTTTCGACGGGACCTGCCGAAGGTAGTCCTGATGGTCGGCACTAGGCTGAAGTTGCTATGAGCATGTTCAAAAAGGTCCTACGAAGCGGTGAGGGCAAGAAGCTGCGCGCCCTCGAGGCCATCGTGCCCGACGTCAACGCACTCGAACCGCAATATCAGGCGCTCTCCGACGATGAGTTGGCCGCAAAGACGACCGAGTTCCGGGATCAGTTGGCCAACGGTGCCACGCTCGACGACTTGCTTGTCGAAGCGTTCGCCACGGTTCGCGAGGCATCGGTTCGAACCCTCGGCATGCGTCACTACGACGTGCAGCTCATGGGCGGCCTCGCGCTGCACCTTGGCTGGGTTGCCGAAATGCGAACCGGTGAGGGCAAGACGCTCGTATCGACCCTCGCTGCCTACTTGAACGGCCTCAACGGCAAGGGCATGCACCTCGTCACGGTCAACGACTATCTCGCCGAACGAGACATGCAACAGATGGGCCGGCTGCACAAGTGGATGGGCCTCAGCGTTGGCCTCATCATCCCGGGCAACCGCAACGCCGATTTCAAGCGGCAACAGTACGCCGCCGACATCACCTACGGAACGAACAACGAGTTCGGCTTCGACTACTTGCGCGACAACATGGCCATGACCGCAGCCGCCCGGGTCCAGCGCGACTACACCTACTGCATTGTCGACGAGATCGACTCGATCCTCATCGACGAAGCCCGTACGCCGCTCATCATCTCGGGCAAGGTCGCCGACGCAGCCCAGATCTACTACCGCTTTGCAAGTATTGCCCGCTCGCTCGTACGAGACGAGCACTATGACGTCGACGAAGAAAAGCGCATCGTTGCGCCGACCGAAGAAGGCGTCTTCGAAGTCGAGCGCGCGCTCGGCATCGAAAACCTCTACGACCCGGCATCGGCAAACGCCAACTTTGTCCACCAACTGCTCGTCTCGCTGAAAGCAAAAGAGCTGTACAAGCGAGACAAGGAATACTTGGTCGACGGCGGCGAAGTGAAGATCGTCGACGAGTTCACCGGCCGTGTGCTCGATGGCCGCCGCTGGTCCGATGGCTTGCACCAAGCGGTCGAAGCAAAAGAAGGCGTGAAGATCAAAGAGGAGAATCAAACCCTCGCCACGATCACGCTCCAGAACTACTACCGCCAGTACGAAAAGCTTGCTGGCATGACCGGAACCGCGCAGACCGAAGCCGCCGAGTTGGCCTCGACCTATGGCCTCCAGGTCGCACAGATCCCAACCAACCTTCCCGTCGTTCGCGCCGACGAAGCCGACCTCATCTTCAAAACCGAAGATGGCAAGTTCAATGCCGTTGCCGATGACATCGAGGGGCGGACCAAGACCGGCCAGCCCGTCCTCGTCGGTACCGTCTCGGTCGAAAAGTCCGAGAAGCTCGGTCGCCTACTCGAACAGCGCGGCGTGAAACACACCGTGTTGAACGCAAAGCAGCACACCAAGGAAGGCCACATCGTTGCCCAAGCTGGCCGTCTTCACGGCGTCACGGTTGCAACGAACATGGCTGGCCGCGGGGTCGACATCAAGCTCGGCGGCGACCCTGAAGGTCTCGCTGAACGAGACATTCGTATGGAACAAGACCTCGAAGAGGGAAGCGAAGAATACGAAGCTCGCTACAACGAACTTCTCGAGAAGTACACCGAACAATGCAACGCCGACGGCGAGCGGGTCATCGAACTCGGGGGCCTCTACGTGCTCGGCACCGAACGTCACGAAAGTCGACGAATCGACAACCAGCTCCGCGGCCGTTCTGGCCGACAGGGCGACCCCGGCGAGAGCCGCTTCTACCTGTCGCTCGAAGACGAACTCATGCGGCTCTTTGCGACTGGCGCAATGAACTACGTGATGGAACGCGCGCTTCCCGAAGATGTGCCCATCGAAGCAAAGATGGTGACCAAGGCAATCGAACGTGCACAGAACACGGTCGAGGCAAAGAACGCTGAAGCGCGACAGAACGTCCTCAAGTACGACGAGGTCATGAACGAACAGCGCAAGGTCATCTACCAGCGCCGCGCCGCAATTCTTGAAGGCGAAGACCTCCGAGACGAAACCGTCGAAACGATCACCGAATTGGTCGACAGCCTCGTCGAGACACACGCCGCCGACCCCGACAAAGCCGAGTGGGACGTCGACACGCTCGAGTCAGAAGTCCAGGGTTATTGGCCGACCGAACTCGATGCCGATGCATTCGACGCGACTGCTGATTCGGTCGAACTCAACAACCTGCTGCTCACCAGCGCGATCGAGCGATACGAGAATCGCGAAGAGACCGTGGGTGAAGAAGTCATGCGCCAGGTCGAACGTCAGGTGATGTTGCGCCTCATCGATCAGCGTTGGCGCGATCACCTCTATGCAATGGACCATCTGCGCCAAGGTATTCACCTGCGGGCAATGGGACAGAAAGACCCGGCCACCGAATGGCAGCGTGAAGGGTTCGAGATGTTTGGTCAGATGCTGAATGGCATCGACACCGAATTCGTCCGTTACGTGATGCACGTCGAGGTCAAGCCAAAAGACGAAGCCTCAGCAGAAGGTGCAGAAGGCGCTGCGGGCTCCCAACAAGATGGTGCAGCTGGCCAGCAAGGCGCAGCGAACCTTCCACCTGGTGCACGGGTGCTGAACCGGCCAACGAACCCCGACGGTTCGCTCAAGATCGTGCTCGCGCCAAAGAAGCTACAGATGCCAAAGCTTGGTGCTGCGGCTGCGCCCGCCGCCAAAGCCGGCCGTGGCAAGAAGACGGGCCGGTCGGCCAAGACGCCGAAGGCACCAACAGTTATCGAGAATCAGCCGGTGAGCAACGACTCGTCGGCTCCAACAAATGGCGCAACACCGACGCAAGGAAAGCCCTCCAAGCGGCGAGCATCGGCTATTCCAGCCGGTGATGCACCGGCCGAGGCCAACAAGGCAGCGCCTGCGCCCACGCCGAAGGTGAACGACGAGTTCGAGAATGTCGGACGTAACGCGCCATGCCCGTGCGGAAGCGGTAGTAAGTTTAAGCACTGCCACGGTCGCTAGACCGAGCGGTCACCTGACCACTAGCGGCAAGTTCCCATGCAAGATTTCTCCGACACGTTCGTCGCGCTGAAAGCGCGTCTCGATGAGGCGGCTGGCTATCTCCGGATAGACGAACAGCGGTCACGTCAGCCTCAACTCGAGGCCGAAATGTCGCGCCCCGACCTCTGGGACGATGCGAATGCTGCTCGACTCGTTCAGACCGAACTTTCGGCGGTCAACGACGACATTGCACTCTTCGATGGGCTGACCGCAAAGCTCGAAGATGCCGAGACGCTCGCCGAGATGGCTGCCGAAGAATCCGACGAGACCCTCATCTCCGAAATCGACGACGTCGTCAGCGCAATGTCTCAGTCGCTCGATGACCTCGAATTGCGGGCTCTGTTCATCGGTGAGTTCGACGAACGAGACGCCGTCTGCCAAATCAAGAGCGGCGAGGGCGGCACCGACGCCCAAGACTGGGCCGAAACCCTCCTGCGCATGTATCAACGCTGGGCCGACACCCGAGGCTTCGACTACGAACTGCTCTACGCGTCCGACGGAAACGAAGCCGGCATCTCGTCTGCCGAGTTCATGATCAAGGGTCGCCATGCCTATGGCCTGTTGCAGGGCGAGCACGGTGTTCACCGGCTCGTGCGCATCTCGCCGTTTAACTCCGAAGGAAAACGACAAACCGCATTTGCCGCAATGGCGGTGACCCCGTTCTTCGAAGAGATGACCAACGAGGTCGACATCGACGAAAAGGACCTGCGAATCGACACCTTCCGATCTTCGGGTGCCGGCGGACAGCACGTCAACGTGACCGACTCGGCAATTCGCATCACCCACATCCCAACCGGCACGGTCACCCAGTGTCAGAACGAACGAAGCCAGCACCAGAACAAAGACAAGGCCATGGCCATGATGGCAGCCAAACTTCTCGAGTTGGAACGTCAGAAGCGAGACGCCGAAATCGCCGCCATTAGCGGTGAGAACACCAACGTTGGCTTCGGCTCACAAATCCGTTCCTATGTCTTGCATCCCTATCAGATGGTCAAGGACCTCCGCACCGAGCACGAAACGGGTAATGTCGATGCGGTCCTAGGCGGAAATCTAGATCCATTCGTAGAGTCATATTTGCGTTGGAATCGCGCCGAAGCGGAGCCCCCCACATGATCCGGTTAGAAAACGTCAGCAAAGAATACAGCGCCGATTCTCCTGCGCTCATCAACGCCTCAGCAGAGATCGAGAAGGGCGAGTTCGTCTTTCTTGTCGGCGCATCGGGCTCGGGTAAGTCGACGATGATTCGACTGCTCAACCGCGAAGAGAAGCCCACTTCGGGCAAGGTCTTTGTGGCTGGCAAAGACATCGTCGAGCTTTCCAGTTGGAAGGTGCCGTTTCTGCGACGCAATATCGGGTGCATCTTCCAAGACTTCCGCTTGTTGCCGAAACGAACCGTTGCGAGCAACGTGGCCTTCGCCCTCGAGGTGATCGGCCGTCCGAAAGATGTCATCGACCAGCAGGTTCCCGCAATCCTCGACCTCGTTGGCCTGTCCGAGAAGTCCCATCGCCTTCCCGATGAACTGTCCGGCGGCGAGCAACAGCGCGTGTCGATCGCCCGCGCCTTTGTGAATCGGCCGCTCATACTCTTGGCCGACGAGCCAACGGGCAACCTCGACCCCGACACCGCCGTCGGAATTATGCGGCTGCTCGATCGAATCAATAGAACCGGCACGACCGTCGTCATGGCAACGCACGACCGTGGCATTGTCGACACGATGAGGCGACGAGTAATCGAACTCAGTGATGGCAAGATTGTGCGAGATCAATCTGGAGGTCAATACCGATGATCGGCAAAATTCGCTTTCTTCTCGGCGAGACCGGGCAAAACATTTGGCGCAACATTGCGCTCACCTTGGCGTCGATCATGGTGGCGGCGGTTTCGCTCAGCCTCTTCGGCGCCTCACAACTCGTTGCCCGTGGCGTCGACAATGCCACGCAACGGTGGGAAGGCGGCATCGAGTTTGTCGTCTTCATGCGGGCCGATGCCGAACAAGGCGAGATCGACGCCGTTCGAACCCTGCTCGACGACAGTGTCGGCAGCGGCATCGAAGACTTCAACTTCGTGACCAAAGAGCAAACCTTCCAAGAATTCGAAGAGTTCTTCGCCGGAGACCCTGAACTGCTTGCGACCATTAGCCCCGACACGATGCCGCCGAGCTTCCGCATTCGGCCGACCGATGTCGAAGCAGGTGCCGTCGAGGCACTCGGCCAGGCATTCCAAGACGAACCCGGGGTGCGAACGGTCGTGTTCGCGACCGAGGTGATTCGAGAAATTCAGGACAACGCCCAAAAGATCAGCACGATCATGCTGTGGGTCGGCGTCGTGCTGCTCGTCGCGTCGGCGATCGTGATCTTGACGACGCTCAGCATCGCCATTGCATCGAGGCGCAACGAGATCGAGATCATGAAACTCGTGGGGGCGTCGAACTGGTTCATTCGAATACCGTTCATGATCGAAGGCCTCTTCCAAGGCATCATCGGCGCGCTCCTCGCGCTGCCGCTGCTCGCGTTCGCACGAAGATATGTGATCGAGGACTTCTCCGAATCGGACCGCCTCCGGCTACTCGAGGGCTTCAGAGTCACCGATGCCGAGTTCCTTGAAATCTCGATTTACGCCCTCATCATCGGCACTCTGGTCGCCACCATCGGCTCGGTCTTTGCCGTCTCGCGTTACTTAGACGTCTGAATTTGCGGTGCGCTGCGAGCGGCTCCGCCGCTGATTCTCGCAGGGCACCACAAATTCACCATCTTCCCCTAATGGGGGCCGTTCACGTGCCACGGAGGCTGGACGCCGGAGGCGGCGGTGTCCGCCTCAACCGGCTTAGGAGCTTGCTCCGTTGGTTGGCTAGTCTTTCCCGCAGTCCTAAGGGGGAATTATGTCGCACAAGGTTAAAGCAGTTATCGCACGTTCGAAGGGGGCGCCCGTTGAGGTCGTCGAGATCGACGTTCCAGATCCTGGCCCCGGCGAGGCGCTGATCGACATAAAGGCATGCGGTGTATGCCATACCGACCTGCACTATCGCGAGGGTGCAATCAACGATGAGTTCCCGTTCTTGCTCGGTCACGAAGCATCGGGCATCGTCGAAGCGATCGGCGAGGGTGTCACCGACATCGCCGTTGGCGACTTCGTCATCCTCAACTGGCGTGCCGTGTGCGGAGAGTGTCGATCGTGCAAGCGCGGCAACCCCCACATTTGCTTCAACACCAACAACGCAACTCAGAAGATGACCCTCGACGGTGTCGAATTGTCCCCAGCGCTTGGCATTGGCGCATTCGCCGAAAAGACTCTGGTGCACGCAGGGCAAGCAACCAAGGTTGACCCCGACGTAAATCCTGAGGTCGCAGGGCTTATCGGCTGTGGAATCATGGCTGGCATCGGCGCTGCGCTGAACACCGGCAATGTCCAACGAGGCGACTCGGTCGCCGTCTTTGGCTGTGGAGGCGTGGGCGATGCAGCGATCGAGGGCGCACGGATTGCGGGTGCGAGCACGATCATTGCGGTCGATATCGACGACACCAAACTCGAATGGGCAAAGGGGTTCGGCGCAACCCACACCGTCAACTCGTCAGAGGTCGATCCAATCGAAGCAATTCGCGAACTCACCGGCGGCAACGGCGTCGACGTCGCAATCGAGGCTGTCGGCCTTCCGGTTACCTACGAACAGGCTTTCTACGCCCGCGACCTTGCGGGCACCGTCGTTCTCGTCGGCGTGCCAAACCCCGAGATGAAGATCGAACTGCCGCTCATCGAAGTCTTCGGACGTGGCGGTTCGCTCAAGTCATCGTGGTACGGCGACTGCCTGCCAAGCCGTGACTTCCCGATGCTCATCGACCTCTACCAGCAGGGACGTCTCAACCTCGACGGCTTTGTGTCAGAGACAATCGGCATCGACGGAGTCGAGGACGCCTTCCACAAAATGGAAGCTGGCGAAGTCCTGCGCTCGGTCGTCGTCCTCTAAGTACCCTAGGCGTCTACGGTCGTCTGGGGCCGGCTCGACAGGGCCGGTTCAGCGTGGCTGTGCATCACCCGTACCACCAGCGTTGCGACTGCGGCAGTGCCGGCGAGGGTAAGGATTGCCCCGATCGGGATGACCGGGTCAGGAACCGATGAATCGCCGCGCGTGACCGCCCAGAACAGCAGCGACCCCACGGCCGAGCCGATCAACACACCGAGTCCGAGCAGCCATGCGCTCTGTGCCGCAAGCACCCTCGGCCTGACCTTTGGCGAAGCGCCGAGCGCGACGAGCGTCGAAAACTCGTCGTCTAACTCGACCGCTGTGAGGTTCGAAGAGGACAACGCGAACGAGAACAACAAGGCACCGGCAATCGCGGTCAGAACCCAACGAAACGTCGAGTCGTCGACCGATCGCGGCAATTCGAGAGTCGTCCGTACTTCGTTCCACAGGGCGTTCTCGAGGTTCGTCGAAATTGGATCTTCGAACCGTACGAGGACATTGAGCGGCACGCCATCGAGTGTTTCGCCGACGTTCGGGTCGCTCCGGACGTAGACATCAGGTCCTGGCTGACCGATCCCGCCTCCACGCGAGATTCGTTTGATATCGAGCGGCTCATACTGCTCAGTTTCCTCGTTCAACTGCCAGAGGTCGCCGAGTACTTCGGAGTCCACGAGAGCGCCTCCGGCCTCGACAAAATCGATGTCCTCCTGCCCAAGTTCGAGAAATGCTGCCAGCTCTGGGGTGAGGTCGGCGTTCCAATGCCTGACGCTGATTATCTCGCCGTCCAGCTGGGCAGCCTCGATGACCGAGTTATTTCTTGACGCTCCGATAACAACTGAGTCGACTACAGCGTTCCCGTCTGCTTCGGCGAGCCGTTCCACCGCGCTAAGCGCCGCCGGCGAGGTTACGAGCTGTCGGCGGTCACCGGGTTGGTCCTCTTGGCCTTCATCGCTGAGGAGTCCGGCGGTGGCCATCACGACGAGGGCCGACAGCGCAAGAACTGCGCCCGAGATACCGAGCACACGACGAGGCCGGTCGTTGAGTTCGCGAACTCCGGCGGTCGACGATGCCGTCGCAAAGAATTGACGGTTCACCCACCGCAGAATCGCTGGGGTGAACAAGGTTGTTCCGGACAGCGTGCCGAGCACACCAAGAGCGATACCCAACGGCGCCCACTGTTCGAACGCCGAGAAGGAGAGGAACGAGAATGCCAGAATCGAGACGATGAGAAGCGGCACCGATAGCGCAAGCGTGACCAGCCCAAGCTTCGTAAAGCGTTTGGTGTCGTGATCTGGGCGTGTGCTCTGACTTGGTGATATCGGCTTACCCACTCGAGCAGCTGAAGCCGAAGCTGCGGCGAACACGCCAAAGGCCGCCGGCGCTGCGACAAAGACGGCACTCGTGACTGCGCCGACTGGCAGCGAAACACCCTCCGCTGGGTCGAGTTCACGTTTAATCCCGAGCGGATCAAATGTGAGGCCGATCGAGGTGCCGATCAAAATGCCAACCCCGATACCGACCGCGGCTGGAACACCAAGCTCCCAACCAAGAAGCGACCGCAGATGGCGCTTCTTTGCCCCGAGAGCCGTCAGCAGCTCATAGCGCGCCCGGCGCCGCTGTGTCGCTGCAGAGAACGCCGCGTTCGAGATTGCATAGAGGTACGCACCGGAGCCAGCGATGAGGATGACGATGACCGGGCTCACGATACTGATCGGGCCGATCCGGCCGATCGTGGTCCCGGCTGCAAAGCTCAACACCGCCACAGGCGGAGCGAGCGTCGCGAGAACGCCGAGTGCGATGCGCCGTTCGGCAAATGCTTCAGACTTTCCAGTGCGGGCGAGGGCGGTCATAGTTCTGCCAGTCCCACCGACGTCGACGCGATCTGGCCGTCTCGAAGGCGGATCACTCGATCGGCCCATGCCGCCTGCGCCGGCTGGTGGGTGACGACCAGGGCGGCCGCTCCGTCTTCGTCGACCGCCTTTCGAATCAGCAGCATCACCATCTCGGCGGTTACTGGGTCGAGGGCCGACGTTGGCTCGTCAGCGAGAAGTAGTGCCGGTTTGGTCGCGAGCGCTCGGGCAACACCGACCCGCTGTTGCTCACCGCCGGAGAGTTCGCTCGGCATTGCATCGAATCGGTCACCGAGTTCGACTCGCTCGAGTTCGGCGCGGGCTCGTTGCTCGGCCTCAGATGAGGACACGTCGGCAAACTCGAGCGGCAGCATCACGTTGTCGCCCACGCTAATGCGGCCGAGCAGATTGAGGTTCTGGAAGATGAAGGCCACGTGCTTTCGTCGAAGAGCGCTCAGTTCGTCGGCCGAGCGTCCGAGGAACGACTCGCCAGCCACAGCGACCCCGCCCCTCGTGGGGGAGAGGGCGCCGGAGGCAATGTTCAACAGGGAGGACTTGCCGGAACCGGATCGGCCGGTAAGAGCAACCATCTCGCCGCGCTGAATCGAAAGATCAACACCTGTTAGCGCAACGGTCGACCCAAATCGCAGATGGATCTCGCTCATTCTCAGGATTTCCATGTGGTCTCCTTCACCGTTTCCTCATTTCTCTCTGCTCGATCAGAAGTATCGGCTATCTCCGACGATCGATCTCCTGGTTCTCGTACGATTCGTTCTTCGGCGAGGTCGAGCCATGACAGTTCGGCGTTGGCGAGGATTGCGGTTCGGTCGAGGTGAAGCATCCACGCGAGCTCACCGCCTGCAGCTTTCAGCTTTGTCACCGACTGCAACGTCGACATCGTTGCTTGGCGTTGGGTATCGATGACCTCGATCGCCGAAGCTGACTCGAGGTGCACCGCAACCAACACCTTCATCGCAATCTCGTCACGAGATCCGAGCGGCTGCTGCACTGGTGTTGCGAGCCATTCACTCACCTCAGCCTCGCCGGTAGGTGTCACGGCATAGCGAACTCGACCATCCTCATCTTCGCCGAGGCTCGTCACCGCACCGACCTTCTCAAGTCGCTGGAGCGTGGTGTACACCTGGCCGTAGTTGAGCGGCCACGCATCGCCGGTGATGTCGTCGAACTCGGCTTTCAGTTGGTAGCCATGGCGCGCACCCGACTGAAGCAGGGCGAGAAGAGCGACTCGGACGGACATATATACTATGTATATATACTGTGTATATACCTGTCAAGGCGTAGGAACTGGATGACCTGCGAAGCCTTAGCCCGCTTGACGCTCCTCGGATTCGCCAAACCGGGTGAGCCACTGGCGCCACTGGGGGTTTGCCTGTGTCCGGTCGAGCGCAAGATCGGCGTGGCTGGGCGCTCGGGGAGTGTTCTTTAGTTCCCAGCCCAGTTCCTCGATCGTGCGGTCGCTCTTTTGGTTGTTGTGCTC
>CALHXU010000010.1 GCA_938040365.1 uncultured Acidimicrobiales bacterium
GCATCATCGAAGGTCCATCGGGCTTGCCCGCCTCGTGGCTTCGCGGTCTGCTTCTCGTCGGGCCGGAGCCGGCCGCCCTGCATGAGATGGATCAGGAATGTGGTGTCATCGAAGTTGAGTTTGAGGTACTTGCCTCGTGTCGAGACCGATTGCAGCGTCTGTCCATGCGCTGTTGATGGGTCGGGCGAGAACGTCTTGAGCACATAAAAGGTGATCGGTCGAAACTTGGCGAGCGTCTTTCCCGTCCACTCCGCTTCGATGCGTTCGGCGTGGGCGCGGATCTCGCCGATCTCGGGCATGTCTAGGCCCGTGGACTTCCCGACAGAAGAGCCCCGAGAAGCTCGCTGTGCTCGAGCAGCTTGTCGACGTTTCCGTCTACTGACAGTCGCCCGGTCAGAAATGCGCCCTGCGCGTGCAGCGTGCCGTTTCGAATTGCCTCGGCGGTCGTCGCGTCTTGTCTGATCGTAATGTCGGGGGCGTGTGCCCGGCCTTGGTGGACGGTCGCCGAACCCGGAGCGAGGATCAGGTGGTAGTCGCCCACGACTTCGCTGTCCTCGGTAATGATCTGCTGGAGTGTGAGGTCGACTTCGCTACCGATCTGGCTCGTGTCGACCGACTCGAGCGCCTCGGCTGTTTGGCGTGCGTAGGTGTCGAGCGACCCGTTCTGTTCCATGTCTCTAGTTTGCCCCAGTCGCTAGCTCGCAGACAGGCCCAGTGTTTGAATTGATCATCGAGCAGTTGAAATCGGCGCGCTATTCCAAGATTGATCGACACCACGCCAAGAGTGGCTCGTCCTCCCATGCGAAGGTCCAGTACGCGGCAAGCCACGGGAGGCACGTCTCGTAGTAGTCGGCGAGGCCCCGTTCGGTGAGCCAGCGATGTGCGATCGACACGTCGTCCGCGGTGACGGTCGGCGTAATTCGTGGCGAGACGAGGTGCGCAACCGCAGCGACCGCGCTCATTCGTTGATCGCCGATGATCGTCGAGTATCCAAAGTCGATGACCGCCGAAACCTTGCCATCTGTGGCCATCACGTTCCCGGGGAAGTAGTCGAGGTGGATGAGTACTGGAGGACCGCGGAGGTCATCGATCGGTGTAACGAGGTCGGCGGCGTCGATGTGTTCGATCGGCGAAGTGGCGAGGCTATTCGTCGCCCGTGCAATGAGGTATTCGTGCCAGCTCGGGCTTGTGATGGCATCGCGGCGACCAATCTCACCAAGTGCATCGCGGCTCACCACGATGTCGCCCACCGCCCACGCCGTCTCGAGATAGTCGGTAATGAGCGTTCGGCGATCCGCTCCGCTACTGGTGCCTAGGGCGGTAATCAGAGACTCGCCGGTGAGACGGCGCTCGATTTGGTAGAGCCGGCCGAGGTGTTCCCCTTGACCCACGACAACGGGTGTTTGAAAGTCAACACCATGTGCGGCGCGTGCGATTTCCTCGGCGAGTGTCGCTCGCAGCGTTGCGCTGTCTGCGGTCGACTCGGATGCGTCGGGGTAGAGGCGCACCACAAGATCTTCGCCGAGCGCGTAGACCTCAGCCTCGCCTCCAGATCCGAGCAGTTCGGTCGGGTCCGGCCGCCAGCCAGGATCTAGGCCTTCGTTCATGGCTGCAGTCTGCCCTAGTCTTGCCGTGTTGTGACGGCCACCGAACCCCCTGCTGATACGGCTCCGATCGGGTCGGAGACGTTGCACGAGACAAACGGACATCCGGACTGGGTCGAGGTTTGGGACAACTGGTTCGTCATTCCAGAAGATGGCATTGGCGGCTACGTCCGGCTGACGGTTCGGCCGTTCGATGGTGTGAGCTGGTATTGGGGTTCGCTCGTCGGGCTCGCAGGTCGTCCCCTCATCACCGTGCTCGCAGACGATCTGCCGCTTCCGGTTGGGAAGTCGATGGAGCTTCGTGGCCCCGGAATCTGGACTGAAACCTCAGTGCTTCGACCGTTCGAACACCTCACGACCGACCTTGAGGCCTTCGGTGTTGCGATCGACAAACCGACCGATGTCTGGAACGGGGCGTTCGGTGACCGTGTGGCACTCGGATTCGAGTTTGATTGGGACACCGACGGAACGCCCGGTCCTTCGCCGGTTCATGGCACGACGGGTTATCGCCTCGTCGGCCAGATGCATGGCGAGGTGTTGCTCGATGAAACTCGCTGGGAGCTCGAAGGCGTCGGCGTTCGCGACCATTGGTGGGGAGTGCCCGATCCGACGCCGACGTGGCGAGCGTGGGCGAGTCGTGATGGCGAGTTCGTACATAGCGACGGCGGCCGGCTCGACACTTCTGACGGCCTCGACATCAACGCCATCATCCAAGGACTGCCCGTTGGCGAGGTCCACCCCGGCCTGACCGTCGCCGGTTGGGCTCCAGCTGGGGGAGCCGGTAGGCGACATGCCCGAGCGCTACTCATCGACGAACGAGGCGGCGGCTGGTTAGAGATCGTCCGCTAGCCCCCGTGAAATCTGTGGTCTGTGAGCAGGACTATTGCTGCTGGCAGACCACAGAACTTATGCGTTGACGGTTTTAGGGGAGGGGGCTTCGCTCTTTGGCTGTCCGAGGGCGCTGATCACGACGACCGCAATCGCTGATCCAACGGCGAGGACGATCGGCAGAACGGCTGGGGCGCCGTTGGGCAGGCCGATGCCGGTTCCATCGATGATTTCCTCGGGTTCGATGATTCCAACGCCATTTGGCCATGGCCACAGCACGCGCAGCGAGCCCAACATAAGCCCGATGAGCAGCGCCATCACCGTGTCGTGATAGGTGTCGAGAACGTGGTTGAGGAGCTGAGAGAACAGTGCGAGGCCGACGATCGCTCCGATACCGACGAGTGCAATGTCGGAGATGATCCGCTCGTCTACCGCATTGAGCACAGCTGAATACATGCCGATCATCAAGAGGATGAACGAGCCCGAGATACCCGGCAGGATGAGGGCACAAACAGCGAGAGCGCCCGACACGATGAGCGCAGCGGCGCCAGGGTCGGCGACAGGTCCAGATTGGAAGCCGAGCAGGAAGAAGGTCAGCGTTCCGACGACGAGCGCAATGATGAGATGGGTTTGATTTGGCGCCTTGAGGAGGCCTTTCGCAACGACCATCGATCCAATCACCAGGCCAAAGAACAGTCCAGCCATCGACTCGGGATGGTCGTGAAGCAACGTCTCGATCAGGCTCGCCAAGATCAGCACGGCGCTAAAAACACCCGCTAAGAGGGGGATGAGGAACAGCCAGTTCACGGCCTTCAGGCCTTCGATGAACCCCTTCGGATCGCCCTTCACGAGGCGGACGAGCGCCTTTGAGCCGGTACCGATCGTGTTGATCAGTTCGCTGTAGATGCCAAGGATGAGCGCCACCGTTCCGCCGGAAACACCGGGAACGACATCGGAGGCTCCCATAAGAAAGCCGCGGATGTATTGACCAAGAACACGAGTAACCATCACCCAAAAGCGTAACCGCCCGCCATGATGAATCCGTGATTCGTTCGATCCCTAACACACCGGACCTTCGTCACGTTTCGATGCGCGTGCAAAGTGGTGATGTTGAGCTCCACTCAGAAGCGCTACTCAACGATGGCAACGACCATGCGCCAGCCGTGTTTCTCTCCGAAGCTGAGGAGCCCAGTACTCGCTGGCCGGTCGAACTTCTCGTCGAGGTGGCGGGCAAGACCGGTGGGGCGATCTGGTTCGATACCCGTGACATCGGCCAGAGTTCTTGGGTTGAGGAACCCTACGAGTTGGCCGACCTGATCGTCGACACACTCCACATTCTGGATGCATACGAAGCGTCGTCGGCGCACGTGATCGGGCGGGGGATGGGTGGCCAGATCGCCCAACAGCTCGCGCTTGCAATGCCAGCTCGGGTCAACTCGCTCACGCTCATTAGCTCGACGCCCGGCCGCCGTGAAGAGTTCGGTATGCCCGAGGAGTGGCTGGTCGACAAGATGACCGAGCGGCTCTTCGCCGAACCTCCGACCGACCCGCACGAGTTGGCCGAGTGGATGGTCGAACAGCTCGAGTGGTTCAACGGCCCGGTCTTTCCCTTTGATCGCGACGCAGCGCTTACTCGTGCCGAAGCCGAGATAAGCGACGGCTGGCGTGGTCCGAACGGCCATGGAGTCGCCGTTGTTGATGCTCCTGACACGGTCGACTATCTACCGAACCTGACGATTCCGACGTTGGTCGTGCACGGAACCAGCGATCCCGTGTACCCCGTCGCCCATGGGCAGGGTCTTGCCGATCTGCTTCCTCGAGCCGAGTTGGTGCTGATCGAAGGCATGGGCCACGAGCTGCCGCAGAGCTTTGTTCCCCAGCTCGTGTCATTGTTCGAAGATCGAATTCTCGGCCGCGACTGAGTCATCAAGGAATACACCTGTTGACGATATATCGGTAACCGAGCTATCGTGATCGATATGAGAGAACCGACGTACTTCATCCTGCTCTCGCTACTCGGCGGGCGATTACACGGTTATGGCATTGCGAAACGAGCCGAGGAACTGTCCGACGGGCGCGTGAAGCTTGCGGCCGGAACGCTCTATGGCGCCCTCGACCGACTGACCGAGCAAGACCTGATCACTATTGACGGCGAAGAGCTTGTCGAGGGTCGCAAGCGTCGCTACTACGCCATCAGCGATACGGGTCGGGGAGAGGTCATTCGTGAAGTCGCTCGGCTTGAAGCATCGGTCGCTGCAGCAAAGTCGGTGCACAGCACGCTTGGGACGGTGACGCCATGACATCCACGTATTCGCTCGTGATGCGGGCGTACCCGACGTCGTATCGAG
>CALHXU010000011.1 GCA_938040365.1 uncultured Acidimicrobiales bacterium
TGTGGCCCCGCGATCGTCGTGCATGCGCTTTTGAATCAGTTCGCGTCGAGCCTTGAGTTCGTTGTAGGTCACCGATTCGGCGTCGCGGTCGAGGCCAATGCTGTCTTTGAACGACGTCAGGTCGACTTCGATGTTCTTGCCCGCATTGCCCATTTCGGCGGCCAAACGCTGGCCGTGGTTCTGAGCAAAGTAGGTGGCGATGTGGGTGACCTCGCCGAACAGGTCGAGATCGGGGGCGAGCGTGCCGATCGCCGCGTCGACAAACATCAGGTTCTTGACGAACAGCATCAGTTCTTTCGGCAAGCTCGCTCCATAGCCGAGGAGTAACTTGACGAATTTCTGTAGTTCCTCGATGAGTTCGTCGGGGGTAAGCGCGGTTGGATCGATCGGCGCATGATCGAGACCGAGGTCGTGGAACACCACGTCGAGGTCGGTGTCTGGCGGCAGTGCGCCGAGGTCGCGAATCGCCGCGAGCTGGCCCTTCACATCGCTGATCATTCCCGACATGAGCAGGCGCAGGAACGCCTGACGCTTCTTTTCGGTGAGTCGACCAGTGATGCCAAAATCAAAGAGGGCGGTGCGGCCGTCGGGCTGGACGAAGAGGTTTCCTCCGTGGAGGTCGCCGTGGAAAACGCCGTGGATCATCGCGCCTTCGAGGAAGCCGACCATCGACGTTCGGACGATTTCGTGGGTGTCGACGCCAGCATCTTTGATTCCGGCGACATCATCGAATGAGAAACCGCTCAGCCGTTCCATGACCATCACCCGCCGGGTCACGAGCGTCGGGTGTGGGCGAGGTATGACGTAGGCGGTCTGGCCGAGCTGTCGCAGCGACATGGCAACGTCGACCATGTTCGCGGCCTCAAGGCGGAAATCGAGTTCCTCGGTGATGGTCTCGCCAAAGACCTCGACCAAAGCAGGAGGGTTCGCGAGGGACGAGACGGGGATACGACCAATCATGAACGGCGCAAGCCACGCGAGCACTTTGAGGTCTTGGTGTACGAGTTCGCTTACCGTTGGGCGCTGGACTTTGACAACGACCTCTTTGCCGCCGCCGGGGGAGATGTGGTCGGCGAGTACGGCGCGATGAACCTGGGCGATCGACGCAGCTGCGAGAGGTTCGCGATCAAACTCAGAGAAGACGTCCTCGAGGGTTCGGCCGAGGTCGGACTCGACGACGGATCGGACCGTGTCGAACGATTCTGCGGGGACCTGATCACGGCACTTGATGAACTCATCGACGAGTTCTTTGGGGAAGATTCCCTGCCCGCTCGATATGATCTGGCCGAGCTTGATGTAGGTCGGCCCGAGAACTTCAGCAGCTTCGCGCAGGCGTCGTGAGACATCGGCGGTCGATTCTGATCCGCCCTTACGGCGTCCGGTGACGTACCACAGGGCGATCGCGCCGCCGAGACGGCCGGCGACCTCGATGAGGCGTCCTCCTGCAGGAACTTTCTTTGGGCGGATGAGGTTTGGTATCTCGCGCTCGACCGCGGACCGAATGGTGTCGACGCGGTCTCGCCAACGGGCTTCGTCGAGCCTGACTTCCCACGGGCCGTGATCGCTGAACGCAGCAAGGGCCAGGTCACCTTCGTACTCGGGGGTTTCGCTCGTGGCGCCAGCCAGATCTGTCATGTCTCCAGTTTGCGATGCAATGTCGTGAAATGCGTGCCGTAGCGACCCTTCTCACACGATTGTTTCGCAGATTGACTGAATTTGTTAAGGGCAACCCCATTCCTTGTCGAATACCATGGAGTGATAACGACAAAGAGCGGCGGAACGCTCGGCGGGTCGGAGCGCGTGACGATTGGCTGGGAACCCCGGCCAATCGCTGCACGCGCCGTTCGAGCTGCCCAGATCGTTCTTCCTTTCGTCGGTGGTTGGCTTGCGATCCGTGGCAGCCAGCAGTTCTTTTTCACTGTGTCTGAGGGCGGCGTCGTTCGCTTTCTTGTGTGGCTTGTTCAGGCCATCATTGTGTCGTCTGTCGTCTCAGCGATTCTCGTGCACCTCCTTCGTCGTCTGACGCCGCTGGTCGCCTTGTTGAACATGAGCCTCGTCTTTCCCGATTCGATCCCCTCGCGCTTTGGTTTGGCGCTTCGGACGGGCACGGTAAAGCGGTTGATCGCCGCGCCGACGATTCAGCTGAGTGCCTCGGCTCAGGAGGCTGCCGAGCAAGCGGTGCAACTCGTTGCCCACCTTGGAAAGCATGATTCGTTGACCCGAGGCCATACCGAACGGGTTCGTGCGTACGCCGAAGTCATTGGCCAGCAAATGGGGCTTTCCGACAAGGATTTGAACGGGTTGCGTTGGGGAGCATTGCTTCATGACATTGGGAAGCTGAGCGTCCCACCAGAACTCCTCAACAAGCCCGGACAGCCGACCGCCGAAGAGTGGGAGGTTCTCCGGGGTCACCCCGCCGCCGCAATGCCGATGCTCGAGCCGTTGGCCGAGTGGTTGGGCGAGTGGCTGTACGCTGCTCCGCAACACCATGAGAAGTGGGATGGATCGGGGTATCCGACAGGTCTTCGCGGCGAAGAGATTTCTCTGGCTGGTCGCATTGTCGCTGTGGCCGACGCCTATGACGTCATCACGTCACGGCGCTCGTACAAAGCGCCGACCTCAGCCGAATCTGCCCGCGCCGAGATGGTGAAGTCGGCAGGGTCCCACTTTGACCCAAAGGTTGTTCGCGCGTTACTCGAGGCGAGCATCACGAAGTCGAGCTACACGCGGCGGATGGGCTGGATCCTTGAATTGCCAGGCGTTGCCTCGACACTCGGCGCTGCAGGTGCCGCTACGGCGGCCACCGCTACAGCGGTTGTCGTCGCAGCTGCAGTGACGCTCAGCGCAGCAGATTTGGTCGATGACCCGGTACCAGCGGCGCTTGCGTCTGTTGGTTCATCACCTGTTGGGTCAGTGACGAGCACGGCAGCCTCTTCGACGGTTCCTGCCGTGCCGACTACCGCATCGTCATCGTTGAACCAATCGTCGACTGCGAGCTCGCCGCCCGGGACAGATGCAGTGTCGGTCACGCCCGAAACTGGCTCCGAAGCTGGGTCCGAAACATCGCCGTTGAACGAACCGACATCATCGACCGCGGCCACCGTGCCGGCACCGACGACCTCGGAGTCCTCACCGCAAACGTCAGCGCCGGCCACCGCTCCATCGACGACGGTTCCACCCCGAACGCAACAGTCGTCGACGACGAGCACAACCGAGCCACCAGCAACGACGGCTACGAACACCTCGGCATCATCATCGACGACGACGACCACCACGACGACCACCACGACGACCACGACTACCACTACCACTTCGGTGGTGCCGACCGTGAGCGAGGAATGTCGCTTAGCTCAGTCAGGCGAAACGCAGCTCTCAGGCCTCGACCTTCGGGGATGTGATCTTTCGGGCCTCTCAGGAGTTGGCGTCGACTTATCGTGGGCCGACCTCGGTGGAGCTGACCTCAGCAATGCCTCGTTCACCGACTTCACCATGGTCCACGTCAATCTGGCGGGGGCAAACCTCGATGGCCTGAACCTTGAGCTGGGGACGCTTTCTAACTCGTCGCTTGTCGGCGCTTCGGCGCGGGGCCTCTCGGCCACCGATGTGGCCTTTGCGAACTCTGATTTGCGCAGCGCGGTCTTTGCGAACAGTCGCCTCACCCGAACCTCGTTCACCGAGGCCAACATCTCGGATGTGAACTTTCGAGGCGCAACGATCGTCGCGTCGAACTTCAACAGCGCAGAGGCGGCAAGAGCGAACTTCACCGGTGTCGACCTGACCAGCATCGACTTCTTCGCTGCAAAAATCGATCGCACCAACGTGTCCGAAACGACTCTGACGAACGCCAGATTTGCGGGCGCCGTCGGCACGCCGACTGGTCACCGAACTGCGACCTTCGCGCAAACGACGTGCCCAACCGATGTCGTCCAGAATGAAAACTGCTGGGCAGGGTAAATAATCTGCTTGCGGGATAGATGGGCGACTTTGAACGTTCGTTCAGTGTCGGCGATACTCAGATATGGCTCGTCCGAACATTCTCTTCGTCATGGCAGATCAACTCGCTCCACACTTCACCGGCACGTACGGCCATGAAGTGGTGTCGACGCCCCACCTCGATGCGCTCGCAGCGCGGGGCAGCCGCTTCGACGCGGCCTATTGCCACTCGCCGCTATGCGCTCCGGCGCGGTTTACGATGCTCGCTGGCCAGCCGGTTTCAGCGATCGGAGCGTGGGATAACGCGAGCGAATTCTCCGCGTCGACGCCGACGTTTGCCCATCACCTCGGGCTGGCGGGTTACCGCACCGTTCTCAGCGGCAAGATGCATTTCGTCGGCCCCGATCAGCTCCACGGTTTCGAGGAACGACTGACCACCGACATCTATCCCGCCGACTTTGCCTGGACACCAAATTGGGAACGTGCTGACGAGCGGATCGACAAGTGGTACCACAACATGGATGTGCTCGAGGACGCCGGAAGCGCCGTGACGACCTATCAGCTCGACTACGACGAGGAGGTTGGCTTTGCCGCTCGCCGAAAGCTCCTCGACATTGCTCGCGATGACGACGACCGGCCGTTCTTCTTGTGCGCATCGTTCATTCATCCCCACGATCCGTACGTAGCTCGCCCGGAGTGGTGGGACCTCTATGACCACGACGCGATCGATATGCCTGCTCCATGGGACGAATCCGAACTCGACCCGCACACGTTGCGCATCCGCACCGGGATTCAAGCCGACACGGTTGGCTACACCGACGCACAGGTTCGCAACGCTCGCCACGGCTATTACGCGAACGTGAGTTACTTCGATGACCAACTCGGTCAGCTGATCAAGACCCTCGACGACATTGGGCAACTCGACAACACGATCGTGATTGCCACGAGCGATCACGGCGACATGCTCGGTGATCGTGGCGCGTGGTTCAAGATGTCGTTCCATGAGCGATCGGCTCGGGTGCCACTCGTCGTTGCTGGGCCGGGAGTGCACCAGGGCGTCGTCTCGAATGCGTGCTCGCACCTCGACCTCTTCCCGACGTTGCTCGAAGTGGGCGGAGGGGAGATCCCTCACGACTTGCCGGGCCGAAGCTTGGTCAACGCATGGTCGGGCGAGGACGACCCTATAGACGAGACCTTTGGCGAGTACTGCGGAGAGATGACCGCAGCACCGATCTTTATGATTCGGCGCGGCAAATACAAGTACATCCATTGCGATACCGACCCAGCCCAGCTTTACGACGTCGAGGCCGATCCACTCGAGCGTCGGAACCTGGCCGACCCAACCGATGAACGGGCGGGCGAGCTCGAGACACTTATTGCGGACTTCGCTGCCGAAGTTCTGAAGCGTTGGGATAGCGCGGCGATTACCGAGGCGGTGATCGCTTCGCAAAAGCGTCGCCATCTGCTGCATTCGGCAATGTCGAACCAGTCGGAGTCATCGGGCAAGATCGTTTCGTGGGATCACCTGCCCGAAAACGATGTGGCGAACAGCTACGTACGTAATCATCAGGACTGGGCCGAGTCAGGTCCAAAGATGCGCTTTCCGCGGTACGACGCATCGACATGACGAACGCGCCGAAGAACGACGCTGCTCGTCGGGCCGTTGGGATTGGGCAAGGCTGGCACCCAGACGCGGCGCGATCGATGTCGTTGCACACCGACGCCTACACGAAAGACGAATGGTTCGAGGTAGACCAGCGAGCGATCATCGCCGCGAGCTGGCAATGGATCTGCCACGGCGAAAAGCTCGCAGAACCTGGCAGCTACGTTGCCGAGACGGTTGCGGACATGGGCATCGTTGCCGTGCGCGGTACCGACGGTGTCCTCCGTTGCTTCTACAACGTGTGTAAGCACCGGGCACATCACCTGCTCGAGGGCCACGGGACGACGAAGAATATCGTCTGCCCGTACCACGCCTGGAGTTACGACCTCGGCGGGCAGTTGCGGTCCGCTCGCCATACGAAACATCTGGTCGACTTCGACACCGCGAATATCTGCCTCGACGAGGTTCAGGTCGAGGAGTTCGGAGGCAGCGTCTTTGTCAACCTCGACGCCGACGCGCCGAGCCTTGCTGAACAGTCGGGGGATCTCGGTGCAGAGATTGCGCGCTGGGTCCCAGATGTTGCAAATCTCACCTTTGCCCATCGACTCACTTATGAGATTAAGAGCAACTGGAAGAACGTCGTCGACAACTTTCTCGAGTGCTACCACTGCCACATTGCACACAAGGACTTTGTGTCGCTCGTCGATATGGATACCTACACGGTCACGACCCACGACATCTATTCGAGCCATATGGCCGAGGCCGGCACGTCGGACAACTCGGCCTACGACGTGAGTGACGCAACGGTTACCGACCACGCCGTTTGGTGGCTATGGCCGAACACGTGCCTGATGCGCTACCCCGGGAGGGGCAACCTGATCGTGCTCAAAATCATCCCAGCCGGACCTGATCGAACGTTCGAGACCTACGACTTCTACCTCGAATCGGCCGAGCCAAATGAGGCCGAACTCGAATCGATCCGTTATCTCGATGAGGTGCTCCAGGTCGAAGACATCAACCTCGTCGAGAGCGTGCAACGGGGAATGTCGACACCGGCCTTCACCCAGGGTCGTATCGTCGCCGACCCGGTTGGTTCAGGCCTGAGCGAACACGCGTTGCATCACTTTCATGGGCTGGTCCTCGAACACTACGACCAATGCAAAGCCGTGGGCATTCCAGCGTTGAACAGCGACAGGGGAGAAGACTAGATGGGCGTACTCGATGCGAGGGTTGCACTCGTAACTGGAGGGCGCGGCGGAGCGGGCCGTGCAGTGTGTGCTCGGCTCGAAGCCGAGGGCGCAACCGTCTACGCCGGCGACCTCACCAACGACGGAACCATCGGCGGCAAATCCGGGCCAGGAACCTTCCTGCGTTTCGATGTGACCTCCGAGGACGAGGTGCGCGCCGGAATTCAGCTGATCGAGGCTGAACAGGGGCGGCTCGACATCGTGGTCAACGCTGCGGGAATCGAAGTCGAAAAGACCGTCGAAGAAACCTCGCTCGACGATTGGAACACCATCTTTGCGATCAACGTGACCGGCACGTTCCTCACCTCAAAGTACGCACTTCCGATGCTGCGGCAATCGCCGGCTGCGTCGATCATTAACTTCGGCTCGTATGACGGTTACATCGCCGATCCAAAGCTGGCTGCCTACTGCGCTACCAAAGGCGCAGTGCACATGATCACCAAAGCAATGGCGGTCGACCACGGCCCTGAAGGCATCCGGGTCAACGCCATTTGCCCCGGATACATCGACACGCCCATGCTTCAACAGTTCATCCCCGATGGAGTTGACCCAGCCGAGGCTCGCAAAGAAGCCGAAGCCGTGCACCCGCTTCGAACAATCGGAACGCCGACCGACATGGCCAACCTCGTGTTCTGGCTCGCCTCTGACGAGGCCCGCTATGCAACGGGGCAGCTGTGGGTGCTCGACGGCGGTTTGTCGGCACAGGTCCAGCAAATGCGCTTGCCAAACCAACGCTGACTGGTAACGGCGTCATTTTGAGAGGCACGACCAGGACGAGCTGATCTAGGCTCACGAAAAGCGACACAACGGGCACAAGGGAGCAAAACGATGGCCGAATTCTCAAACCACGCACCAGGAACGCCGAACTGGGTAGATCTCATGGCGAACGACCTCGACGCCGCGAAGGGATTCTACGAGAACGTCTTTGGATGGGAACTCACCGACCAGTTCGATGATGACGGAAACCGCATCTACGTGATGGCGCGCCTCGAC
>CALHXU010000012.1 GCA_938040365.1 uncultured Acidimicrobiales bacterium
TGCGGCGGTCCTGACGGACCTTCGCAAACCGGCCTTTTCGCCTGCGGCGAAAACGCCCAACCCAGCAAACACCGTCTCCGGCGCCCGTATTGCGGCGGTCCTGACGGACCTTCGCAAACCGGCCTTTTCGCCTGCGGCGAAAACGCCCAACCCAGCAAACACCGCCCCCGGCGCACCGCCTCCGTGGCTCTGGAACGGCTCCCGGAGGGGACGGAACGACAAACTTCCAACTAGGCCAAAATTCCGACGAAGTCGGTGGCCTAGTTGGAAGTTTGTTTCAGCAATGTTTCGTGGCCGTTAACACCAATGCACGGGATTGCAGGGGGGCTTCTGCAGCCCGCAGTCTTGTATCTGTTGTCAATGCGCACGAGCCCAAAGACGTGAATCGGATGCGAAAGACCAACAAGAAACAGCACTAACCGGAACGGTTAGTGCAAAACATTCTTTTGGAGGAATACCGATTATGGATACGGGCGATCTGGCATGGATCCTCATGAGCACCGCTCTCGTGGTGTTTATGGTCCCAGGACTTGCACTCTTTTATGGAGGCATGGTGCGCGCAAAGAACGTGGGCAACATGCTCATGATGAACATGGCCAGCGTGGCCATCGTTCCCATTCTTTGGGTGCTCTTCACCTACTCGCTCGGCAACAACCCGAACGAAAACAAGTCGGGCTTTCTCGGCGGAGAACTCATTGGCAACTTCGATGCGGCTGGCCTCTCGGGCATTAGCGGTGACGAACTTGTCTTCGTTGCGTTCTTCATGACGTTTGCAGCGATCACGCCAGCGCTGATCTCGGGCGCTGTTGCCGACCGTATGAAGTTCAGCAGCTGGTGTGTCTTCATGACCCTCTGGTCGGTCATCATCTACACGCCCGTTACCTACTGGGTGTACACCGGCTGGCACACCGAACTCGAGCCACACGCACTCGACTTTGCTGGCGGCACCGCCATCCACATCAACGCTGGTGTTGCGGCGCTCGTCGTCGCCCTCATCTTGGGCAAGCGCAAGGGCCTCGGCAAAGAAGACATGTCGCCGCACAACCGTTCGCTCCTGCTCATCGGCACCGGCGTTCTTTGGTTCGGCTGGTTCGGCTTTAACGCTGGCTCGGCCGGTGCAGCTGACGGCATTGCCGCACAAGCACTCATCAACACATTCGTCGCAGGCTCAGCTGGCATGGTCGGCTGGGTCGGAACCGAATGGGTCAAGGACGGCAAGGCAACGGTTCTAGGCACCGCATCAGGACTGGTCGCTGGCCTCGTCGCCATCACCCCAGCTGCTGGCTTTGTGACAACGACCTCGGCAATCATCTTCGGCATCGTCGCTGGACCGATCTGCTATTTCGCCGTCGCCCTCAAAGAAAAGCTCGGCTACGACGACTCACTCGACGTCGTAGGAATCCACGGCGTCGGCGGCATCGTCGGCGGCCTACTCCTCGGCCTCTTCTCCAGCCTCGACGTGAACGACGGCGGCGCAGCCGGTGGACTCGACCTACTCCTCAGCCAGATCATCGCAATGGGCTCGGTCATCATCTACTCGGGCATCGGCACGTTTATCATCGCAAAGGGCCTCGACATGGTCATGGGCCTTCGTGTGAGCGAGGAAGAAGAGTTCAAAGGGCTCGACCTCAGTATCCACGGCGAGCCGGTCTATGCATCTGACCACGGAACGATGCTGGACCTTCGTGACGGCGAAGAAGCAAACGTCGTCGAAGCCGTATCGAAGCTCTAATAGGACACCAACGCTCGAACAGGTCCTGTCTGCGCGGAGCGCAGGCGGGGCCTGTTGTCGTTTTCGGCTGAGATCGTCTTTACGCGACTCGGGTCGAACTCACCCGAGCCTGCACAGCCTTGCCCTGCGCGAAGAACCCGCGTCCCGAGATCTGGGCATCCATTTGGAGTAGGAGACGAAGATCGGCATCGGTGTCGACCCCCGAGTGCACGACCTCGAGGCCTAACTCGTTCGCACTGGCGTAGACCGCCTTCGAGATCGATTCGCACTTTGCTGGGTCTGACGGGTCCAGAATCGAGCTGTGTAGTTTGATCCCGTCGAGCGGAAGCGAGTGCAACGTTCGCAAGGACCCTTCGGTCTTTCCAAATTCATCGAGGACGATCGAAGCGCCGGCGTCACGGAGCCGTTGGAGATTGTGCGCTGCGCCACGTCCAGCAGCTCGTGCGGCATCTTCGGCGATCTCGAAAAGGACGGTGCTATCTGCCTGGGCGAGCCTGTCGACAATCCAGCCGATCGCCCGCGAATCGCGGATCGTCGACGCGGACAGGTTCAACCCGGTTCGCACACCGTTGCCAGCGCCCGACCCGGCGAGTGCAAATTCGAGAACCGCGCGCTCGACGTCACCGACACGCCCGATCAACTCGGCCAAGTCCAGAAACGCAGCGTCGTCGATGCTCCCCCGCTTTGGGTGATTCCAGACGACGTGCGCCTCGATCCCGACCACCTTGCCGGCCGGAAGATGCACGATGGGCGATCGCCCAGTGGTGAGCTCGTTGTTGGTAATCGCATCGATGAGTTCAGCGGCGAGTTCTCGCCGATCTTCTGTCTTCACGACGATCTCACCGTCATAGATACTAAATTCGCCTGGCCCATTCGCCCGGGACGCCTGCAGTGCCGCGTCGCCATGAGCAATGATCTCGGGGGCACGTTCACCCCGACTGCGTGTTGCCACGCCAACACAGGCGCTGACCTGCAGCTCGTTCTCGCCAACTCTGATTGGAATGTGCACGATGCCCTGCAGTCGGCGGGCGAGCGTCGTTGCTAACTGGACAGACATATCGGGACAGAACACGGCGAAGACATCGCTATCGATCCTGCTGATCGTGTCGTTCGTTCGGAGCGTCTCGCGGAACCGGTCGGCGACCTCGGAAAGAACCGCGTCGCGGACACCGTGACCAAGTGTCGAGGTGACTCCATCCATATTGTCGAGGCCGACCAAGATGACCGTTGCATGGAGCGGTCCGCTTGCGAACTCGAAGTCGAGGAACTCGCTGAAGGCGTTGCGATCGATGGTCTTGGTGAGCGGATCCTTCGCTCCCATCGGGTCGATGAGCGGCGCGACTGACTCGCTCGCACGGCGGTCGTCAACGAGCAGCGCTAGGTCAAGAACACGAGCGAGCGCCGCCATAGCCTCTTCGCTATCGGTCGATGGCGGCGAATCGAACAAAACGCGAAGTTGTGCTTTCGAAAACGGGAGTTCATAGCTCTGACCTCCGGCAAGGTCGCCAGTTCCGCCGCTTCGCCCTAAGGAACGGCCATCGTGAACCAAATTCGCGGCTGAGAAACCCATCGCCGAACCGGCTGACCGCAACACGGCGCCAATGTCTGTCTCACCGAATGGTTTGATATCGGCAAGAATTTGCGTCCAATTTGCTGGAATCATGTGGTACCTGCCCGCCCGAAGTAGGTCATTCTTGTTAGTCCTTCGTCACATTCGGCTCATTCATGAAGGACAAATGAACCATCCGAGGCCCAAAATCTGTTGATCACCCGTCCGCCGCCGGTATTTCATAGAAGTTATTTACTTCTGTCACACCACTTCGGCCCACGAAACGCCTCGTAAGTCTCTAAGGTGGAATTATCCCTCTCCCGCCGTTCAGCGGTTAGCGCGGGAGATTGCCGGACCCACCGTGTCTCATCCATTTCGATGAGGGCGCGCGTAGGCGGGCAAGACAGATCGAAAGGATGCATCGAATGGCAAAGCAACGCACCACGTTTGCGAAGCTCCAACGAGAGCGAGCCAAGGCAGCAAAGAAAGCTGAAAAGCAAGCTGCACGTATCAGCGGCAACGTCACTCCTGCCCCTGAGCCCGAGCCAGAGGTAGTACCCGATATCGACGACGCCGAACTCGAAAACATGACGACCGTCGAGCGCTTGTTCGCGGGCAAGGGCCGTCTCTCGGCCCCTGAGCTCATGTCGATGACCGAAACCATCCAGCGCATGCACCAGCGCGGCGACCTCGATGATGAAGAGCTCGAGGATGCAAAGCTCGAACTGCTCGAACGAATCGAATAGTCACAGCTCGCGGCCGGGACTGGCGCGCACCACCTCGGTTCAGTCGAGGATGAATTGCGCCGCGGCTCTGCCGACGACAAATGGCTTGATGTAGGTGTTGATCACGGCGACATGATCGTCGTGCGACGCGTAGGTTTCGTAGTCGGCGTGATCTTTGAAGTCCGCAACGATCGCAACATCGCTGTTGCCGTCGGCTGTGCCCGAGTTCAGTGCCACTGAGTAGGACAAGATTTCTGGAATCATCGGCGGCAACGCCGAGAGATTCGAAACGATCGCTGCCCGATCTTCGTCGGTCGCGGTGTCGGCCAAAGACAAGAGAACTACGTGTCGATACATAGTGCTGACCCTAGCTCAGGCCACGTTCATTCCGAGCGTGCAGAGCTCAGTAGCGTGCGGGCTGGATGCGAACGCCACGCGACGACCCAAGTGCTGTTGGCTGCGACTTAGCCCACCGGAGGTAGAGCGCGACCACAAACGCCACGAGTGCGACGTCGACAGCAATATGCACTACCCAAACGAAGGTCCACAACTGCGTCAGGAGGTACGTCAATATCGCGGCAACTATCAAACTTGCGAGCACGTTCTGGCGACGGACCCGAGCCGCTGCATTCGTCTGTGGGATCCCAAAGGGTCCCGAACGCAAAGACAGCGATGGGGTCGGGCTCTGGAGAATGCTTCTGCTCGCTCGAGCCCCACTTGGCTGTGAACGTTTCGATCGCAACGAATCTCGTGCCAACGAGATCCCAAAGGCAGCCCAGCCGAGCGCGATAACGACGATAACGAGAAGCAACATGGGTGTACGAAATCCTCACGCGTGAGAAGTGGCAACAAAAACATTAGCTTCGTTGTGCCCGGATTAGTCGGACCCCTCGCGATGGTACGCGCCGCTCTTGCCACCGGTCTTTTCCCAGAGCGCGATCTCGCAAATGACCATTGCCTTGTCCAGCGACTTGCACATGTCATAGATCGTCAGGGCAGCCACCGAGCACGCCGTCAGCGCCTCCATCTCAACACCGGTCATGCCGACCGTTTCGACCGACGCCTCGATGTCGATATGACCCTCGTCGATCTCGAAGTTGACGTTCACTGCACCGATGAGCAGCGGGTGACAGAGCGGAATCAACTCCGAGGTCTTCTTCGCTGCCTGAATCCCGGCCACCCGAGCAACGCTGAGAACATCGCCCTTCGATATTGCACCGCGAGCAACTGCCGACGCCGTGTCGGGGGTCATCAGCACCCGACCCTTTGCGATCGCCCGTCGATGCGATGGTTCTTTCTGCGTGACGTCGACCATGCGGGCGCGTCCCTGCGGATCGAGATGAGTGAAACCTTCGTGAGCCGACATCCCTTGGAGCTTAGCGGGCCGGCGCTCCGCGCCGAATTGTGCCCGCACACTCCTGCAGCTATCCCCCGCTCTTGCCGCCTCCGGCGACGGGCCCCTAGCCGCCGATTTGGCTCATATTTCGCTTTGGACGAATGAAGTGAACGGTGTCGATGCCGTGACCCGCCCATTTGTCCTCGACCGCGCCTTCGAGAATCGCAGCCAACTCGTCGTCACTCGCTCCTCCACGCATCGCGTCGCGCAGGTTGTAGTCGGTCACGGCGAACAGACAATTTCGAAACTGCCCGTCGGCGGTGAGGCGAATGCGGTCACACGAATCGCAGAACTTCTCGGTTACGGTCGCAATAACGCCGATCTCGCCCTTGCCATCGAGGTACGTGTAGCGAGTAGCTGGAGCCGAGGTTCGCGCGACGGCTTCGATCGGAAACTCGCTGTTGACCTCATCGATGACCCGCTGCAGCGGCACGACCCGGTCAGGCCCCCACTGTTCGTCGGCATCGAGCGGCATGAACTCGATGAAGCGAACAATCACGCCCTTGTCTCGCCCGAAACGAGCAAAGTCGACGATCTCGTCGTCGTTGATGCCATTCATTAACACGACGTTGACCTTCACCGGATCGAACCCGGCCTCGATCGCTGCGTCGATTCCGTCGAGCACCCGGTCGAGATCATCGCGGCGGGTCAGTTCGATGAAGCGATCCTTTTGCAACGAGTCGAGCGAGATGTTCAATCGTTGCAGGCCGGCGTTCTTGAGGTCGTCAGCGACGAGTCGAAGGGTCGCTCCGTTGGTCGTCATTGCGAGGTCGACGTCGAGCGCCGAGAGCTTCTTGATCAGGCGGCTGAGGTGCGCGCGCACGGTTGGTTCGCCACCGGTCAGGCGAATGCTGTCGATGCCGTACCGCTCGACGAGCAGCGTGGCAATACGTTCGATCTCTTCGAACGAGAGCAGCCCCTCGCGTGGCATCCATTCCATGCCCTCTTCGGTCATGCAGTACTGGCAGCGGAAGTTACACCGATCGGTCACGGCAATTCGCAGATCGCGGTGGACCCGGCCAAATGTGTCTTCGAGACGCTCCATTTAGCAATGGTACGACCTTTTCTCGATTCCAGAAAGGCGCGGCCTGTAACCTGACCCCGATGATTCCTCTTGAAGAAGCCAGAAGCTTCGTGCTTGCAAAGTGCGAACCCGGAAGAACGACCACCGTCTCGATCGGCGAAGCAGCAGACCTCGTAACGTCGACCGAACTAAAAGCCGCTGGACCGATCCCCCCATTCGACAATACGGCGATGGACGGCTTTGCGATTCGCTCCGCTGACCTCGCCGACGCGCCGGTGACCCTCGAGATGGTAGGGACGATCGCCGCTGGCGCAATCCCCGATATTTCAGTGGGGCAAGGACAAGCGGTTCGCATCATGACTGGGGCGCCGATGCCTCCGGGCGCAGACGCGGTGGTCATGGTCGAACTCACCACCATGAGCGAAGACGAAACCTCGGTCGATGTTGCCGAGTCCGTCCCGGTCGGCAATCACATACGTCCAACCGGTGATGACGTCGTCGAAGGCCAGGTGGTGTTTCCCGCTCGCACACACCTTCGCCCTGCCCACCTTGGCGTCTGTGCCTCGATCGGCGTCTATGACATTCCGGTCTTCGAACGCCCTCGGGTCGGTGTGATCTCGACCGGTGACGAGCTACTCGACGGGCCTGGCCCGCTCGGTGTCGGCCAGATTCACGATTCGAATCGACACACGCTGCTGGCGCTGGTCAACGCCATGGGCGCAACCGGTGTCGATCTCGGGCTGGTTCCCGACGATGAAGATCAAATCCGAGACGCGATGACCCAAGCAGCAGCCAACTGCGACGCGGTGATCACGAGCGGCGGCGTATCGATGGGCGACTTTGACTACGTGAAGAAGGTACTTACCGAAATTGGTGACATGGCGTGGATGCAGGTGGCGATCAAGCCTGCGAAGCCGCTCGCCTTCGGCACCGTCGACGGCACTCCGATCTTTGGACTGCCGGGAAATCCGGTTTCGTCGATGGTCTCATTCGAACTGTTCGCACGGCCCGGCATTAGAAAGATGATGGGTCACCTCGAACCCATCCCAACGCCGGTTCGAGGCATCGCCGCCGCCGACATGTTGCGTGGCTCAGACGGCAAGACACACTTCGCCCGCGTCCACGCCACCCCGACGAACGACGGCAACTACGCCGCGTCCTTTAGTGGCGGCCAGGGTTCGCACCAGCTTTCGGCAATGGCGGCAGCCAACGCGCTCGCCATCGTTCCCGACGGTGACGGCATTCGGGCGGGCGAGCCCGTCGACCTCTTGCTGCTCTAGCCCCCGCTCTTGTCGCCTCCGGCGACGGGCCGCCCGGGCCCTAGCTCCCCCGCTCTTGTCGCCTCCGGCGACGGGCCGCTCGGGCCCTAGCCGTTTACCCGCAGCTCTTCGCCGTGCAAAAGGCGCGAGATGTTCGAGCGATGGCGGTAGATAATTACCGCCGAGACCACCGCTGCTGCGCCAACTTCGATCAGGTTCTGGTGTCGTATGACAACGCCAAGGAAAAGCCCCGAGGTGATTGCAAGCGAGCCGACCGATGCACGCTTGGTGAACTTCACGAGGACGACAAAGCAAGCGATTAAAGCGACGGACAGGAACGGAAAGAGTGCGAGCGCCCCGCCACCGCCGGTCGCAACGCCTTTGCCACCGTTACGCCAGCGAGCGAACGGCAAGACGTGACCAACCGTTGCGCCAGCCCAGACCGCCGCTGCCCATGGGCGTCCGAGCACCGTCAACGCGGCCAACACCGGGATAAAGCCCTTGAGCGCATCGACGACGACGGCGAGCACCCCGAACTTCGCTCCCGATGTTCGATACACATTCGATGCTCCAGGGTTCCCAGAACCCTCCTTCGAATGATCGTGTCCAGACAACATGCCAATGATGCTCGCGGTTGGGAACGAGCCCGCGAAGTACGCGGCGATCAGCAAGAGTGCTCCGAGGACGCTGTTGGACACAGACCCATAGTAGAACGCGATCGGAGTCCGACATTGTTCAGGACATAATCGGGTTGAGGTTGTGAGAATCGGCCATTGCCTCAATACTCAGAACGACCGAATTTTTTGAGGACGCAAAGGGCAATGCCGACTTACCAATACAGATGCAAAAAGTGCGGAGAAGAGTTCGAGAAGGTGCAGTCCTTCTCCGATGACTCCATCCCCAAATGCACCGGCTGTGGTACCCGTTCGAAGAAGAACGTCACGAAGGTCTTTGGCCAGGTCGGAATCAGCTTTAAGGGCAGTGGCTTCTACAAGAACGACCATTCCAGCAAGGGTTCGAAGTCATCATCATCGGATTCGTCGTCGAAGTCATCGTCGTCGGATTCGTCGTCGAAGTCATCATCAGATTCGAAATCGTCGTCGGATTCAAAGTCATCGTCAAAGTCTTCGGACTAGCGCCGTTCGCGAGTTTGCGCCGAACTACCGTCGAACCACGAGTACGCCGCCGTCGCGCAATGCCTCGGCGACCACCCCAACCTCCTCAGCCAGAATCGCCACCGAGAACGCCGCGTCCTCGACCGAGACCACGAGCCCTGCGTCGCTGAGTACATCGATCTCCCCACTCGTCCCTGCGAAACCGCCGATGGAGAGATAGAGATCGATTTTGTCTCCGGGAGCGAGCGGAGGGACTGTCTCGTCGACGGGAAGGCTAAGCACCCGATGGTCCTCGGGAATGGTTACCAACTCGACCAACTCGCCAGCACGTGGCTCGTCGGTCGAACTCGATAGCGCTATCGACGAGACGACCGGCAGAAGAATCGCGATACCGACGAGACGCAATAACGTTCTGCGATGTGCCCACCGGCCGCGGATCTGTGCTGCCCGAAGCCGCAGCGGCAACGGCAGCCACCGCCAACGCTGTCGCAGTCGCCGCACACGTCGTGAGCGCGCGAAACTCATCCGATCTTTCTTTGCGCCAACCATGGCGTCATCTGACCTTCCCTCGAGCGAAGAACTCGCGAATCTGCGGGGGAAGCGCACCACCACGGTAGCTGGATGCGCGGCGCGCACCGTTACCGGAAATGTGGGTGACTGTGTAAATGTGGGTGACTGTGTGGATGTGGGTGACTGGGTCTTCGGGCTAGCCGATCGCTCCGGCGGCGAGCAGCCCGAACGCGAGAATGCCGATCGCGATGCGATACCAGCCAAAGAGCTCGAAGCCCCGCTCGTTGAGCCAGGCCACCATCCACTTCACCGCGGCCATCGCCGACACGAACGCTACGACGAGGCCAATGAGCGGAGTCGTAACGCCGAAGGTATCGATCAGTTCGGCACCGCCCTGCAAGCCCGCCCATGCAGTCGCAGCGGTCAGCGTCACGAGGCCGAGCAGAAAGCTGAACTCGACCGCAGCGCGTAGCGAGAGCCCAACGAGGACAGCACCGATGATGGTGATCATCGAACGGCTCACCCCAGGCCAAACCGCAATCGCCTGAATGAGTCCGATCACGATCGAGCTCTTCCACGTGAGCGACCCGAGCTCGGCGCCGGCCTGGTCGAACCAACCCATCCGGGAGAGCACCAGAATGACGATGCCTCCGACAATCCATGCCCCCGCTACCGGCGCAACACCGAACAGGTTGTTCGTAACAAAGTCCTCAGTACTGAGGCCGACTACCGCGGTGAAGGTGAACGCAATGATGACCGCGATCGAAATCTGGCGCCCCTCGTCACTCTTGCCGAGCACGCCGTCGATCATCTGGCGGATGCGTTCTTGGTACAAGAACAACACGGCGATAATGGCGCCGACCTGGATGCAGATCGCATATGTCTCGATCGCTGCCTGACTTTCCTCGGTGGCGTTCAACCCCAAGAGTTCGTTCGTTACCAGCAGGTGGCCGGTCGATGAAACCGGCAGGTACTCGGTAAGGCCCTCGACGAGTCCGAGGATGATCGCTTGGAGGACCGTGAGCTCGATCTCAGCGCTCTCTTGGGCAAAGCTCGAGGCAAAGGCTGGAGTTGTCGCGGCGAACCACGTGAAGAGACTCAACCCGGCGAATACCATGAGGCGACGAGGCGAGAAGAGCGTGGTGCTACCCATGAGGCGCGTGAAGGTTGAAGATGGGCCCATAGTTATTGATCGGCGGTCTTTCATTGGGGGTTAGGCGCCACTCATCGCAACGTCGGCAATGGCGAGCGAAACCGGACCAGATCCGCCGGGCTGCCATTCGGTGTCGGCCCCAACCGCCACGATGTCGTTCAGCATTTTTTGCAGCGTGGAAGCGATTGTCGCCTCACGAATTGGTTCGGCGATGCTCCCGTTTCGAATCATCCGCCCCGAAACGCCGACCGAAAAGTCGCCGCTGACCGCATTGACCCCCGAGTGCAGACCGCTCATCGACGACACAAGAAGGCCGTCATCGACGCTTTTGATAATCGATTCGAGGTCGCCCTCGCCCGGCTCGACGATCACCGCGTGAGCACCGACCCCAGGGGTCGAGGAGTAGCCGCGAATGGCATTGGCGGTCGTCCCTTCGCCGCTGCGTCGACCGGTGTAGGTGTTGTGCATAAAGCTCTGCAACACGCCGTCTTTCACGAGCGGCAATGGCTTTGCGGTTTGACCCTCCGAGTCGACCGAGGTCGCGCCAAAGGAACGGCCATCGGTCGGGTCATCGAGGATCGTCAGCGAGGGTGCAGTGATCTGTTCACCCTTGCGATCGGCAAAGGGCGTTCGGCCTTTCAGAACGCGGCCGCCGTTCAACATGCCGACAAGAATTCCAATGATCGTGCTCGCCATGCGTGGCTCGAGAACGATCGTGAGCTTCTCGGACTTGGGTTGGGTTGCCCCGAGCAAGTCGAGCACCCGAGAAACCGCGTCGTCTGCCGCTTTGTCGATAGAGAGCGGCCCCGGCCCGAAATTGACGTCGTAGCCTCCGGCGATTTGTGTGTCGTCTCCATCTTTGGCCATTGCCGACACCGAGATCGAAGCGCCGGTCCCGCGATCGGTAGCCCGCACACCGGTGCTCGTCGCCAACGCCATTTCACCGGAGCTATCGCCATAGATCGCGGTGCGGATCCCGGTCACGCGAGGGTCTGCTCCCAGCACGCGTTGCTCGAGGTCGATGGCCATCTGCACCTTGTCTGCGGTCGGTGTGGTCAGCACCGACTCATCCCAGTTGTCGTGCACGAGTGGCGTGCCGCCATCTGGCGTGCTGAGGCCGACCCATTCGTCTGGTTCGCTGAACGCGCGGTTGTTCCGCGCCTCGGCGAGCGTTTCGGCAACGACGTCCTCGTCGAGCGTTCCCGCGTGGGCAAAACCGACCTGACCATCGGCGATAACCCGAATGCCAATGCCAGCCGAGGTGGCCGAAGTGAAGGACTCCACCTCGCCCCCATAGGCTTTGACGCTGACCGAAGACCCTCGAGAGACAAAGGCTTCGATCTCTTCGTTTCCTTCGACATTGCCAACGACGCGTTCGGCAATCGCCAATAGTTCTTCCATACGTGAGAGCTTACGCGCTTTGTCGACCAGACCGAGCGGCACGCGACTAAACACGGTCCGGCACAACGACCTACGCTGCACCAATGCCTTGGTGGTTGATCCTGATCCTCGTGGTGATTGCGTTCCTCGTCATCGTCGCCATTCACGACGTGACGCAGCGAAAGCACGCGATCTTGCGAAACTTTCCCGTCATTGGCCACCTTCGCTATCTGATCGAGAAGATCGGACCCGAACTACGCCAGTACGTCGTGGCCGACAACGACGAGGAACTTCCCTTCAGCCGAGATCAACGGCGCTTTGTGTACGCATCAGCAAAGCAGCAGAACGCCTACTTTGGGTTCGGCACCGACAATCAGCTCGACACTCCCGGCTATGTCTTGTTTCGCCACGCCGCGTTCCCACACCCGTCACCACCAAAAGAACTCGACAGCGCGCTGCCGATGCGCAAAGTCCTCGGCGAGTGGGGAAACCGCGAGCATGCATTCACTCCGGCGTCGGCGGTCTACATATCGGCGATGAGCTTCGGCTCGTTATCCGGTCCAGCCATCGAGGCACTCAACCGCGGCGCGGCCTTGTCCGACACACTGCACAACACCGGCGAGGGCGGCGTTAGCGCCCACCACAAACACGGCGGTGACCTGATCTTGCAGCTCGGCACCGGGTACTTCGGCGCCCGCAATGTCGACGGAACGTTCTCGATCGACAAAATGATGGACTCGATCGACGATGCCCCGGTGAAGGCCGTTGAGATCAAACTGAGCCAAGGCGCAAAACCCGGACTCGGCGGTGTGCTCCCCGGACGCAAGGTGACTCCGGCAATCGCCGAGGCGCGCGGTGTCGAAGTCGGAGTTACCGTCACCAGCCCGAGCGGCCACAAGTCCTTCTCTAACGTTCCCGAGATGGTCTTGTTCATCGACAACATCGGAAAGACCACCGGACTGCCCGTCGGGATCAAATCGGCCGTTGGCGAGAAGGCCTTTTGGCACGAACTGGCCGATGCGATGGCCGCGACGGGAAAGGGCCCTGATTTCATCACCGTCGATGGTGGCGAAGGCGGCACCGGTGCCGCTCCGTTGCCGTTCTCAGACCACGTCGCGCTCCCCTTTCAACACGGTTTTGCCGAAGTCTTCGGTGCATTTGCCGAACGCGGCCTTCACGAGAGGGTCGTGCTGCTCGGCGCCGGCAAGCTCGGGCTTCCGACCGAAGCAATGGTCGCGATGGCCATGGGCGCAGACGGAATCGGTGTCGCCCGTGAAGCAATGCTCGCCATTGGCTGCGTGCAAGCACAGAAGTGCCACGACGACCACTGCCCCACCGGAGTAGCAACACAGAATCGTTGGCTCACCCGAGGCCTTGACCCCACCGACAAGTCGGTGCGATTCGCCAACTATGTTGCGTCGCTGCGACACGAAATGATTCGCTTGTCGAACGCAATGGGTGCCGAGCACCCGTCGTTGGTGAACCCCGATCTTGTCGAGATCCGCCAATCGACGAGTGAGCTGGTGCCCGTGCGAGAACTCTATGGCTATGACCGAAGCTGGCAGACCAGCTAGGCGAGCTAGCCGAGTTCGATGCGGATGTACTCGACCGATTCGCTGCCATTCTCGAAGTCTTGGAGAGCTGCGAGTTCTGCGTCGGTTGGCTCCCGACCTTCGATCTCGAAGGCGAAGAGTTCCTCAGATGGTTCGTTGTAGGTCCTGATCGACAAGATCGCCTCGTCGTCACCAACAGCGACCGGACTGATGTTGCTCTCGCGCCGCACCGACTGGAATGCCGGATGGTCGAGCTCGGTCCAGGTTTGTCCATCGGCAGAGAATCGAACTTCAATTCCCCGTTCAGGTTCTACCCATTCTCCCTCTTCAATTGCGGGCGGATCTTCGAATTGCCCGTATGCGGCTTCCCAGTCCTGTTCGGTGAACGTGATAAGCGTCTCGCCCGTTTCGGGGTCGATGAAGACGAGGTTGCCGTTGATTGGGTTGGCTTGAACAACTTCGTTACCACCGTCGAAGAGGTCCTCTTCGCTCACGACGGTAATCGTGCCGTCTGGAGCGGTGAGGGTGAATTCTCCCGGGCCGAACGGAATCTCAAGAGTAAAGCCGTCTTTTTCGAGCACCGGCCCTTCGCCGGGACCAAACGGTTCCTCAATTCCAACGTCATAGGGTTCGAGGCCGCCTGTCGTGACGGCAACGATTCCAGCCTCGCCACCGATGTATTGGGTGGAGGTGTTGAACAGCTCGGTGTCGAGCCCGGATTCGACCCAGGACACCGCACCGTTCGTCGAGACGAACGCAGTTCCTTCACCATTGCCGCCGTAGGTGGTGAACATGAGCGTGTTGCCAAACGCCTGGAGTCGACCTCCGTTGTTCGAAGGAATTGAGCCAGCGGCGGTCCACGTGGCACCGGTCGACGAGGTCAAGATCCTTCCAGCTTCTGCGCCCGTCTCTTCGTTCGGCGAGGAAAGCATCACGAACATTGCGGAGTCTGTTTGAGCGGTCCCGTTGAGGTAGCCATCCGAGGGCAATTCTCCAACGACCGAGAACGGACCATTCACCGGTCCGCTCAGGACCTCGGTTTCCATACCCGAGTCGTCACCCAATTGCCCAGCGAGAATCCGGTCATAGATTGGGTCGCCCGGGTTGATCGTTGCGACCACCTCGCGACTCTCGTTTCCTCCCCTGAGTTCCTCGCTCGCTGCGACGATTGCATCGCGCTCCTCTTGGGTCGTTGCGTTGTCGAACGCTTCGGCGAGCGCATCGAGTTCGGCCTGGTCTGGCTCTTCGTAGTCACCGTCTTCGTAGTCGCAGATCATTACATCGATCGGACCGGGATTGTCGTAGTCGAGATCGAAGCCGCAGAACATCTCGAGTTGGTTCTGGTCGAGAATTCCAGCCTCCATGATCAGTTCGTACGGATCATCGAAGGTCTCAAAGAGGGTACGGATAATGATTGCTTGTCCGTCGACGACACCGAATCCAACGAGGCCGGCTTGCTTGCCTGACTGACCCGCTGGAAGCTCGGCGATGTTCCACGAAACACCGTTGCTCGATGTGGCAATCGACTGCGTTGAGCCGCTTCCCTCGATGTAGGACTCGAGAACGGCGACATAGGTTGAGTCCGTGTACTGGAGCCGACTGAGGTAGCCGTCGACAGGAATGCCAACGAGCGGTGTCTCGACCCATTCGAGTCCGTCGATCGACGTTCGCAGCACCCATCCGCCAGAATTTTGCATGATCGATGCGAATTGCTCGCCGTCGAAAACGGCATTTGTTGTTCCGCCGCCACCAAAGCCAAAGTCACTCATCATGGCTTCGTCTTCCATTGCGAACTCTGCCTCGAACGCTGGCTGTGTCGTCGTCGGGAAGGCATCTGCAGCGGCGTCGGTCTCGTCAGTTTCGGGAGGCCCCGTCGTCGTCGTGGTGAGGTCTTCACCTTCGGAATCGCTTATCTCTTCTGATTCAGCGACTTCCCCGTCCTGTTCGGTTACTTCGGCTTGGGCGGTATCGGTCTCGCTTTCGCCGCCAGCGAGGGCGAAAAGCCCCGCGCCAAGGACGAGAACGAGCGCTCCGGTCCCGGCAATAATGCCCCACGGCCGCTTCGATTCACCTTCGACATCATCTAAAACGACGTCGACCATCGGTGGTGTTTCTGCGGTGCTCGCCAATGGGGTTTCGAACTCTGAGTGATCCTCGCCAGTCATTTCGTGTCCTCTGTTCTCTAGGTTGTCGCCGCCGGCGGCGTCTCTAGGTACTACGTCCCTATCGGGTGTCTAGTTCCCAAAGTAGAACAATTTTCTTAAGTCAAGTAGGGGACCTCCCCCGAACCAGCGTTTATCTGCTGCTGCGGCGGCGGCCCAACGGCGTCGCAGAATTCGTTGCGAGAGAAGCAACGAGGGCCGTCCAACCGGTCTGGTGACTTGCCCCTAAACCCTTACCGGAGTCGCCATGGAAGTACTCGTGGAAGAGCAGTCGATCATGCCACTCTCCGCCGTCTCGATAGAGTTCGTGGTCGGGCATCGAGGGTCGAACTCCTCCGGGACCAGCCTCGAAGAGACTGATGAGCCGTTCGCCCAGGCGGTCGGCCAGCTCGGCGAGTCCAATGAATTCACCCGACCCGCTCGGGAACTCGATCGTGATTGGCTCGTCGGGCCAATGCGCGAACCGCCGCAACGATTCGATAAGGATGTAGTTCAGGGGAAACCAGACCGGCCCACGCCAGTTTGAGTTTCCACCAAAGAGCGAGCTCTCCGACTCGCCTGGTTCGTAGCTCACCGAGAACTGCTGACCGCCAAGCGATAGGTGATAGGGCTCCTCGCCGTGCGCCTTTGACATCCCTCGAAGACCAAAGTCGGAGAGAAACTCGTCGGTGTCGAGCACGACTTCGAGCAAACGCACGAGCCGTTCGGGACTTACTAACGAGAGAAGGATGTCACCGCGACTGTTCTCCAGGATGTGCGCGCAGTGATGCGGTTTGTTCTTCCGGAACCAATCGAGGTGTTGTTTAAATGCGGGGAGGGATTCGAGCTGATGGGCCGAGATCGTTCTCGTGGCGAAGATCGGAATCAAGCCCACCATCGACCGAAGCGCGATCGGAACTTGCGAACTGCCGTCGCGGAACATGTCGTAGTAAAAGCCGTCCTCTTCGTTCCAGAGGTCGTGTTCATCCATCGAGGTCGAGATGTATGCGAAGTGCTCAACGAACTTGGTCGCGAGGTCTTCATAGGTTGGGCGATCCTTCGTCAGTCGAAGGGCGATGTCGAGCAGGTCGAGGGAGAACATTCCCATCCAACCCGTTGCATCGGCCTGTTCGAGGCGACCATGACCAATGCCCTCTGACCGGTTGAAGGGGCCGATGTTGTCGAGGCCGAGGAATCCGCCGTCGAAGATGTTGTTGCCATCGGTATCTCGGCGATTCACCCACCACGTGAAGTTCAACATGAGCTTGTGCACGATTCGCTCGAGGAAGTCGGTGTCCCAGCTGCCGTCGAGCTCGAAGACACGAAGCGCGGCCCACGCTTGGACGGGAGGATTCACATCGCTGAAGCTCCACTCATAGGCGGGGAGCTGTCCATTTGGGTGCTGGTACCACTCGCGGCCGAGCAAGATCAGTTGGTTCTTCGCAAAGGTGGGATCGATCAATGTGAGGGGCAGACAGTGAAACGCCGAATCCCACGCGGCGTACCAGGGGTATTCCCAGGTGTCTGGCATCGCAATGACATCGGCGTTGTTGAGATGCCTCCATCGGTGGTTGCGCCCGTGGTGACGAGACGCTGGCGGCGGCTCCGATGCGGGGTCGCCTTCGAGCCACTGCTCGACGTCGAAGTGGTACCACTGCTTTGAGTAGCTCAATCCGGCAAGGGACTGGCGAATGACCCGACGGCGATCCTCGGAGGCGTCGTTTGGCACTACGAGGTCATAGAACTCGTCTGCTTCGTTGCGTCGCGATGAGATGGTCTCAGACACTGCCGAGAGATCGCGGTGGTCGGGGGCGAGTCGAAGTTGGATGGTCACCGAGGCCCCCGCATCGACATCGAACCGATACCACATTGCAGCCTTCGTACCAGCGAGATCAGGGTTCACCGTCGCCTCACCGAGGACTACGTGGTCGTTGATTCCGTCCTTTGGGTAGGGCGTGGTCGGGGCTTGACCATGGACGAGTGGCCGGTTCGTTTCGTTCTCACAAAAGAGTGCGGTGCCGCCTTCGGTGAAGGTCACCGTGAGGTTGCCGAAGCGCTCCTCTTCGAGGCTGAAGGCGTTTGTGTCGAGCGCACAGATTTCGGGCCTTGGGTCATCGCTGCGGCCCCAACTCCACCGATTACGAAACCAGACGGTGGGGAGGAGATGGACCGTGTCGGCCTCGTTCGACCGATTGGTCGCTGTGATCTCGACGACGAGGTCGTCGACATCTGCCTTTGCGTGGGTGAATTCAATGTCCCACCAGCCGTCATCGAAGATCCCGGTGTCGAGCAATTCGTACTCGGGTTCAAGCCGATTTCGACGCTGGTTCTCCTCTCGCAACTTCTGGTAGGGAAACTCCATCCTCGGGTAGGCGTACGCCATATGACCAAATGAGTGGGTCGGTGTTCCATCGAGATACCACCACTCCTCTTTCGCGTCCTCGGCGTGGTTTCCCTCGTGGCCGTTGAGTCCAAAGAGGCGTTCTTTGAGATGCGGATCGCGTCCGTTCCAAACTGCGAGGCCCAAGCACCAGCGTTGGTTCCGGTCGCATAGGCCAAAGAGGCCGTCTTCGTTCCACCGATAGGCGCGACTGCGAGCGTCTTCGTAGGTAAACGCGCTCCATGCGTCGCCAGACTCCGAGTAGTCCTCGCGCACGGTCCCCCACGCGCGCTCAGCAACGTAGGGGCCCCAGTTTGTCCACGCCGCATAGTTATCGAGGAGTCGTTGTTCTTCCGCTGAAGTCATGTCCTACCCAAGTTGTGTGTCGGTGCAAGGGTAGTGCGACAACCACACAACTAGGTGAGGCTTACCCGTTGTCGAGACGCTCGATTGTGGGTTCGTCGATCGCTTCGATGAGCATCGATCCAACATGTGCTCCAGTCGACTCGGGTTGGTTGCACGAGTCGAGCATCTCTTCGAGTGCATTGCGCTCGGCGTCGGTGACAGAAAGTTGCCAACGCGTTTTCACCGTCACCCAGTCGACCGCATAGCCACACCAAGTTGCCTCGTTACTCGGCCGCCACACATCGGGTGCCTCATCGCGAGGGTTGTGCCCGCCACCAGAGACGAAGACCGCGATCGTCGCGGGGTGTGCAACATCGGCCATGTACGCGGCGCGAGTAGCCGGTGTCCACGACGCTCCGCCCGAAGCGTGTACCACGGCGGGTGGGATCAGATGCCGGACTTCGGCGTCGATCGTTCGGTCGATCTCGACGCTCAGGTAGTGATCAAACCAGCGACCGTCCGCCGGAACACATTCCAAGTTGTCGGCCCAAACGATCGGTACTGACGATCGTCGGACCAAGACTGCTTCGGCTTGATCGAGGCAGTCGTCAGTAGCTGTGGTCCAGGCCGTCTCATCGAAGACTTCGGCGGTCGAACGAATTTCGTCGTCGGCGAGTGGCACAGCCACTGCGAGATTTGCGAGCTGGGCGCGGGCGGTGTCGGGAGCGGCGATGGCGAAAGCTTGGCGTCGCTCTTCGCGGACTGCCTCGGTCTCGGCCGCAAAGACAACTTCGGGCAATTCATCGACGACGACCTCGTCACCGGCGGCGGCATCAGCGCGAGACTGCATTGCGAATGCTGCAGCGACGAGCAGCAGGCACAGGCCGACCGCTCCACCGACGAGAAACATGGCTCGAACATCAGCTTCGCCTTGACGCGAGAGCTTGGGTTGTTGAGCCGACTTGGCCCGAGTCGGGTGCGTAGCCTGCGATCGTGTTCGCGCCCTCGTTACGGGGGATTCTGCGATCGGGCGCCGATTGCCGTAACGGGAGTGGTCGGCGCTGCGTTGTTGTTCAGCGTCAGATGTCGATGCCATGTCGATCGGGACCAACGATTCGTTCGACTCGTTCGGAGGGCCCCAAAGCCCGCGTGCGTCTCGTTGCCAACCGTCGATCGGCGGCTCGTCGCCGGGCCACTGCGCAGGGGGTCGCCACGCTCCATCACAATCCATCCACCAACCAGGTCCGCTGCGCCGGTTGCTCTTTTGAGGGAGCTCACTTGCCATGTCTGTCAACTCACGCCTTCTTGCCGTCTTTACAACCCCGCCTGGGCCGCCGAAGCTCATCCTTTCAGGCCATTTCGGCGGCTTCAAGTCTTATTTCTGCTGTACGCGCGTTCGGTACCGATTTGTGAGAATTCACCCACTCTGTGCGTGAATCATCGTAAATATGAGAAAAAAGTCACGCGTTTCGTCACCAAATTTACCGATTTCGCCACCTACCGGAGAGTAACTTCACGCGCAGGCACGATCCCATCGACCGCACTAGAGTGACCAAAACTTCGGTGGGGCTGCGACACTGTTGGTATGAGTCACGCCGTATCGCCCGAAGAACTTCACGCTACTGCACGCCCTTATGGCGACACGCCATTCCTGCTCTATGTCGGGGGGAACGGCACGGTTCGCGTCAACCACGTCTCGACCACATTTGCTGGAAATTCCGGACAAGTCTTGGTCACCGGCTTTGGGCGAGGCGTCGCAAAGGCCCTAGCGCCAGATCTCACGCTCTCGCTGCTTTGGCAACCCCACGCTGAGAACGGGTTCAGCCTCATTGCCGACGGCACGGGCACGATCGAACAAGTCGATGGCACCGAGACGCTCGTGCTGACCGTCTCTGGGGCAGTGCTTCACCGACCCGCGCCAAGTGACGGCGAAGGTTCGTGCTGACGCGACCCCAGCTGCTCAAGAACTGGTTCGCCCGTGGTGGCACACATCCACTCGGGCATAAGGGCCGACTCGCCGCATTCCTCCTTGCATTGGTCGCGCTCAGCGCGTGCACCGATGAGACAGCCGAACCTCCAGAACCCGAGGTGACCACGACCACCACCGAGGAACCTTCCCCCGTCGAACGGGTGACCACGCTGCGAATCGGAATCGCCGTCAACGACGCGTCGCCCACCGCTGCCTTCGACGCAGAGATCGAAACCATCCTTCGCGAATCCATGTCGCTCCTCGATCTCGATGACTCGCTGGCCATCGAACTGACGACGGTCTCCATCGAAAGCCCAGGGCAGGCCGAGGGCACGGTGCGCTCGCTCATTCAAAACGGCATCAGCGTCATCATCACCGGATGTGACGACGCAACGGTCCCCTCTGTAGTCGAAGCAGCAACCTCGAACGAACTTCTCGCCGTCACGGGTTGCGTTTCGCTGCCACGCCCGGCGATCGAACGATTCGACGAGCGAATCGACCCCGCACTATTCATCGACATATCGAGCCTCGCCGACAATGCACGAGCGATCGCGACCTATGCGAGCGACCAAGGCTACGAATCGCTCGGGGTGATTACCTCGACATTGTTTCCCGATGTCGACCAAACCTGTGCCAACCTCAAAAGCGAAGTTGGGAGCAGCGCCACCACGAGCGATGAAAGCGAAGACGCAACGGGCAATTCAACAGCCAGCTCGGTGACAGTCACCGCCGAGACGACCTTCACCGAACTTGTCGATGCACCCACGAATGTCGTTGCGGACTATCTCGCCGAGGTCGGCCAAACCGCCGAAACAGCTCCTGATGCGATCGTCATCTGTGCGCTTGCACCCACCGTTGGCGATGTCACCCAAGCGCTTCGAGAGGCCGACATTTCACTGCCCATCATCGTTCCCTGGTATGCCGACTCCCAAACCTGGGCTGCCGGCACCTCAAATGTTGTGAGCCTGGCCCCGGCAAGTCGGTATGGCGACGACCCCGAAACGTCGACCGCCGCGCTCTTCGACGCGCTGACCTCCACCGGACAACAACCCGATGCCGTCGAAGTCATCACCGCCGACACGCTTGCGATCCTCATCGACGCGGCGGTTCGCTCCAACTCGGTTGGTTCGGTCAGGTTGGCAGAAACCATCCGCACCGACGATGCGCCGGTCTCAGGTGTGAGCGGGCAGCTCCGCGTCGGAGGCGAGAGCGACTTTCCGGTACGACGCACCTATCGAGTCATCTCGGTCGAAGACGGCGAGCCCGCCTTTACCGAAGTCGCCTCCTCGTTCGACCGCTAGCGCTGAACTAGGCAGAAGCGAATTCGGCTAGTACGTCTCGAACGAATTGTTCGGAGTCCTCGTTGATCTTGTCTCGATGGATCGTGCCAACCCCAAGGTTCACCGCGCCCTTCGCCTCGAGCACGTCACCGAGCTTCTCGGCAGCCGCACCCGGGTTGTGGGCGTAGCTGACAAACGAAAACGTTGCCTTATCCCAAAGATCGGGAAGTTCGCTGGCGATCTTGTTTGCGCCACCGGGGTGTTGTCCGAAGAGAAACAGGCCACCGCACCAGGTTCCGACGATCACGACATCGGCCTTTGCAAGGGCCCCATAATCGACCCGGTTGACCGGAAACATCGCTACCGAAGCGCCCGCTGCTTGTAGTCCTTTGGCAATCCGATGCGCTGCCTTCTCGGTGTTCTTCTGCACCGACTGCGATTCATAGGTGATGACCACGTTCATCGCCTCATCATAGGCGATCAGAGGTCAGCCGATAGACGTCTACGCAGAGCCGGGGTGCTTGGGCCAATCGTGTTTGGGGTAGCGGCCGGCCATGTCTTTTCGGACCTGCTCCCAAGACCCTTCCCAGAAGGCCGCAAGATCTGCGGTGATCTGGATCGGACGGTTCGCTGGCGAGAGGAGTTCCACAGCGATGTCCACCGCGCCGTTCAACAAGCTCGGCGTGGTGTTCGTCCCGTAGGCATCTTGTGCACGCACCGAGACCTTGGGTACTTCGGCGGTGTAGTCGATCTCGGCCTTTCGCCCCTTTGCGAACGTGAAGTGTGTCGGCGTTTGAGCATCCACGACCTGTACGTCCTCCCACGACAATGCGCTGCGAAGCACGTCCAACATGTTGAGCCTTTCAATGTCGGTGCGACTCGTCGCCGTGCCGAGCCAGCCGGGAAAGATTTCGTGGGCTCGTTCGAGCAACGCAGCATCATCGATGCGACCGTCCATGAGCTCGGGCCGATGCTCAGAAATGAGGCCCGCACGCCGTTGAAACAATCGAGCTTTGCTCGAGAAATTCAGGACATCGAGCTTTGTCTCAATGATTCGGTCGACGAGGGCCTCGGTTGCTTCGGCGGAGGGTTCGACGAGTTGGGAGTGGGTCCCAAAGTCGAGTGCGCCCAACCGTTTCTCGACCCGACGGGTGAGGTCGTTGCGATCATCGTCCCACCCAAAGAACGTGCGCTCGGCCATATCGGCGGCAAACCCGAGTTCGACATCGAGCGTGTCAATCCCTGCAGCGAGTCGGATCCGTACGTTCTTCTTCTCTCCCGATACCTCGGCGACAACCAACATGTCATCGTGCGCGAGCGGATCGGTCTTGTCGACCTCGGCACCCATTCCGTTGCGAAGCCGGAAACGCCCACCCTGACCTTTCCGCTTCTGCGCAATCCGATCCGGATAAGCAAGCGCGAGCGATCGGCCAAGGTCATCGATCGAGATCACACCTTCGGTTGCGCCGGTCCGCTTCGCGAGCTGACGAGCACGTCGCCTGACAGAACGAAGTGCGGCAACATCGGTGTTCGGCACTCGATACGAATCCTCGACGACAAGCTTGACCCGCGTCCACAGGTCGACAGGCCGTTCGGATGGTCGTCCCGTGATGATGTCTCGTTCTTCGAGCAGCGACGCCAGCACCGCTGCGGGCCAACCGAGCGGGCCGTCTCCCACCGCTGCCACCATCGCAGCGAGGCGCGGGTGCAACGGGAGGGCGAGCATGGCGCGACCATCGGCGGTGATTCGCCGGTCCTCATCGACTGCGCCGAGAAGCGTCAGGATTGCGAACGCCTCCTCTACGCCAGCTTCGGCTGGCTTGTCGAGCATTGCCAGCTCGCTTGGATCGCGAACACCCCACGCCAGCGATTCGAGAACCACCGAAGCGAGGTCGATCTGTGCGATCTCTGGCGGGTCGTGTGCAGCTCGGCCAGCGTGTTCCATCTTCGACCACAAACGAAAGGCAACACCGGGGCCGAGCCTGCCTGCACGACCAGCCCGCTGCTCGGCCGACGCCTTCGAATGGTCGACCGTAACCAGCTTTGAGAGTCCAGAGGCAGGGTCATAGCGGGGTCGGCGTTGTAGCCCGGCATCGACGACCGAACCAATCCCGTCGACCGTGAGTGACGTTTCTGCAACATCGGTTGCGACAACGACCCGTCGCTTTCCGGGGATGGTCTGCAACGCACGGTCTTGATCCTCTGCCGCCAGCGCCCCATAGAGAGGAAGCACAACAGCGTTCGTACGCTGCTCGATCTCGGCGACGGCCCGCCGGATTTCACCAACGCCTGGCAGAAACACCAAGACATCGCCCGGTTCATCGAGCGCCTCGGCGACCGTTTCGGCTACGGCAAGTTCGAGTTGGTTCCGCCGCCGCTTCGGGCCGCCGCGTCCACGATTCCGGTTGCCGCGATCGATCTTTTGGGGCCGCCAACGAACATCGATTGGAAACGTTCGGCCCGGACAGGTGATGGCCAACGGCGCACCGACCAACTCAGCAACCGCATCGGCGTCGATCGTCGCCGACATGACCAACAGACGAAGGTCGGGACGAATATCGGCTCTGACCTCGAGGGTCAACGCAAGACCGAGGTCGGCATGGACCGATCGCTCGTGAAACTCATCGAAGATCACCGCCGAAACGCCGGGCAGATTCGGGTCGCGTTGGATTCGGCGAGTGAGAATGCCCTCGGTCACCACTTCGATACGCGTGCGGCTACTCACCTTCGTGTCATCGCGGGTGCGCCATCCAACCGTCTCTCCCACACGCTCGCCCAGTAGCTCCGCCATACGGCGAGCAACGGCGCGCGCTGCGACCCGACGAGGTTCGAGCAAAAGAATCGTTCCGGTGTTCCATGGCTCATCGAGGAGCCGAAGTGGGACCACGGTCGTCTTTCCCGCACCCGGTTCGGCGGTCAGCACACCGACCCCCGGGCTCGCCATTGCGGCTCGGACCTCGGGGATGACCAATTCGATCGGGAGGAGGGTGTCGTGCACGCCACGAACGCTACCCCGTATGGGTAAACCTCAGCCGTTACGCTATGGACGTGTCAGATAGCTCGACCAACTCTCTCCCCCTCGACCGCACCGACCTCATGAATCGGCTGTTGTCCCATATTCACTACATCTGGGGGCGCCGAGATGAGACGATCGCCGATCAGTTCATCCAGGCCATCGGTATCGGCGACGTTCCGCCCGAACGCACCGAGCGATTCAGCGAACAAGATGTTGCGCTCATCACCTACGGCGACTCGATAACGGGCGAGGGGATGAGCCCGCTACAGGCCCTCACGTCGTTGGTGTCTCGGGACCTATCCGATGCGGTGAGCAGCGTGCACGTACTCCCCTTCAGCCCCTATAGCTCCGACCGAGGCTTCTCGGTGATCGACTATCGGGCAGTAGACGACGCGCTCGGCACTTGGGAGGACATGGAGGCGCTTGCCACCCACGCCGATCTCATGTTTGATCTGGTGCTCAACCATTGCTCGGCTAAGTCCGAGTGGTTTCAACAGTTTCTCAGAGACGAACCGCCGGGCAACCAGTTCATCAAGACCGGCGACCCGAACTGGGACCTCACAAAGGTTGTTCGCCCGCGATCACAGCCCTTGCTGACCGCATTCGAAACAGCGGTCGGCACCCAACACGTGTGGACGACCTTTAGCGAGGACCAAGTCGATCTCGACTGGTCGAACCCAGACCTCGTGGCCGAGATGCTCTCGATCATCGACCTCTACATCCAAAAGGGTGCACGGCTGCTCCGTCTCGATGCGGTCGCCTACATCTGGAAGGTTCCGGGATCGCCAAGCATTCACCTCGCCCAGACCCATGAGATGGTCAAGATGCTGCACACGTTGCTCGATTTCCGAGCACCAGACGTTGCGATCATCACCGAGACGAACGTTCCCGACCGCGAGAACCGGAGCTACTTCGGTAACAGCGACGAAGCCCACTTGATTTACAACTTCACCCTTCCGCCGCTTGCGATCCACGGTGTGCTCCAAGGGCGCGCCGATCAGCTCTGTCATTGGATGGCGAACACCACCCCTCCGCCTCCTGGGACCACGCTGTTCAATTTCATTGCAAGCCATGACGGCATTGGCGTTCGGCCGGCGGAGGGTTTCCTTTCCGATGCTGAGATTTCCGAACTCGTCGAACTCGCGCACGCTCGAGGAGGAACCCACGGGACCTATTCTCGAGGTGGTGAGGACTTCCCCTACGAGCTGAATATTTCGTTCCCCGATCTTTTCGGGGGTCCCGACGATCCGCACATGCCGGATCGGATCGTGTTGTTGCACACGATCATGCTCGCGATCGCCGGTGTGCCCGCGATATACATCAACTCGCTTATGGCGACGACGAACAACATCGAAGAGATGGCCGCCGATGGTGTGCGACGTACGATCAATCGCGGCCGCGTCGATCTCACCGATGTTCCAGATCGAGATGGCGACACATGGCAGAGCAAGATCTATCGCGGTCTCGTCGATCGGGCCGCGCTTCGCCGTACCCACGGTGCCTTCCACCCCGAAGGAACTCAGACGCTCAGAGATCTCGACGGCGTGTTGGCGATCGAGCGAAACGCTCCGTTTGGACTCGAGCGCGGTGCAACAACGGTGACAGTGTTTTGCAACATGACAGACGAGGAGCAAACGGTGGCGCTCGGTCGGCCTGGGACGTGCCTGCTGACCCGTGTCGAGTCGACCGACGTTCTGGTCCTTGCCCCGTATGCATCGGCGTGGCAGGCGCCGGAGTAACCGTGTGGCAGGCGTTGGGGCGCGTAAGCTAGCCGAGTGAATCAGTACGAGGTGCTGCGGTCGCTTGGGCAAAGCGTTCGAGACGCCCACGATGGAGGCCTTCGGGTTATCGACATGGGCGCCGGGGACGGACAGCCCGAGTACTCACCATTCTTTGCGAGCATTGCATCGACCTACGTTGGTGTCGACCCCGACCATGACATCGAAGACAACGAATGGGTCCATCAGCAGATCCAGATGCCAGCAGACGACTTTGCCGAGCAGCACGCCGCCGCGATCGTCGCAGGCGAAGCAGAACCGTTCGACCTCGCCACCGCGATCTATGTGTGGGAGCACCTCGAAGACCCGACCTCGTTCTTGCGGGCCGCACACGATGTCCTGCGACCGGGTGGAACCATGCTGTGCATCACCCCAAATGGACTTCACCCCTTTGGACTCGGCTCAAAGCTGCTCGCTAAATTCGACCTCACCGACGACGTATTGCGAAAGCTGCGACCAGACGACATCGACCACTACCACTTCCCGGTCGTCGCAACGCAAAACACGATCTGGGGTGTCAAGGCTTGCGCTGAAGCGGCGGGCTTTCGTGATGCAGACGTCATTTTGCATGACGACCCAGGCGTGTTTGTTCACTACCTCCCAAAGCAACTGCGACGCCTCCCGTACCTGTACAGCAAAGTGGTCGCGGCGACGAAGCTTGACGTGCTCTCGGGAACGCTGATCATCAAACTGACCGCGTAGGCATCATCGAACTGACCGCTTCGACATCATCGAACTGACCTCGTCGGCATCATCAAACTGACCTCGTCGGTCAGTGCACCCCGCGCAAGTAAGTCGAACCGGCGACGTTGCTGGTGACCGTGGCCGCTTATGCTCCTGCCATGGCCCACGATGATGACGTACCCCGAATAGCAGTATTTCTTGACTACGAGAACCTAGCGATCGGAGCGAAGGACAACCTCGGCACGCCATTCAACTTCCGACCGGTAGCCGACGCACTCGCAGAACGGGGTCGTGTCATTACTCGTAAGGCCTACGCCGACTGGTCCTATTTCGACGATGACCGACGGATGCTCACCCGCCACCAGGTCGAGCTGATCGATATCCCCCAAAAGATGGGCGGTTCTCGCAAGAACGCCGCCGACATCAAGATGGCGATCGATGCGATCGAGTTGGCGCTCGACAAGGAGTACATCTCCACCTTTGTCATCTGCACCGGCGACAGCGATCTCAGCCCGCTCGTCCAGAAGTTGCGAGAACTCGATCGTCACGTCATCGGCGTCGGTGTTCGACAGTCGACATCGAAGTTACTCCCTCCGGCCTGTGACGAGTTCATGTTCTACGACAGCCTTGTCTCTGACCCAGAGCCCGAACCCGCGAAGTCTTCGAGGAACAAGACTTCGTCTAAGAAGTCGGTCGAGTCCGATGCAGGCCCAACCGACTTGGCGCTGGTTACCAGCACCCTTGCCGGCTTGTCCTCGTCATCGGCGACCGTGCGCGCATCGAGCCTGAAGCGAGCGCTGCTTCGAAAGGATCCGACGTTTTCTGAAGCAGAGCTGGGCTTTCGCAACTTCGGCGCGCTGCTCGCTCACCTCGAAAGTGACGGCAAGGTTGAGCTCACCGGCTCGGGGGACCCCGAGGTTGCCCTCAGCAGCGCGAGCGTCGAACACGTCCATGACTTGCTCGTCGAGCTCTTGAACGCCGAGGGAACGGTGCCTTTGACGGGCGTGAAGACGGCGCTCAAGAAGCGCGACCCCGACTTCGACGAACGAGCGCTCGGCTACCGAAACTTCGGCAGCTTCCTCACCGCGGTCGAGGCGCGTGGACTGGTAAAGATCACCGGAAAGTCAGACGGTCGGATGGTCACCCTCCCCCGAGGACGGAAGAACAAGTAGACAAAACCGCGCCGGTCGAACATCACGACGCCAAAACAGGCTCGGCGCTATGAGTCGAAATATTTTGCCGCTTCCATTAAGAAATGAACTAAATCTGCCGAAGCGGATCTAGTGCGGGGGCCGACCGGCCTGTGCTGAGCGGGAAAATGTGAAGGTAGCGGGACGGAAGGGCTTACCCCTTGCCATGGTCAGTTCGCTGATCTTGGTACTCGGGCTTATCGGTGGTCTGGTCGCAATGGCGGCTGGCCTGCTCAATCCCGCGCCCGAACGAGCGTCGATCACCGACAGTTTGGAAAGCGTCGTTTCGGAGTCGACCGCCATTGCAGACCTGTACTTCACAGGTCCCGAGATATCGGCTCGAGTCATTGCAGATGAGGTATCAACAACTCCAGAGTCAGCGTCCCAAGTCGACCTTCTGTCCAGCCTCACCTTGTCTCAACCAAACGTCGAAGGTGCCTACATTGGCTACCCAGATGGGAGTTTCCTCGATGTTCGTCGGGCGGCAGACGACCGACTGCAGCTGAAGTACATCGACATCGAGGACGGAACGCGTTCGGTCACAATCGAGATCGTCGATCGAAGGGGACAGGTCCTCGAGCGCCCATCGTCTGAAGGTGACACCTTCGACCCACGAGTCCGGCCCTGGTATCTCGGAGCGAGCAGCGGAGAGCCACATTGGACCGACCCCTACGTCTTTTTCACAAGTCAGGATCCCGGAATCACCCACAGCAGGCCGGTATTCGATGCCTCTGGAGAGCTCATTGCCGTGGTCGGCGTCGACATTGCCCTCGCCGATCTTGAGACGTTTCTCGACGCCCGCAAGCCGAGCGAGAACGGTGGCGCAGCGGTCCTGAACAACGCGGGTGAGGTCATTGCGGGCACGAGCACAGTGACGGCAAACGAAGTTGGAAGATCGACTATCGACGAGTGGATCGGGACGACGCGTCGGGCGCCCACGAATGGCCGAGTCGAGACACCTCACAACGTCACGTTCGCACTTCGAGAAGTAAGTCCCGAAAGCGAATTTCTGTTTCTCGTCGAGTCACGTGACGAGGACTTTCTCAATGATGTTCGCACGAGTAGGCAAGGTCTGGCGACGCTCGCAACCGTCCTTGGAGCGGTGAGCATCCTTCTGCTCGCATTTGGCACGGTCGCAATCTTGCGCTACGTCAGGACCCTCAATCAGGTGGCCAGCACCGACTCGCTTACCGGTCTACAGAATAGGTCGTCGATGCACCTCGCTATTGCAGATGCACTCGCTAGCTCGGCGAACGTCGCCCTTCTCACCTTCGATCTCGACGGCTTCAAGGCAGTAAACGACCACTACGGGCATCAGTGTGGCGACGAAGCCCTCGTCCACACCGCAGAGCGCCTTCGCGAGCATGCACCCGACCACGCGACGCTCGCCAGAATGGGCGGCGACGAGTTCTGCGTGATGCTCGTCGACGACGAGAACCCAGATGGAGCAACGGTCTCTCTCGTATCGGCTATCGGCGGTCCGTTGTCCCTAGGAAAGCATCAGATCGACTTGAAGCTGAGCGCTGGGTACACCGAATCAGGCCCACGTGGACGCGACACCGACGCACTCCTTCGCGAAGCCGATATTGCGCTCTACCAGTCGAAGAAAAAGCCGGGTAGCTGGGTGACTCGCTACCACGAATCGATGACCTTCCCGTGGGCACAGCATGAACAGCCAGACCAGGCATGGGAGCACAGCAGCGCTGTTGGAGAAGGCTAGCTGTACCCGGCTAACTCGACGATCTGACCAACGCGTGTCGGAGCAACGAATCGATCTGGGCGGCCGACTTCACGCAGAAGTATCGGTCGCATCGGCGTCGACCGCTGCGACGAGTCGATCGAAGACGTCGGGCATCGCGCTCATTACACGGCTCCAACTTGCGATGAACGGCGTTTCCATCGGGTTGTTCAGAAACTGATCGCCGGCATCCATGATCGCGCTTGCGAAGAGCTCGACCATGGTCTCTTCCGCGTGGCGGTAGCTGGTGAAACCGTTGATAACCGAGTCGTTGTGATACCGGTCGACGTGGTCGAGCGCGGTTCGGTAATAGCTTGCCTTGATCGTCCGGAATGTTTCTGGTGTCAATATCTCGCCATCGACGGCAACCTTGCGGAAGAGTGCTTTTGCGATATCGATCGACATCTTGTGCAAGCCTGCCTCGGCGTCCTCTTCCGACACCGACTGGTGCTTGTGGTCATAGGCTCCGGCGATATCGACCTGGCAGATCCGCTGCGGTGTGTAGCGGCGGTACAACTCGGAGAGCACGCCGATCTCGAGGCCCCAATCGCTCGGGAACCGCATATTGCGGACCACGTTGGTGTGCATCGCAAATTCGCCAGCGAGCGGGTATCGAAACGACTGGAGGAACTCGAGGTACTGGTCGCTGTGGTCGAGCGTGGTGCGCAATGCCTGAAGCAGTGGCGCCACCATCAACCGAGTCACCCGACCGTTCAGCTTCTCGCCGTCGGAGCGGAAGTAATAGCCCTTTGCAAAGGCGTAACCAAAGGTTGGGTGCGCAACCGGGTACAGAAGTCGGGCGAGCATCTCGCGCTTGTAGGTGATGACGTCTGCGTCGTGGAGCGCTACCGAGGTAGCCCGCCCAGACGCGAGGTAATAGCCCATGCAGTACCAGACGTTGCGACCCTTACCCTCTTGGTTCGGCGCAATCCCGAGCGCATCGAACTCCTCGTCGAGTTCGCGAAGACGCGGTCCATCGTTCCAGAGCAGCCGGTAGCGTTGCCGTTCCGGGAGCTGGCTGAAGAACTCTTTTGCGTGTTCGAACTGGCTTCGGTCGGCTCGGTCGATACCGATGATGATCTCGGCGAGGTAGGGCACCTCTTTGAGTTCATCGACGATGTTTTGCAGCGCCGGGCCCGCGAGTTCGGAGTAGAGCGCGGGAATGACCAAGGCCATCGGCCGCTCTTTGGACCATTCGACGAGTTCGGCCTCGATGCTTTCCACCGACCTCGCCGAGAGCTTGTGAAGCGTCGAGATTGGCCCAAACTGGTGATAGTCGCCCATAGGGTCGTGACTCTAGTGCGTTACGCGATCAGTATCCGGCTCGAACATCGACCATGCCAACAAGTGCATCGCCACGTAGCCATCTGCCCACGTTTTGTCGCACGCGGTCGGCAATTAAGGGCAGCCCCATCTCGGGGGTGTTCGCGACGTGGGGCGTAATGATGCAATTGGGCTCATCCCACAGCGGGTGCCCATCGGGTAGGGGTTCTGGGGTGGTGACATCGAGTGCGGCGCCAGCAATCACGCGATCGCGGAGTGCTGCGACGAGGTCGTCGTGGACGACGAGCGCGCCACGTCCAACATTTACGAGCCAGGCATCGTTCGACATTGCCGCGAGGAAGTCGGCGTCGACCATCCCTGTCGTCTCGGGTGTGACCGCAGCTGCAAGAACGACGACATCGGCAGAACTAAGCACCTCGAAGAGTCGATCGCTGGTCACGGTCCGGGTCGCGTGAGCGAGCGGCTCTGGGGAACGGCGCACGACGGTCGTCTCGACGTTCCATGGCTCGAGGAGGCGAAGGAGCGATTCGGCAATACCCCCAGCACCGATGATCAACATGTTCGCCCCGAGAAGATTCTTGCCCTCTTGGGCAGGCCAACTCGTTGCACGGCTTGCCGTATGGATCGAGCGAAAGCCTGCGAGCGTCAGCGCAATGACGTGTTCGGCAACTGGCTCCGCGTAGACGCCCTTGCCGCAGGTCCAGAGGAGTGCCGGGTCGAGTTGATCTGCGAAATTCTCGATTCCCGCGTACGGAAGCTGCACCCACTCGAGGTCAGGAGCGGCCGCGACGACTCCAGGGAATGCATCGGCGGCTTTTGGGTCGGCCCAAATCAGCGCGCTCGCCTCCTCCACCGGCACCACCTCTGCTCCGGCGGCGCGTACCGATTCGCAGAGCGCCTCAAACATCGCCGGACGACTCGCTGGCGCTACTGCAATCTTTGCCCGTTCGGCCACTACCTACTCACGTCGATCTGGCCTGGCTCGGAAACATTGTTGTGAAAGTCGGCCGCGGTGACGACATAGGTGCGAACCCCGGTGAAGGGTTCGTCGTCGATGAACCGTACTTGGCCAACGTCGCTTCCACCTCCGATGTAGGTGAGCCGTCCGTCTTCTTCGAGGATCGACACGCTGTAAGACGCAAACTCAACATCGTCAGGCGATGGATCCCATTCGAGGAGCACACCATCTTCGACTTCGGTGGCAGAGAGGCCGGTGATCGGCTCTGGTGGCGAATTGTCGCTAACGGTGAGTGCTTCGGTCCAACGAGGCGTAGTCATGGCATCGTCGAGATTTGCGACGAGGACGTAGGTGAGGAACTCTCCGGCTGGAACGTCGGTGTCAATGAATCCGAACTCGGGCCCTTCGTAGACCTCTTCAGCACCCTCGATCAGTCCGGTATCGATAGCGTCGTAGTCGGCCGAAGCAGTGGGTAGCCGGAGGAGCGTGTACGACTCGGCACCCTCGACCGGAGACCAAACGACCTCGACGAATGAGGAACCCATTGCGGTGCGAGCAACCCAGTTCGACGCATCGACCGGCGGGTTGTCGTCGTTGCGTCTCGCCGGCTCACCGTCGACCTCGATTTCCTCTTCTGTCTCTACAGCTGCGGTACTGGACGGTGAATCGTCAGCGGCTTCATCGACCGGCTCTCCGCCTTGCTCTGCAGGGGCAGTACTAGACGGAGCATCGACCGGCGGGGTGCCGTCGTTGCGTCTCGCCGGCTCCTCGACGATCACGATTTCTTCGTCTGGCTCTACGGCTGCAGTACTGGACGGTGAATCGTCAGCGGCTTCATCGACCGGCTCTTCGCCTTCGTCGCCAGGCTCGACAGCTGCAGTACTGGACGGCGCATCGTCAGCGGCTTCCTCGACTGGCTCTTCGACCGATTCTTCGACCGTCTCTTCGACTGGCTCGCGAAGATCGATGGTCTCGGGGGTGCCGGCGAGTTGGTCATCGTCGCCCGAACAACCCGCGATTGCGAGGCACAGCAGCGCCGCACCGATGAACTTCCTCGAACGGGTACTGGTCATGGGTGATTGCCCGCCTCGTGAATCTCGACCACGTTCCATTCATACCCCGGCTTTGCAGGGATACCGCCCGGAGCGCTGCACGCGATGGTCGGGACCTCTCGTCCCTGTTCGACTCGCACATGCCACGTTCGACCGCTCGCCGTCACCGTGACGAGGTCGGGGTCGTTTGCGACACCGACAACGACAGTGCGTTCAACGCCGTCGGCGTCAAAGCCAATGCGATCGAAGACCGCCCGCTCGGCAACTTGAGCACGACCTGTCGGTGCACCCCACCATCCTCGGCAATGCCGAGCCAGGCCGTCGACCTCGACGCGGTCGATGACCGCACCGACCGCAGGAGCGGTGAGGTAGGCCCACATCCGTCCATCGGGAAGTGTCATTGCCGTCGGTGCAAACCGATGACCTCCGGTGTGGCTTACCTCAAAGAGTTCGACCTCGGGGCGGGTAATGGCAAGCTCTTTCGCAAGCGCCTCGCCCTCAACTCCACAACACGTGTCGTGCGAACCTTGCGTGCAGACCAACACGGTCCGCTGACCCCCGTAGGTATCGACCGATTCGCCTTCGGCCGAGAGTGCCTCGTCCAACGCGTGCACGGCGTCGTTGCCTAACGCCCGCTCGACCCGACCCATGCCAGCGGGAAGACGCCGAAGCACGATCACTCTGGGCGCAGCATCATCGTGGGGTACCGCAGCGAGTAGGCGAATGTTCTCCGGCCTTGCCTGAGCGACTTTCACAAGATCGACAAGGTCATCGTGTTTGCCTACCGGCTTTGGCCAAGGTTTTGGAATTTCGACCAGCACGATGACGTCGACGCCAAGGCCTGACCCACCGGGGTCGACCGAGTTCGCCCGCGCAAAGTCGACACAACGGATCGCTTCGGTTTCGACTGGTAGCGAAATACTCATCTGTTGCCGACTTTACTCGCCCGTAACAGGGAATGATGCACGCTGTGTGTAAGCGGCGTGGTCGGGTTACAGGGTAGCGGCCGTGATCGGGCCTGTTTCGGTGTATGCACGAGTCAACCGGTCAACGTGGTCATATTCGAAACTGATGTGCCCGAGTCTCGTGCAGTGTCTTTGCTGGAATCTGGTCTTGGGGTACCGCTAGTAACGGAGCAGAAACGGCAATTAGGTGTTGCGGAGTGGCCTGTATTGGCCGGTCTTTGGTGTTTTGATGGCTTGTAGGTCGTAGCGTCCGTAGACGTTTAGGTGGGCTCAGATGGTTGGTGAGGTGTGTGTACACTCATCTTCTAAGCGTGTTCACCCTTACGGAGGCGGTGTGAAGATGGTGAGCCGAGGAGCCGTTCTTGTTGGGGTCTCTCTAATCTTGGGAGCCTGCGGTAGCGAGAATCTGTCACCGGTGAGCAGCGAGGCAGGCAGTGAACCAGTACCAGTCGATGTGGTTCGCTACAACTTTGAGGGTCAAGAGGGCGTTGAGATTGTCGTCAAGGGAACCGGCGCTGAATTGATCGCCCGGGCTGAAGCGCTCATTCCGGACTCTCGACCGTCTGCGGACAAGCGTGTTGGGGTCGGAGGGGAAGTCTCAGGAGCGCCCGAGGTGTATCGCGACTACCGGGACTATGACTATGCGGTGTACGACATCACGGGGCCGCTTTGTGGGGTCGCTCCGACCCTCTATGTGGAGAAGAACGATGAGGATCTTCTAGAACTGCGAGTGCAGCACCCAAAAACCGATCCCGACAACGAGGGCTGTGAGGCCGCGGAGTTCGACTTCGTCGTCGGAATCGATTTTATGAGTCATGTTGAGCCCAGTGTTATCTCTCAGGTACGAGCCAACTAGTCGGGTGCTGCACTCGCAGATCAGATAGTCAGTGGTTCTTGGTTTCGGCGCCGACCGCAACTTCTGGCCCGTGGGCGGTTCGGCTTCCGGCGACCGAGAAAACCCGGCCGGTTTCGCCGCCTTTGTCGCCTGTTCGACGAAGCGGTCATTCGGCTCCATCGATCCACCCATAGTCGGGAGTCCCTGCACCGCCGACTCCAGTGGCGCTTTCGTCAGCTCAAGCAACTCCTGATCTTCGAACCAGCGCAACGAAGAAATATGGGCTGGTCGCAGTCCGCCATGAATCAGGAGCGCATCGCCCACCGGTAGCTCGCGAACAACGTTCGGGGGGATCAACGACACCCGCTGCGCCACCTCGTTCGTCGAACCCTTCTGAGACGACCAAAGATCACGCGTCCGAGCCGTCGCATGCACCTCTTCATGGCCCGCATTGTCATTCAAATACTGCAAAGTCGCCCGGCTAAAGATCCCCCGAAAGAACAGCTTCGACATGTGATTCGAGATCAACGTGTCCCCCGCATCTCGACCATACGCTGAGAAAATCTGGCCGAAGTCCTGCCACACCGTCACCAACTGCACACCCAAACCAGCCAACGTCGACACATACTCAGGCAGCATCTTCATTGGCATGTTCGCTATCTCATCGAGCACCACCAACAACGGCGGCGAAATCGGCTCACCCGTTACCTCCACATGCCGGTACACCTCCCGCAATAGCTCATCAATCGCACCGCCATAAACCGGCCCCAACCGCTTGAACTCATCTGGCGGCGCCGACAAATACAACGTGTTGTGCTTGCCATCAGTACCCGACAACAACCACTCAAGATCAACCGAAGCCACACCAGCAGCCGACTCGCCCACCACTGGAGTCATCCACGGCTGCACCACTGTCTGCAACGTCGCAAAAGTCGAATCCACCGTCTTTTCATGCAACCCCAGCTGCCCATACAAAACACTGCGAACAATCGGAAGCTCAGACCTCACCTCCGCCGACCCATGGGCCGCTGCACGATCAAAAAAGCCCTGATAAATCCACTCATCAGAACCAACATCGTCCGCAGGCGGCTGCGACCGCTCCATCGCCCAATGCACCACCATCGAAAACGGCAAACCATTCACCGCAGCCAACCAAATCATCGGCCCCAAAATCATCTCCGCCCGAGCAACCCAAAAATCCTTACCCTCGCCCCCATTCGGCCGAGGCGCGCTATCGGTCAACGCCGCCGCAACCCGCTGCGCATCCTCAAAACACGAAACGTTCGCCAACGGCGACCAATTCACACACAAACGTTCATCCCAACCCGCCGGCGGCTCGGTCCGTCGAATGCTTAACTCGCCATCAGATCGGAAGGACTGTCGCAAACGTTCCGTTGGATCAAAGACCGCAACCTCCCCACAGCCCCTCCGATGTAACAACGTCGGACCCAACAAATCACCCTTCACCGACACCGCAACAATCGGACCCCTCCAACGAAGCATCCCCGACACAATCCCAACCGTCTTGCCCGACCGAGACGGCCCAACACACATCACCGCACCACGATCGTTACGCTGATTCGCCCACCTACCCCTCGTTGGACCAACGTCATAACAAGACGACCGGTTCTCCGTCGCCAGCAACTGATTTCGGCCAATCGTCCCCAGCACCAACCGGTCCCCCACCTCAGCGCTCACATGCAAAGTGCGGAGGTCGCCTCGACACGCAAACTCTGCCTCCGGAGACGTCCCAAGACGATCCCGCTCCTCAAAGCCAACAACACTGCGACGCAACACTCGGCGCAGCGCAACCGCAAGCCAAATCGAAGCCGACGCCAACACAATAAAGATCGGCCAAAACACAAACGAACCGGCCATCGGCGACCCCCATGCCGCAGCCGGATCACCAGGATCCGCGAACAACGCCACCAACGACGAGCGAGTCTCCCCACCAACAAGCGACTCGCCTACCAGCCAAGCGCTAATGCCAGCCGCCAACCAAAGCTCGAGCGATCCAACCAGCAACGCCACAAGCACATAACCGACGAACATCGTTGCGTCATCGTTGTCGTTCATACCTGGAAACAGATGCACTTAACGAGCGAACATGTGACACGACATATTCAAATTGCTCAACCGCTGTAAGAGCGACAAAGCACTCCTACGTCGCCTGGATCGAGCGCACCTACAACCGGCGCCGCCGGAGTAATGACTGAAAGTTGTGGATCACGGGTCAGCCAAGGTCGACATACCAGCTACTAATACGCTAGGGGCGATTCAGTCGTCTTTGGCCAAGATGATGTCGAACTCGAAAGGCTCACCATTGAACTTTCTGGCTGCAGCGAACGCGACAGCTTCTCGCGAGAAAATCGCCATACATTCCTTCACTGCAGAGAGGATCAGATCGTTGCGACCCCC
>CALHXU010000013.1 GCA_938040365.1 uncultured Acidimicrobiales bacterium
CGGCGTTGATTTCGCCGCAGTAGTGAGTGCGCAGTGCCATGGTTTCTTTCGGTATGTCGGTTGAGTTGAGTTCGTCGGACTTAGCGAGACGTCTCGCCGAGCCGTTGAGAGAGTTCGTTGGGAAGGTCATCCCGGCTGATCAGAGTCTGCCCGGTGTCGCCGTGCATGTCGCGGAGCGTCACGGTTCCGTCAGCCTGTTCGGTTTCGCCGATGATGATGGCCCACGGAGCATTCGAACGGTTGGCCACCTTCATCTGTGCTTTCATCGAACGACCATCGAAGCCGCGGTCGGCAGCGATGCCGTGGCTGCGGAGTTGGTCGGCCAGCACCGTTGCTTCGCCACCGCCGACGTCATCGACGATAAACACGTCTGGCACGGCGCCAGCGTGTTCGAACACGCCTTCGGCGTCACAGGCCAACAGGATGCGGTCGACGCCGAGCGCAAACCCGATGCCGGGCGTGGGCTTGCCACCAAGTGACTCGGCGAGCCCGTCGTAGCGACCACCACCGCCAACGGCGTTCTGCGCGTTCTCAAGTGCGGTCGACGCGAACTCGAAGGTCGTGCGGGTGTAATAGTCGAGGCCACGAACGAGGCGGGGCGAGATCTCATAGGAGATGCCAAGCGAGTCGAGACCTTCACGGACAGCAGCGAAGTGTTCGCCGGTCTCTTCGGTGAGGTAGTCGACCATGATCGGTGCGCCGGCCACGATCTCCTGATCTTGGCCTCGTTTACTGTCGAGCACACGAAGTGGGTTCTTCTCCAGCGTTTCGACCGACTTCTCGGACAGGTTCGCTGCATTGTCTCGCAGGTACTCCTCGAGTGCAGCGAAGTACGCCGGGCGACACGTTTCGTCGCCGAGCGAGTTGAGCAGCAGGGAGACCTGGCTCATGCCGAGGCTTTGGTAGAAGCGCCACCCGAGGGTGATGACTTCGATGTCGACGGCAGGGTCGTCGCTGCCCAACACCTCGATCCCCACCTGACTGAATTGGCGATAACGGCCGGCCTGCGGCTTCTCGTGGCGGAACTGTGGGCCTTCGTACCAGACCTTCCACGGAAGGCTCGGTGGGTTGTGCTGCACGAAGGCACGTACGACCGATGCGGTGAGTTCGGGACGCAGCGCAATGCGCTTGCCGTCTTTGTCCTCGAAGTCGTACATCTCCTTGGTGACGACATCGGTCGAGCCGCCGACACGAAGGAACACACCGAGGTCTTCAAAGATGGGCGACATGATGTGGCCATAACCTGCGAGGCGAGCCTGCTCAGCGAAGGCATCGACGAGCGCGCGCTGCCGCTCCGAGTCCGGAGACATGATGTCGCGCGTGCCTTTGAGGGCTTGGAACTTTGCCACCACGCAAGGCTACTCCCGCGGTTCGCTACGGCAACGGCTTTGACCCAACCTGAGAAAGCTTCGAGGCCAGAGCCGCAACGAAACGTAAGGGTGCCAGGCTCCCATACGAAATCTGTGCGCAAATCTCACGGCGATTAGCTCGATAGGGTCGCTGGGTGCCAAATCTCCGTCAAGCTGCCCGCGTCGTCGTGCTAAGTCCAGAGAACCGCGTGCTTCTCGTCCACTTCGAATTCGAGACCGGTGCATTCTGGGCGACCCCAGGTGGCGGGGTCGAAGGCGACGAGACTCGCATCGAAGCTGGCGAACGCGAGCTCCGCGAAGAGACCGGTATCGTCGGCCTCGAACTGGTCGGCCCAATCTGGGAACGCACGCATCATTTCGGCTTCTATGGCTTCGACGGGCAGCACGAACTGTACTTCTTGGCTCGCACGCCGGATGAGAATTTCGCCCCACAGTTCACACCCGACGAGTTGCGAGCCGAAGGCGTCACCGAGTTGCAGTGGTGGCACCCCGACGACATCGTTGCATCCACGGAGCGCTTCGCGCCCCGAGACCTCGGCCAGCGGGTCCTCGACCTCATGGCAGATGGCCCACCCGTCGAACTCATCACCCTGACTGACGAACACCCACCCGCCACGAACCACAAAACGTAAGGGTGCCAGGCACACTTACGAAACGTCGCGAGGGGACAGTGACCCATCGGTGCGCGCGATCTTCACTTGACAGTTTGGAAAGTGAAGCGTACGCTTTCTAACATGGAAAGTGAGGGGCTTTCAGAGGTTGAGCCGAGGGCGCAACTAGAGGCGTACAAGCTTGGCGCCCAAGCTGCTGAACAGCGAGCTCACTTACCGATGCCTCTGTGGTTCTGGCCGACGATGGCGCTGATCGGCCCTGCAATCGTTGCGTACTCCCGTCTCGAAGGCGCGCTCCGCATTGCCGTGCTCGCCGCGCTGCTCGTACCCGTCGCCGTTGTATGTATCCACCTGCACCTCAGAGATCGCGCCAACCCAAGCAAGCCGTTGTCCCCGTTTCGGGGCGGGCGCAAGAACCGTTGGCAGTTCGCTGCACATTGGTTCGTGAACTTCGGGGTCATTCTCGCTGTCAACTCCGGCTTGGGCTTCTCGAGCACGATTCTCCCCTGGACGAACGGTCTTGGCGTCGCGGCATTTGTCTATCTCTTCATGGCTATCCCTGCCACGTTCTTGTGGCACAAGGCCGACCAATGGACGATCGCCAAGACTACGGCACCGGTTAACCCGTGAGCCTGCAACATCTCAACCCCGTACTGTCCTCACCGAAGCGGATCGCTGCCTTGGGCATGCTCACCGCTACCAAGAAGGTCGATTTCGCATTCGTTGCTGAGCATCTGCAATTAAGCGATTCGGACCTCTCCAAGCAAATGAAGGCCCTCGCAGACGTTGGCTACGTCAAGACAACAAAGACTGGCAGCGGGCCGAGACGGCGGACGTGGTTCGCGATTACCGCCGAGGGCACAAAAGCCCTGAACGCCCACGTTGCCGCCCTCAATGCACTCGTCCTCGAAACACTTCCACCACCGAACTAGCTGGAAGGCTTCTTAGGCGCCGCCGGGCAGGACTCGGTAGGCGTCGAATACGCCCTCGACTTGGCGAACGGCATTGAGCATTGCTTCGAGGTGGCTCGGGTCGGCGAACTCAAAGCTGAAACGCATGTGGGCAATGCGGTCAGCGCCGGTCGTAGTGTCGACCGTGAGCATGTTGAGCTGATGGCTCGCCATCACGCCCGAAACATCGGAGAGCAGTCCAGGGCGATCGAGGGCGTCGACTTCGATCGCTGCTTCGAGAAGCCCGTCGTGACTGTCGTCCCAGTCGACGTCGATCAACCGGTCGGATTGTTCGACGCCGAGCGATTGGGCGTTCGAGCAATCGGATCGATGTACCGACACACCCTTTCCTCGGGTGATAAAGCCAACGATGAGATCGCCGGGCACCGGGGTGCAGCACGTGGCGAGGCGCACGAGGATGTCGTCGAGGCCTTCGACGTGCACACCACCAGAAATCGAGCGGCGATCGGTGCGGGTGCGTACCCGGTTGAGCGTTTCGGGAAGCTGTTCGGTCGCTTCGCCCGGCGCGTACTCCCGATTGACCCGGTTGACGATCGTGCGAGGCGAGATGTGCCCTTCACCGATCGACGCGAGGAACGCGTCGAGGTCGACATAGTTCATCTCTTCGGCGATGTCGGCAATGAGGTCGCTCTTCATCGTTCGCTGCACCGGCAGATCGGCCCGGCGAAGCGCAGACATCAACTCGTCGCGACCAGCCTCGATGAACTCGCTGCGACGCTCCCGGCTGAACCAGTTGCGAATCTTGTTCGCTGCCTTTGGCGTTGCAACGAAGTTCAGCCAATCCTTCGACGGACCAGCGTCGGGGTTCTTGGAGGTGATTACCTCGACCCGATCGCCAGACTTCAGTCGGGTATCGAGCGGCACGAGCCGGCCATTGACCCTGGCTCCGGTGCAGCGCTCCCCCACTTCGGTGTGGATTTGGAAGGCAAAGTCAACCGGCGTTGCACCGACGACAAGTTCTACGACCTTGCCTTTGGGCGTGAACACAAAGACCTCGTCCTGATCGAGGTCGGTCTTGAGCTGGGTCATGAACGCTGAAGGATCGTTGGCCTCCTGCTCATACTCCACGATGCGGTTGAGCCACGCCACCTCTTGTTCGGATGCTTTCTCCTTGTAGCCCCAGTGGGCTGCAATGCCGTTCTCGGCTCGGCTGTGCATCTCTTTGGTGCGGATCTGCACCTCGACTTCTTTGCCAAGCGGACCGATCACCGTCGTGTGCAACGACTGGTACAAGTTGAACTTGGGCATTGCGATGTAGTCCTTGAAACGGCCCTGCACCGGGTTCCACGACGAGTGGATCGAACCGAGGGCGGCGTAACAGTCGTTCACGCTGTCGACCACAACACGCACACCGACGAGGTCGTGGATGTTGTCGAACTCGAGGTTCTTCGTGACCATCTTCCCGTAGATCGAGTACAGGTGCTTCTGGCGGCCGCTTACCTCGGCCACGACGTCGAGTTCGGCGAGCCGCTCCTCGATGTCGCCGACAAGTTGGGTGATGTAGATATCGCGTTCGGGCGCACGAGAGGCAACCATCGCGTCGAGTTCGGCGTATGCCTTGGGCGATGACGCAGCAAACGCCAAGTCTTCGAGGCGCTGCTTGAGGTCCTGCATGCCGAGGCGATGAGCCAGCGGCGCGTAGACCTCGAGGGTCTCCTTCGCCGTGCGCTCTTGTTTCCACGCAGGGAGCGCAGCGATTGTTTCCATGTTGTGCAAGCGATCGGCGAGCTTGATGATCAACACCCGAGCGTCCTGGGCAATGGCGATCATCATCTTTCGAAGCGAAGCTGCTTGTTGTGCTTCCTTGGTGTCGAAGTGCACCCGATCGAGCTTGGTGACACCGTCGACCACGTGGGCCACTGCTTCGCCAAACTCGTCGACGAGCTGATCGAGTGAAACGGCAGTGTCCTCGACGGCGTCGTGGAGAAGTGCCGCAGAAATCGCAACATCGTCCAGACCAAATTCGGCGACTACCTTCGCGACGGCGAGCGGGTGAGAGATATAGGACTCGCCAGACTTCCGACGTTGATCGCCGTGAGCTGCAGCGGCAATCCGGTATGCGCGCTGAATCCGGTCGATCGACACATCGCCTCGATCGCCACGATAGGCATCGACGATCGCCATGAGCTCGCTCTCGACGCGAGTCGACTGACGGCGCCATGGGAGTACTCGGGTCACGGCAGGCATCTGTCGGAAATCACCTCGCTTCAGCTCTCCTGAAATACGGTACTGCCCGCCAGCACATTTCGCCTCAGCGCCCTTCCAGACCAACCCTCAGTGTATTCGTTGAACAGCGCCGAACGAAGTACCACGGGAGATGGCCTCGCACGCTCTAGTTTGGCCACATGGACCCAATCGAAAACCTCGCCGCGATCGATATTGGAACCAGTTCGGTTCACCTCGCCATTGCGCGGCCGGTCGAGGGCGGCAACCCCGAGCTGTTACTGCGAGAGAAGCTGCCCGTCCGCCTCGGTTCGGGTGCCTCTGACATGAAGACCCTCGACCCCGAAGCCGTCGACCGCGCAATCGTTGCGCTGCAGAGCTTCCGCTCGCTCGCCGATGCACACAACGCAACCATCCACGCAGTTGCGACGAGCGCAGTTCGCGAGGCGAACGACGCGAGCGCCTTCCTCGAACGTGCGAGCAACGAGGCCGGAATCGACATTGCGGTAATTGCCGGAGTAGAGGAAGCCCGCCTCATTCACCTCGGCGCTTTGGGTGCGGTACCCATCGCAAACACCGCGCACCTCGTGATCGACATCGGCGGTGGTTCGACCGAGTTCATCGTTGGCCACGGCATGGAACCAAAGCTGCTCCGCAGCCTCAAGATGGGCCACGTCCGCACGTCAAACCGCTTCTTTCCAGACGGCGTCGTCGACCTCGACGCGGTTGGCGAGTGCCGCTCGTGGCTCCGCTCGTTCCTCGCCCGCATCGCGGTCGATGCAAAGGCGGCGGGGTTCGAACAGGTCGTTGGCTGCTCGGGAACGTTCGAAACGGTCGCCGCAATTGCCCGCCAACATCGGACCGGCGATCCCTCCGAAACGACAGGCGAGATCACGAGAGCCGCAGTCGACGCTGTCATCGCCGAAATTTTGGCCACCCCTAACCCCGAGGATCGCAGAGCGATTGGCGGCCTCGACGATCATCGTGCTGACACGATCATCGCCGGAGCACTCATCGTCGAAGCGCTGATGGACAGCCTCGACTTCGAGACATTCACGGTCTCCCCGGCCGCACTCCGAGAAGGGCTGCTCCTCGATCGGCTAGACGAGCAGCATCCCAACACCGACGGGCTTCTGCACCTCAGCTCCATACGGGCGAGCAGCGTCCGCTTTGTGGCCGAGAGGTACGGGGAGAACATCACCCACGCCCGCCAAGCGACCGACGTTGCCCTCCAGCTCTTCGACTCGACCGTCGACCATCACGGCTACGGCCGGTTTGAGCGAGACGTGTTGGAAGCAGCGTCGATGCTGCACAACATTGGCCGCTTCGTCGGCCACGGTGCACACCACCGCCACTCCTACTACCTGATCCGAAACAGCGAACACCTCGCTGGCTTTCACGCACACGAAACCCGCCTCATCGCCCTCGTTGCCCGCTATCACCGAAAGAGCGCCCCAAAGCCCGAACATAGCGAGTTCGCAAAGCTCAGGGAAGGCGACCAACAACTGGTGCGCGTACTGGCGGGCATGTTGCGCATCGGCATTGCGCTCGACCGCACCTACCGCACTGCGGCTGGAGACGTCTCGGTCGACGTTCGTGCGAACACGATCGTGCTTTCGGTCCGTGGCGAAGGAATCGAACTCGAGCTGTATGCAGCGAACGAGCGCAAATCGCTACTCGAAAACGCCCTGAAGACCCCCATCGTCGTCACCAGCGCCTAGGGCCGCTTCACAGGCGCGGAGCGCCTTACGGCTAGCGCCAAGGGCCCGAGCGGCCCGTCGCCGAAGGCGACAAGAGCGTGAGAACAGGGAAAGCGCAGCCGTAAAATCCGGCGCGGAGCGCCTTACGGCTAGCGCTTTCGTTTGGTCTTGCGGGGCTTCGGCGGAACGTTTCCAGACCCGGCGGCAGATGTGCTTCCGGTCTTGTTCGACTTCTTCGGCTTCGGTGGAACCGAACCCGTCGACGTGCTGGTCGTTTCAGACTTCTCATCGCCCGAGTCGTCTGCTTTGGCGGACTTTGCTCCGCCAGGCTTGCTCTTTGCACCCGAGGATGCGCCAACCTTTGCCTTGCGCTTCGACCCGTCGCCGCCGGTGACATCGTCGACGTCAACAATTCGGGTCCCACCTTCATCGTCACCGGTCTTCTTGGCGACCTTGTTCGCAATTTGTTCGTACTCGGGCTCGCGCTCTTTCAGTAGCGCAACGACAAACGAAGCAATGAACAGCGACGAGTAGCCGCCGACGATCAGTCCGACGAGCAACGCAATCGAGAACTCTTGGAGCGTCGTTGCGCCGAGGATAAGTGAACCGACGATCAGCATGGACAGCACCGGAATGATGGAGGTGATCGTCGTATTGATCGATCGGGCAAGCACCTGATTGAGCGCGAGGTTCATCATCTCGGTGTAGGTGTAGCGGCCGGTCGCCCCGACCCGAGCGGTGATATCGCGCACCTTGTCATAGACGACAATCGTGTCGTAGAGCGAGTAACCCATGATCGTCAGGAACGCAATGACAGTCGCAGGCGTTACCTCAAACCGGAAGATCGCATACGCGCCCACACTGATCACAATGTCGTGGGCAACAGCTGCGAGCGCGCCGATTGCCATCTTCCATTCGAGTCGAATCGAAATGTAGATAGCGATTCCGATAAAGAAGACGATCAGCGCCCGAATCGCTTTCTCGGTGATGGCAGACCCGAAGGTCGGTCCGACCGATTCGAGCGCCGTGATCTCACCAAGTTCGTTGAGCGAAGCCCGGAGCGTCTCTACCTCGTCGGCATTGTCGAGGGGCGTGCGGACTCGAACACCTCGCGTGCCGTCCTCGGCTAACACTTCCTGCAGGATCGATTCTGAAGCGACAGCACCGGGGAGGACATTGCTTACCTCATCGACTGTTGCCTCGGTCCGCACTTCGAATGAAGTGCCGCCCTCAAAGTCGATACCGAGGTTGAGCCCGCCAATGATCAGAGCGATGACGCTCGCGAGGACGATGACACCGGACAGGATGAGCGTCTTTTGCCAGAGCGCTGGGAAATCGAACGTGCGCCTCGTTGGCGGCAACTTGGTTGCGGTCATGCTTCAGCCCCCGTTCCAACTCGTTCAGGTGTAAGCCCGGGAATTCCCATGAGCGATGCCGAACCAGCGATCGATGGCCGTCTCGAAATCCATCGGACGGCTGGCCCCATAAAGAAGTAGGTCGCGATGAGGTCGAGCACGGTGGCGATGCCGAGGTACAGCGCAAAGCCGCGAACGGCGCCAACGGTGAGCGCATAGAGCACTACAGCTGCGATCAGCGATGCCACATCGGCCTTGACGATGGTCGAGAACGCAACTGGAAACGCCTTGTCGACCGCCGTTCGCAACGTTCGCCCATTGCGCACATCCTCTTTCAGATGCTCGAAATAGACGATGTTCGAGTCGACAGACACACCGATAGACACGATGATCCCGGTAATTCCGGCAAGCGTAAGCGCGAGGCCAAAGTTGGCACCGAGATACGAGATGATCGACCACAAAAGCGCTGCCGAGATCACGAGGCTGAGCATCGCGACCAAGCCAAGGATTCGGTAGTAGCTGATGATGAAGACCGCAACGAGCGCCAACCCAATCAGGCCGGCAATAACACCCGCGTCAAGCGCGTCTTGGCCAATAGTTGCCGACACGATCTGCTGGTTCTCTGGCTCGAGTTGGATTGGAAGCGCACCAAAGCGCAGCGACAGACCAAGGCCCTGGGCAGTTTCTTGATCGAACGACCCCGAAATCACAAACGACGTTCCAAGGTCGGGGGCGTTCACCGTCGGCGCACTGATCACGACATTGTCGAGGTCGACCGCAATAGAACCGGGGCCGCCGATTCCCGGAGGACAGTTCGGTGTTCCCGAGAAACACTCTGCTGTCAACGCAGCAAAAGCGTTGGCCCCGATGGGACCGGGCTGCAGGTCGACCGTGACCACCCAGTTCAGACCATCGAAGAAACCTTCGGCATCGGAGAGCCCCTCGCCGGTCATCCCTGTTGGACCGAGCACATAACGAGCCGGAACGGCGAGGTTCGGATCTGAGTTGACGACGATGATGCCGCTCTCGGTGATGTCGTCTTCGGGCGTCAGACCAAACTCGTCGAGGGGCAAATCCTCGGGGTAGAGCGCGGGTCGATCGGTGCTACCTGGCGGAAGCCGCTCCAACACTGGCCGAAAGCGAAGCACCGCGGTACCGCCGACCAATTCGAGCGCCCGGTCGGTGTCCTCGACTCCGGGCAGCGACACGAGAATGCCATTTCCCTCGGCCTGAATCTCGGGTTCGGCAACACCGAGGCCATCGACGCGGTTACGAATAACCTCGACCGCTTCTTCGATGCGCGCTTCGAGTTCGAGCGGGTCGTCGAATTCATCGGTCGTCACGTATCGAACGCTCACACCGCCTTGCAGGTCGAGGCCGAGCAGCGGCTCGTTCCCCCGAGCGAAGGTGAATGCGAGCAACGCAATCGATAAGACCGTGATCCCGATCAGGAAGCTGACTTGTCGTCGCTCCATTTAGGCGTCGACCTCATCGTCATCTTCTTCGTGATCCAGCTCGTCAAACTCTTCGTCGTCGTCACCCTCGATGAGTTCGTCTTGGGGGCCTTCTTCAGTCGGGAAACGGTCGAGTGTTTCTTGGATGAATGGCTTTGACACGAGAATCTCGATGCCGTCGGCAAGTTCGAGAAAAACTGCGTCACCAACAACCTCAGTAATCGTGCCAAAGATGCCCGAGGTCAACATGACCCGGTCGCCAGCTCCGGCCTTCGCGACCATCGCCTTTTGCTCTTTGATTTGACGCTGCTGCGGGCGGATCAGCACGAAGTAAAAGATGCCGAACAACGCCAGCGGCAGAATTAGTGCTCCCATGTACGTCCCTCACTTGAATGTCCGAGAAGAGACTAGCCGTGACCAGCTCGGTTGATGCTCCGCGGTACGCCGAGTTCTGCTCGGAGCAAACGAAGGTTCGCCAGTGACCTACTAGGCCCAGCGCTCGTGGACATCGCTTGCGAACGCCTCGAAGCGTTGCTCAGCGATCGCGGTCCGCATGTCATCAACAAATCGAAGCAACCACCACAGGTTGTGCATCGTCAGAATTCGTGCTGCCGTTGGCTCCTTCACCTGAAGCAAATGGCGGAGATACCCGCGGCTCCAACGAGACGCTGGACCATTTGCCTCGATGGGTTCGTCAGAAGTAGCAAACTCTCGCCGGGTCAGGTTTACCCGCCCCTCGTTGGTGAGCAGCGTGCCGTGACGGGCTAAACGGGTCGGCAATACACAATCGAACATGTCGATGCCCCGTGCAACCGCATCGACAATTCCGGCCGGGTCACCGAGCCCCATGAAGTACCGAGGCTGATCAGCGGGAAGGACCTGTGTTGCGGCGAGCAACGGCTCGTGCCATTCGTTGCGGTGCTCGCCCACCGACAGGCCACCGACGGCGTAGCCATCGAAGCCAATCTCGATTGTTCGCTCTGCACTTTCTGCCCGCATCGAAAGATCGAGCCCACCTTGAACAATGCCGAACTGGCTTTGCTTGCCAACCGCAGCATCGTGGGCCAAGAAATGCTCCCGGGCGCGTCCCGCCCACAGAATGGTCCGGTCGAGCGCTTCGCGAATGACCGCATCACTGCTGGGCAGCGCCGCACACACATCGAGCACCATCTGGATATCAGCGCCGATAGCGATCTGACTATCGACCGCACCTTCGGGGGTCATCATGAGGCGCTCACCGTCATAAACCGACTTGAAGACCGCTCCCTCATCAGAAATCTTCGGCTCGAGCGAAAAGACTTGATAGCCGCCCGAATCGGTGAGCGTATGACCTTCCCAATCGGTCATCTTGTGCAATCCACCGAGCGTCTCGACGATGTCGGCCCCGGGCCGCAACATCAGGTGATAATTATTGGCCAAGATCACCTGCGCGCCGAGATCTTCCATATCGGCCGATGAAAGGTGCTTGACCGCTCCCCTCGTTCCGACCGGCATGAAACACGGCGTCGTAAACGTGCCGCGAGCGGTCGTGACCACACCCGCTCTGGCGAGCCCATCTTGATGATCGAGTGTGAAGCTGGTGCGCATAGGTCTTTCGCGTTCTCTATTCCGCGTGACGATCGAGCAGCATTGCATCGCCGAACGACAAGAAGCGGTAGTTCGATTCGAGCGCCTCAGCATAGAGGTCACGCCACCGAGCACCGATGAACGCATCGATCATGACGAGCAACGTGCTCTTCGGCATATGAAAGTTAGTGAACAGCTTGTCGACGATTCGAAAGTCGAACGGATCACGAATGAACAGATTTGTCGACCCGACGTTGCCAAACCGCGCCCACGACTCGAGCGCCCGAACCGTCGTCGTCCCGATCGCAACGACACGCTGCGCGGCATCCAGCTTTGCAGCAGTGTCGGACGAAACTTGGAACTTCTCTGAATGCATGTGATGGTCGGAAAGGTCATCGACCATCACCGGGCGGAACGTATCGAGGCCAACGACCAACTCGACGGTCGCCGTCTGCACGCCAATACTCTCGAGCCGGGCGAGCAGCTCGTTCGTCAGGTGTAGCCCAGCGGTGGGCGCTGCTGCGCTGCCCGGCGGCTCGGCATAGACCGTCTGGTAACGATTGGGGTCATCGAGCGTTTCGGTGATGTAGGGCGGAAGTGGCATCTGCCCGGCCCGCACGAGAGCCGCTTCGAGATTCGTCGACTCGACCGTGAGCTCGCGACGTCCCTCGCCCAAGTCGTCTCCGACCGTGATCACCAGATCGTCCTCGCCTGCTATCTCGAGTTCGGTCCCGGGTGGAACCTTCTTGCTTGGCCGAACGAGACCAACCCATTGCGACCGTTCGGTCGAGAGCGCAACCGCCGCTGGCCCATTCGATTCGAGTAGGAGCACTTCGGTCTTGCCGCCGGTTGGACGCGTGCCCAGCAGTCGGGCTGCGAGCACCTTGGTGTTGTTCATCACCACGAGATCGCCCGGCGCTAGCAACTCGTCGAGCTGATCGACAACACGATGCTCGGGGCGTAACGACCCGCGGTCGACGAGAAGCTTCGAGGCGGTCCGCTCGGTCAGCGGCGTCTGGGCAATCCGCTCGGGCGGCAGCACATAGTCGAAGTCGTCGATCAGCACGCTTGGACGTTACCGGCTGAGCTTGTGGAAGTCAGCGTGTGCAAAGACAGCTCGGTGTTCGACGACGGCGCGCTAGTCGAAGAGCCCCGCGGGCAATCCCGTCTCGGGGCTTTCCGCCGGCGGCGTCTTACCGACGTGCTTCCACGCCGCGGCCGTCGCAACACGACCCTTCGGTGTGCGCATGAGCAGCCCCTGCTGGATCAGGTAGGGCTCGTACACGTCTTCGACCGTCTCGACCGGTTCGCTCACACTGATCGCCAGCGTCTTTAACCCCACAGGCCCGCCATCGAACATGTCGCACAGCGAAATGAGCAACGCCCGCGTTGCCTTGTCGAGGCCACGGTTGTCGACCCCGAAGAACTCAAGTCCGTCACGGGCAACTACCTCGTTGATCATGCCGTCGCGTTCGACCTCGGCAAAGTCACGCACCTGGCGAAGCAGACGATTGCCGATGCGAGGAGTTCCCCTGCTGCGCATCGCAATCTCGAACGCCCCCGCCTCGTCGACCGACACATCGAGAATTCCTGCGGCGCGAATCACGATCGACTGCAACTCTTCGGGCTCGTAAAAGTCGAGCCGCGCTGGATAGTCGAACCGATCACGGAGGGGGCCGGTGATGAGGCCGGTTCGGGTCGTGGCCCCAATGAGCGTGAACTTTGCGACCGGCAAACGCATCGTCCGTGCCGCAGGCCCCTTTCCGAGCACAAGATCGAGCTGGAAGTCTTCCATTGCGGGATACAACACTTCCTCGACCGGGCGAGCCAGGCGGTGAATCTCATCGATGAACAACACATCGCCGTCTTCGAGCTTGGTGAGGATCGCCGCCAGATCGCCACCCTTTTCGAGCGCAGGGCCAGACGTGATGTGGATGTTTGCATCCATCTCATTGGCAATGATCGACGCCAACGTTGTCTTGCCCAACCCTGGCGGCCCGGCGAAGAGCAAATGTCCCATTGGCTGCTCGCGACCTCGCGCCGCGGTCAACATCACACGAAGATGCGCCTTTAGCTGCTCTTGGCCAACAAAATCATCGAGCGACGTCGGCCGAAGACCGAGCTCGTCTCGTTGCTCACCCTCGCGTTCGGCAGACGTTCCGACAGCCGACAACAACTCGTCACGCATCAGGAACCCTCGGCGATCAGACGAAGCGCATCGCGGGTCAGCAACGCCGGGTCGCCCTCGGTCGGCAGTTTGGCCAAAATCGGACGAACATCGTCGCTGCTATAGCCGAGCGACTCGAGCGCTTGGCGAACCTCGATATGTGCGGGCACCTCGACCTCGGGAGCTGGGCGTTCGATTGCGGTGAGATCGATGTCGGGAAGGTCGAGCTTGGACTTCAACTCGATCAACAGACGGGTAGCCGTCTTCTTGCCAACGCCGGGAACCGCGCACAACGCGTCGATATCTTCGGTTGCGAGCACCGCCTTTAACTCAGCCGGACCATGCACCGAAAGAATTGCCATACCGAGCGACGGCCCAACACCGTGCGCGCTGATAACCGCCTCGAAGACCCGACGCTCATCGATCGTCGAAAAGCCGTACAGCAGTTGCGCGTCCTCACGCTGTTGATGATGCACGTGCAAGAAAACCTCGGACCCAACGCTGCCCGCACGCGCAGAAGCCGCTGGAGCGACCGAAACGCGATAGCCAACACCGCCGACCTCGAGCAGCAGCTCATCACCGTTTGGGCTGCGGTCGATCAAGATGCCTCGGAGCGAACCAATCACGTTTGTCGGCCTTTCGCGTGTGCTGACTTCTCTTGTGCCATCTTGTTTGCTGCCATCTCGTTCGTGAAAGTAACCATCAGATTGGGACACTACTCTCTGCGGCATCGGCGGCACCGAGCTTTGGTGGCACGCCCTCGATTGCGGTGTGACACAACGCGACCGCAATCGCATCGGCCGCATCGACCGGCTTCAGCTCAGCCTCGAGCTTGAGCTGGGCCCGAACCATCCGCTCGACCTGCTGTTTGTCGGCATTGCCATACCCCGTGACCGCAAGTTTGATCTCGTTCGGGCTGTACTCGAACACCGAACAACCAGCCACTGCACCCGCAGCCATAACCACACCCGACGCGTGTCCAACCGCCATTGCCGTACTCACATTCACCTGAAACAACACCCGCTCGATCGCAACGACCGAAGGCCCAAACTCGTCGATCAGCTCGACCATTTCGACATGGAGCGTCGCCAAACGCTGTGGCAACGGATCGGTGTGCTCGGTGCGGATCACACCAGCCGAAACCGCGTGCACCTTGTTTGGGCCGCGCCAATCGACAATGCCATAACCACAGCGAGTGAGACCCGGATCAATTCCAAGAACGAACATTCGTACGACCCTACCGCAGTGGGCTGACAGGCCCGTGCATATTCGCGCGTATAACGAAGGGGTGAATAGTGCCATCGCATGTCTGTTCAAGATCAGCCGTGCGATACCGTAGTTCCAGTGAGCAGCACGACCATCCCCACAGATACCGGCGAAGACGAAACCGGCGAACCCGAAGCCGAACGAGTTTTCTCAAAATCGGTCGTCATCTCGGGAATCCGCTGCGTCCTGACCTACGTCATCTTCCCGTTCGTCGCCCCACTCGTCGGCCTCACCGCAAGCACCGGCGCAGTCGTCGGGGTCATCATCGGCACCGTGGCAATCGTCTTCAACGTCTTGAGTATCCGACGCTTCTTCAAGGCCGACCACCCCTACAAATGGTGGGCGAGCGCCCTCAACGCCGCCGTCATCATCTTGCTCGTCGTCCTGTTCTTCATCGACAGCCAAACCCTGCTCGGATAGCGAGTGCGCTTCGCCGACGCGACTGCTCTCGCCGAGACTGCCGCTCGGAACCCCACGCGGTATTCCGCCGACACTTCCGCTCGGAACCCCAGCCAGGCTGCGGATTCCGCCCAGGCGGCTGGCGACGCCGAGATTCGGGCCACCGTGTACACGGGCGAGATTCATCCGGGGTGGGACATCATGGGCAACGCGAATGGTGGGTACACGATGTCGATGTTTGCCCGGGCCGCGCTCATCGACTCGGGGCGCAACGACGTCATCTCAGTCTCGGCCCACTTCCTCTCACCTGGAAAACCAGGCCCGGTCCAGGCATCGGTCGAACAAATCAAGAACGGCAAGAAGTTCGCGACCTCACGAGTCGAGCTCAGATCTAACCAAGAGTCAGAAGTTGCCAAAACCGTGCTCTCGGGAACCGTCATCACCGGTAACCTCGACGACAGCGACGGGCCCGAACTCATCGCCGAGAACGCGCCCGATATCCCCGACCCAGAATCATGCGTTCGGGTGATCGGCACCGACTCGTTCCCGCCACCATTTTCTAACCGCATCGATCAGCGAATCGACCCAGCGACCGCCATGGGATCGAATGCGGGACCGGTCGTACGCGGCTGGATGCGCCTCCTCGACGATGAACCAATGGACACCATTGCGCTCATCCTGGCATCTGATTCCCTGCCACCGACCGTGTTCAATACCGACCTCGAACCGTGGTGGGTTCCGACGGTCCAAATGACCATTCATGTCCGCCGCCGCCCGCAGACCAATTGGCTGCTCCTCAACAGCGAGACCCGCTTTGTTACCGGCGGCATGTTCGAGGTGGACAACACGATCTATGACGAAGATGGCGATGTACTCGCCCACTCTCGCCAGCTACAACTACTTGGCCTAGCCCACTCGGGCTAGCGCAACAGAGCCCACTCGGGCTAGCGCGCGGATAGCCGCTCGGCGAGCTGGGCATACAGATCGACACCGAGTATCGCTTCGAGTTCTTCACGCAGCGATTCGATCACCGGAACCTCGCCGACGAACGCGTCTGCGAGGGGCGACTCACGTTCGGTGCAGCAGTAGGCCATGTCGTTACCCTCGGGCCCCCAATCACGGCGCAACCACCCTCGAAGCCGCGAGGTCGATGCGTCGTCGATGTTGTGCTCGACCTTCAGAGGCAGCTGCCAACAGATCGACGGCTTCACATCGATGTGTGGCTCGCCGGTGGCGATCGCCTCGAGATGCAGGGCACAGCCCTCGCCGCCTGGAAAGCCCGGACGATTGAGAAAGATGCATGCCCCGTCGACCACCCGCGTCGCCCAGCTCGCTCGATCAGATTCCGACGCAACGAGCACGCCGCCATCTGCGATTGCCGAAGCGAATTGTGTGCGTTCTGGATCGAGCGCAGCGCCGACCGCCGAAATTCGCATCGCTTCTTCATCGTCGAGCATCTCGGCCCCCACAGAGCAGCATCCGAGTTGGCCAGCAACGTCACCAATGGCGCCGATTCCCGCACACCCCTGGTTCCAGATACAGGTCCACTCCGACGTGAGAAACTCGGTGTCGAACTCCCACGTCGTGTCGTCTTGTTCGATGCGAATCCAGCGGTCCACGACGCTCCTCCTCGATGCCTCAAGCCTCGGCGCCATGCCTTCGACAGTGCTGTCTATGAAAGCTTTGTGTCGAGAAGATGAACAAAGCCAACTCGATCCGACCCGATTTTGTGTGCTCGTTATCCTTGCCCATAGTGCGCACTGCCTGCGGGATTGTTGCGCAATACCCGCAGCAAGCTGCGGCTTGAGCCCCGGGCTCGAAATTTGGCAAGCGAGAAAAGGCAGCAATGGCAACTGGAACAGTCAAGTTCTTCAACAACGAGAAGGGCTACGGCTTCATCTCACAGGAAAACGGCGAAGACATCTTCGTGCACTACAGCAACATTGCGGGCGACGGATATAAGTCGCTCGACGAAGGGCAGGCCGTCGAATTCGAAGTTGGCCCCGGACGTAAGGGTGATGAAGCCCTGAACGTGGTCCCACTTTAGGCATACTCAGTCCGTGCGAGCGGACGAACAACACGCTGAGACCAACGCTATTGCACTCGGGGACCGAGTGTCTGTTAGTGGTGTGTCTTGGCACGGTGGAGTTCCAACGGTTCGGGCCCGCCGAAATGGCGCAGCGTCGATTTTTGTCCCGCTGTTGGGGTTGACGTTGCAATACGCCGCCGACAGCGCCCGTCGGACCTGCATTGGCCACAAGCCATTTCGCGACTCTTCGGCGTCATGGGTCGACTGTGACAACGCCCCGCTTCGCCAGGGCCACAAGTGCGATCGCTGCACTGCGAACGACGCAACGTTCGCATCCCAACTCCATCACGCCCACACCCGTGGCGCAGGCGAACTCGATGCGTCGGTACAGGCCCACCTCAAACAGGAAAACCATCTCTACCTCGCCGGGTTTCGCGACGGTTCGATCAAGGTCGGAACGTCCACATCGACACGCCTCAACACCCGCTTAGCCGAACAAGGCGCGTGGCAAGCAGAGGTCGTAGCCACGACAACAAATGGCATCACGGTCCGCGAGATCGAATCGCTCGTGACCTCCGACCTTGGGATCTCCCAATCGGTGTCGGCCCGCCGCAAACTTGCCGGCCTCGTCGCACCGGTCGACGACGAACGCGTCGGAGGCGAGCTTTCGCGATGGGCAGACGCGGTGCATCAGCTAATCGAGCGGTTCGACTCGAACCAGATCAGCACCCCCTCGTTAGTCAGCACCGTGTCGCAGCGTTGGGAGAATCCAGCGGCACACGACGAGCTGTGGGCGAACGTGATCGAATACCCACTCGATCTGACCTCCGGATGCCACAACCTCGAAGTACGCGGCGCAATCGGTCGGCATTTTGGCTTCACACGGCCCGGCGCGAACGATGTCTTCGTCGCCGACCTTCGTCACCTGTATGGCTTTGAGATCGAGATGGCCAGCGTCGACGCCGACGAGCTCACCGTCCAGGACAGCCTCTTCTGATGATGAATTCGAGTCCATCGCCGTACCCATTTGGTCCAGCGACAGTCGCAGACATATTGCTCGACGGCGTTAACGAACACCCCGAACGAGTCGCGCTGGTCGATGGTGATGAGTCATGGACGTGGCGCGAACTCGATGATGCCGTGGCGAACCTCTCGCTCCACATTCGTGAGCGGCAAGCACTTTGCTGGGACGTAGCGAACTCGGCCACAGCGGTGATCGGCGCCCTCGCAACGTTTCGTGCGGGGGGCATCTGGGTTGGCCATAGTTCGCACGAGGATCGGGAGCGGCTCGAACCGCTGCTGGGCCCCATCGACGTCGTCTCCTCGATCGATGCCGTCTGCGATGGACCGTCCTTTCCTCCGGTCGCGATCGATCCACACGGGTTAGCCGCCGTGACCTTCACGTCGGGCACGAGTGGCCGCCCGAAGGCGGTAGCGCACAGCCAACATGGGCTGCTCTGCCCTGCTCTGGTCAGCATCGACGTCGAACCACCCGAGGCAAACGAGCGAATCGGCACGCCGCTCAACCTCGGCATCCTCAATATGTTGGTCCTCGGCCCCCTCTCATCACTCGTTCGGGGCAGTACGTACGTGTGCATGTCGAACACCCACGCCGACGGCTTTGCGACAGACGTTGCGCGCCACGGTGTCACAAGAACCTTCGTAGTGCCGACCATGCTCCACGACCTCGTCGACGCTCATGACGCCATACCCACCAAGCTCGCATCGTTGCGTCGCATCATCGTGGGTGGCTCATCGGCGACTGCCACATTGCTTTCGACCTTCACCGAGAGCTACGGGGTTCGCCCCACGCTCAGTTATGGGCTGAGCGAAGCGCCGACCGGCGTCGTTCGTGAATCGCTCGATGACCCAATTGGATCCGGGCGAGGGTACCCACTGCCCCACGTTTCGGTTGACGTCATCGATAAAGACGATGCCGGGATTGGCGAGATCGTGCTGTCGCCAGCGAGCGAAGGGCCGTGGGCGAATTGCTGGACGGGAACGCTTGGCTACCTCGGCGAACCCGATCGCACCGAAGCGCTCTTCCGCGGCGGCCGAATCCACACCGGCGACCTTGGCCGCATCGATGCTGACGGCGCACTCTCGGTCACCGGCCGGCGATCGAGCCTGATCATTCGCGGCGGTAAGAACGTCGACCCGATCGAGATAGAAACGCGGCTCAGGAACGCCCCGTGGATTTCCGAGGCACTCGCCGTGGGCGTCGCCGACGAACGGCTCGGCATGCGCGTCGGGGTGCTCGTCGTACCGTTGCCTACCAGGCCCAACCTCACCGCCGAACCTGGTGGCGAACTCGCTCGTGAGCTCACCTCGCTCGCCGGTGTACCGATCGACGAAGTCGCAATCGTCGACGAACTACCAAGAAATGAACTCGGAAAACCGATTCGACAAGTTCCACCGTCAACGTGGCGTCGGGACGGTACTCTCGATTCGTGACGAACATCGACTACACCGAACTCCTCCCGCTCGGCGAAGACACGACCGAGTACCGAAAGCTCACCAGCGATGGTGTTTCGACCTTTGAAGCGCAAGGTCAGAAATTTCTGAAGGTCGAACCTGAGGCGATCCGCACCCTGACCGCCACGGCAATGCACGACATTGCTCACTTCCTACGACCGAGCCACCTCCAGCAGCTCCGAAACATCCTTGACGACGCCGAAGCATCGCCGAACGATCATTTCGTCGCCGAAGAGCTACTCCAGAACGCAAACATTTCCTCTGGCGGGATCTTGCCGATGTGCCAAGACACCGGCACCGCAATCGTGATGGGCAAGAAAGGCCAGAACGTCTTTACCGGCTTCGACGATGAACACACGATCAGCCAAGGCGTCCACGACACGTACCTCACCTCGAACCTTCGGTACAGCCAGCTCGCGCCGATCAGCCTGTTCGAGGAGAAGAACACAGGCAACAACCTGCCCGCCCAAATCGAGCTCTACGCGACCCAAGGTGACGCGTACAAGTTTCTGTTCATGGCCAAGGGCGGTGGCTCAGCGAACAAGACCTTCCTGTTCCAAGAGACCAAAGCGCTGCTCAACCCCGACAGCCTGATGAAGTTCCTCGACATCAACCTCCAAAAGCTCGGCACTTCGGCGTGCCCGCCCTATCACCTCGCGGTGGTCATCGGTGGAACCTCGGCCGAGTTCAACCTCAAGACTGCGAAGTACGCGTCGGCCCGGTACCTCGACTCGCTTCCAACCGAAGGCTCGCCTTCGGGTCATGGTTTCCGCGACCTCGAATGGGAACAACGCATTCTCGAACTCACCCGTGAGATGGGAATCGGCGCGCAGTTCGGTGGCAAGTACTTCTGCCACGACGTTCGCGTAATTCGCCTTCCGCGTCACGGCGCCTCGAACCCGGTCGGCATTGCCGTTTCGTGCTCGGCCGATCGACAGGCGTTGGGCAAGATCACCGAAGACGGCGTGTTCGTCGAGAAGCTTGAGACCGACCCGGCCCAGTACCTGCCCGAGGTCACCAACGAGGACCTCGGTACGACGACGGTCAAGATCGATCTGAACCAGCCCATGGCCGACATTCGTAACGAGCTGACCAAACATCCGGTCAAGACTCGCCTGTCGCTCAGCGGCACGTTGGTCGTGGGCCGCGACATCGTCCACGCAAAGATCAAGGAGCGGCTCGACGCTGGCGAAGAGATGCCCGAGTACCTCAAGAACCATCCGATCTATTACGCCGGTCCGGCAAAGACGCCCGAGGGCTTCGCGTCGGGATCGTTCGGACCGACCACTGCTGGACGAATGGATAGTTACGTCGACCAGTTCCAGGCCGCTGGCGGCTCGATGGTCATGCTCGCTAAAGGCAATCGGTCAAAGCAGGTGCTCGATGCGTGCAATACCCACGGTGGCTTCTACCTCGGTTCCATCGGCGGACCAGCAGCACGCCTCGCCCAGGACGCGATCAAGAAGGTCGAGGTTCTCGAATACGAAGAACTCGGCATGGAAGCCGTCTGGCGCATCGAAGTCGAAGACTTCCCCGCGTTCATCATCATCGACGACAAGGGCAACGACTTCTTCTCCGAAGTAAGCACCCCCGTCCACCTACGTTAATTTTCGTCCCCTTTCGGGGAGAGCGTTCGGTCAGTCGATCGAGGAATCTAGGTCGACTGAAGTGAGGCCTGCGAGTGAGGTTGTGCTGATGACGCCCATGGGGCAGTCGAATTCATCGACCACACAAATCGCTGCCGTATCGTGTTGATTCATAAGGCGCGCTGCCTCGACGGCGGGAGCCTCACACGAGATGGCCGGGAGCTGCCGCATTGCCTGGCGCACATCAGCGTCGGGACCGTGTTCGAGCATTGCCGCGGCGAGATCGTGCAGGACGATGAGCCCTTCGTACTTTGGTCCACCGACCGGAATGGCGAACGATTGCGAACGATCGCCGTAGCCGTCGATGACATCGAGGAGTGTTGCGTCGGGCGAAATGACCCCGAGGTCATCGATCATCACGGTCGAGGCCGGCTCGTTCAATCGGCGTTCCAGCTGTCCTTGGCGTTCGCTGCGTTGGTTCTGCGAGACCGAATCGTCGCCCATGACCGCTTGGGCGATTGCGGTGGCGATCAGCGCGGGAATGACGAACTCGGCTCGGCCCGTTGTCTCGGCGACAAACATGACCGCCGCGAGCGGCGTTCGATACCCAGCCCCGAGTACTGCAGCGAGGCCGATGACCGGATAGAGCCCGGTCGATGGAGCGCCGACCACCAGCTCGACCGCCCGGCCGAGGAACATACCTTGGACGACGAGCGGGATGAACACGCCACCGACGCCGCCGAGGCTGAGCGCTGCGCCGGTCACAAAAAATCGGAGCACGAAGAGCACGATGATCGCCGTGAGGGTGACCTCATTGTCGACGACCAACGATGCGGCGATCTCTGAGCCGATACCGATGGTGACCGGTTCGTCGACGAGCGCGTTGGCGATCAGGAGCGCTCCACCCATCGTGACCGCGGCGATTGGTAGGCGAACCACAAACTCGTATTGGGTGCTGAGCGATTTCGCATAGTTGAAGCCGCGAGCAAGGGCCTTTGCGACGACGCCGGCGAGGACGCCGATGAGAACTGCTGCGACTAGTTCGTCTTGGATTTCGAGTTCGGTCGGGTTGAACGCGAGGAGCGGTTCCGCGCCGAGAAAGGAGATGAAGGTGAGATAGCTCGCCGCGGCCGAGATAAGCGCTGGGATCAGGCCATGCTTCGAAACGTCGCGTCGATACGGTGCTTCGATCGCCCAAAGCACACCAGTCGCTGGGGCGCGGAAGATCGCGGCAACTCCAGCGGCTGCACCTGCGACGAGGAGCACCAGGCGCGGCTTTTCGCCGAGCACTCGTGGCAGCCTGTCGCCGAGGGTCTGACCAATCGTTGCTCCGGCAAGGATCGACGGGCCTTCGAGGCCGACCGCGCCGCCGCTACCGATCGTGCCGAAACTCGCAACGAGTTTGGGCAGCAACGCCTTACCTTCGGCGCCGGACCCGCTGTGGAACGATTCGATGTAGGCATCAGATGAGGTCGATGAGGCGCCTGCGGTACGCGAGATGATCGCATACACGATGATGAGGCCGATGGGCGGCAAGATCAGCTGCACCCAGATCGGAGACCGAAGTACGGCGTCGAGTGTGATGTCGAGCGTGATGAACTCGAGCAATGCAACGAACGCGCCGATGACAATGCCGAGACCGGCATAGATCAAGAAGCGGATTGCGCCGTTGGTGAACACCTACGCACTCTAGGGAACCGCGGCTGGCGTGAGGACCCAATCGGCCAATCAACGCGTGAAAATTTCCGCGTGCATACTTCGGGACGCTACCGGGCCACGATCGGGCCGAGCGCGCAATAGCTCACCCAGGTCTGCTCGTGTGTATTTGGCGAGCCCGCATCAGTAGACGCGCCAGAATCTGGTGTCACTGCGCCAGCGACTGGCACCGCCGCCGCAGCGAGCGGTGTTGTCGCGAGCGATACAGCGGCCGCACTTCCAGACACGACGACGAACAGCGCAATGACGAGCGGAGCAATACCGATGCTCCGACCACCACCGGGACCAGAACCAGGGTGGCGAAGTTGAGGCGCTGGGCCTTCCTTCAACAGCAGGTGCATGACCATCGCAAAGATGCCAAGTGCTACTGCGAGCCACCACATGAGGGCGTAGCTGCCGGTGATGTCGACGACCTCGCCGCCCATCCATGCACCGATGAATGACCCCATTTGATGCGAGAGAAACACGATCCCAAAGAGCGCACCCGAATTTGCCGGGCCGAACATCTCGGTGACCATCGCTGAGGTCGGCGGCACGGTCGAGAGCCAGAGAACCCCCATCGCCATCGCAAAGATGATCGTGGTCGTTGGTGTAACCGGCATGAGGACAAAGACTGCGATCGTGACCGCACGGAGGCCATAGATCGCTGCGAGCAGTTTCGTATAAGAAAATCGCTGACCTAGAGCGCCGACGAGCAACGAACCAAACACGTTGAATAGGCCAATGAGCGCGAGCCCGGTCGACGCGGTCGACGCCGACAATCCTTCAAGATTGACGAACCCAGCGAGGTGCACGCCAATGAAGGTGACGTGGAACCCACATACGAAGAACGCCGCGTTGAGCAGGAGGTATGGTCTGCTCCTTTGGGCTCGAGCGAGATCGTCCTTCAGCGGAGTACGTTCCGATGGTGCTGGCGATGAGGCGGTCGCCGCGTCTTGAAGCTCACTCACCTTTGAGCGCTCTATCACTTTCGAACGCTCTATCACTTTCGAACGCATGGCAGGTGCGACGAGAACGATCGGGATCAAGAAGAGCGCCATGATAAACGACGTCGATTGCCAGTCGCCTCGGTCGAGCAAGATTCGGGCGATCGGAATGAGAGCGAACTGACCGAGCGAGCCAATCGCGCTCACGATGCCGAGCATCAACGATCGTTTCTCGGGGGGAGCCATCCGTCCAACCGCGGACAGCACAACTGCAAAGCTCGCCGCGCCAATGGCAATCCCGGCAATGAAACCGCCGGACAGGATGATCATCCCAGTGCTCTGTGCGGTCGACATGAGCGCCATCGCCAGCGCGTAGAGCAGGCCGCCGCCGGCGAGCGTCGAGGCTGCCCCAAATCGATCCGAGAGCGCTCCGGCGAGCGGTTGACTAAACCCCCACATCAGGTTCTGGATGGCAACGGCGAGCGAGATCGACCCGAGATCGGCCCCGAGGCCATCGGAAATCGGGCCTACGAGAAGCCCGAAGGTCGAGCGCACGCCCAAACTCAACGAGGTGATAACCCCACCAGCCACTACGACAGCCCAAAGTGGAAGCCTCGGACGGTGGGTGGCTTGGACGGAGGTCACGGAGAAACGTTAGCTCCACGCTTGAGGTGGCGACCTCACGCGAGGAAACGTTTACCGCAGAGCGCTAACCGAGCAGGATTTCTTCGGCGAGCACCAGGCCGCCCTCGAGCGCGTCACGGTCCTCGAATCGAGCCCAGTCGAGCCACAGTCCGTTGGTGAGCGCGATTGCTTTGCTACACCGACCATGCAACTCGGTCGGGTCGAGATGTGGGCGGGCGATGAGCACGATCTCTTGAAGTGCTTCTTCGTAGCGACGGCCGTAATCGGCATCGACCTTTGCCAACTCAGCATCGGTGAGCGCAACGGCCCACAACGACACACGCAATTGCAGATAGTCGTGGGTAAGGAATTCGTCGCTGAACGAGCTCCGCAGGAACGCCCGCACCTTGTCGTTGGGGTCATCGACCTCACTCGCTGCCTTCCGACTCGCTTCGCGAATCTCGGCGGTCGCCCGCTCGAACGTGGCAACGATCAGCCGGTCCTTATCGTCGAAGTGATAACTGATCAGCCCAAGACTTACGTCCGCTTCGTCAGCGATCTGACGCATGCTCGTTCCCTGCACGCCGTCGCGCACGATGATCGACTGCACCGCATCGAGGATGGTGTTGGGTGTGTCGGTTCCGCTCATGTCCATTCCGACCGTAGCAGTAACACCCGGGCATCTCCGGCTCGTGACAGCGCTATCCTCGGGCCGTGTCTGCAAACGTTCGCCCAAACAGTGACCGACCAAGCACTGAAATTGCCGACGCCGATACCTGCCCGTGTCGGGCCGCCGGATCATCAGACCGCCGCTCGTATTCGAATTGCTGTAAGCCGTGGCACGACGCTGGATTCGCAGGACTTGGCGCAACTCCCGAGATCACGATGCGCTCGCGCTATAGCGCGTACGTAACCCACGACGAGGCGTACCTTCTCAGCACATGGCACGATTCGACGCGCCCGAGCGGGATTGCGTTTCCTACAAACATCGAATGGCACGGACTTTCGATCCACGAGACGTCGGGTTCGAGTCTCGATGCAACTGGTTCGGTCGAGTTCAGTGCTCGGTTTCGACGAGACGATGCGCACCTCGAACTTCGAGAACACAGCACGTTCGCGCAAGAAAACGGTCGCTGGTTTTATGTCGAGGGACTCGACCCCGACGCCCGGGGTTGACCGGGCAATTCACAAAGATTCGTGAGGATTCGCGAGATGACGAATCGTATGACCTCAATAGCACTACCGTAGATGAAGTTCTCATGACGTCGACGAGTCCTCCTACCCCACGTATCCCACCCCCACGGGTATCGGTTCCGGGCCGCTCTCCCCTGCCCGAGAACGAGCAGGAAACGAACGGCGCGTCGACTCTCGATCTCACCGGCCTCAACGGCGATGGCGTTGATCGTGGCGATCACGGCGACGATCGGTCCGAAGCGAACGCGAAGTCGCCAACTCGCGGCCGCGTACTCACCGCCCTTTTGTGGCTTTCGGCAATTGGGCTCGGCGCTCTGCTCGCCTTCTTCATCTTTGGCCGCGACGAGACCCTCGCCCCCGACGAGGTCGACACTGCAATCGACGCCGCCCTGAGCGAGGCGTTCGAAAACACGACGGTGCCTCCTGACCGTGGTCCGGCGATCTATGGCACGATCTTTCCTTCGCTCGTGCTGATCCAGGTCGGCGAAGGTGACGACGGTGGTCTCGGCAGCGGTGTGATCATCAACGCCGATGGGTCGATTATGACCTCTGAGCACGTGGTGGCTGGCGCCGATGAGATCACGGTGACCTTCACCGATGGAACAACGGCGATTGGCCAGGTCACCGAGTCGGTGCCCGAGATGGACATCGCGGTAATCCAGACCAACGCGCTTCCCGATGTTGTTGTGCCGGCCACGCTCGGCGGAACTCCAGCGATTGGGTCTCGGGTGTACGCGGTTGGGAACCCGCTGGGGCTGTCGGCGTCGATCTCGACCGGCGTGATCTCGGCGACTGGGCGAACCATCAATCGCGATGACGGTGCACCGCTCGAAGATCTCATCCAGTTCGATGCAGCGGTCAATCCTGGGAGCTCAGGTGGTCCGCTGCTCGATGAAAACGCACAGCTGATCGGCATCGTCACGGCATTGGTCAACCCGACCGGAGAGGACTTCTTCTCGGGCATTGGCTTTGCCGTACCTATCCAAAACGCAGCTGGAGAAACGGGAGGCCTCGAACAGTGAGCAAGTTTTTCAAGAAGTCCGATAAGTCTGAGGACGCACCGACCGGTGAGCCGTTAATCGAATCGGCGACCGAACAGTTCACCGACTTCACGTCCGAGACCGAAACGATCAACATCTCGCCAGATGCTGCGATTCCAGAGCCTGGTCTCCCCGAGAACGGCAGTGGGGTGACGGCTCCTGAAAGCACGTTTGATTCAGCGCCACCACCACCGCCACCGGGGTCACCAATTCCTACCGTTGGTCCACCTCCAACACTCCCACCGAGTGGACTACCTGGGGATGCACTGCCAGGAAGCGCACTGCCAGGAAGTGCACTGCCAGCGAGCATCGATGGCTCGACAGCACCATCCGCTGCGTCAACGCCCACCGCGGCGCCGCCAACCATCTCAGCCTCGCCAGCGAGTGCGCCTCCTACCGTCTCGATCCGAAGCGAAGAGCCTGCTCACGAAACGTTCCCGGCCGAGCGCCGCTCTGAACATGTTGCACTCGAACAGGTGCTCTACGAGGTAAAGAAGGTCATCGTTGGCCAGGACCTCCTCCTCGAACAACTCATCGTTGCCTTGCTCGCGCGTGGTCATGTGCTCGTCGAGGGTGTCCCCGGCCTTGCAAAGACCCTTGCAATCAAGACATTGGCCGACACGATCGGTGGCGAGTTCCAGCGAATCCAGTTCACGCCCGACCTCGTTCCAGCGGACCTCACCGGCACCCGGATTTACAACCAAAAGACGGGCGAGTTCCAAACGTCGCTTGGCCCGGTCTTTACCAACCTGCTCCTCGCCGACGAGATCAACCGTGCACCTGCGAAGGTGCAGTCGGCACTCCTCGAAGTGATGCAAGAGCGTCAGGTCACGATCGGACGCGAGACCCATAAGGTCCCGGAACCGTTCTTGGTGCTCGCAACGCAGAACCCGATCGAATCAGAGGGCACCTATCCGCTTCCCGAAGCCCAGCTCGACCGATTCATGATGAAGGTGCTCGTCGACTACCCAAGCCCCACCGAAGAGTTCGTCATTGTCGAAAGGGTTACCTCGGCGTTCGAGGAGATTAGTCAGGTCATCACGACCGACCAATTGCTCGCGCTGCAAGAGGCCGCCGACGAGGTCTATGTCGATCCAGCACTGATCGACTATGCGGTGCAGCTCGTGAACGGCACGAGGAACCCAGCGGGGCTCGGCATGGCCAACCTGGCGCCGTACATCACCCACGGGGCGAGCCCTCGAGCGTCGATCAACATGATCCTCACCGCAAAGGCGCTCGCGTTTGTTCGCGGTCGTAACTACTGCCTTGCCCACGATGTCCGAGATCTTGCGCTCGACGTGTTACGCCATCGCCTCGTACTTTCCTATGAGGCGCTCGCCGACGACGTCCGCCCCGATGATCTTCTCGCGCAAATCCTGTCCGCAGTTCCACTGCCTGAAGTGACGCTGAATGAGCGCACGAACACCATCCTTAGCCAAGCCTGATCTGCCGGCTCCCGAGGCGCTGCTCGCGCGTCTGGACTGGCAGATCCTGCGTCGGCTCGAAGGGCAGCTCCAGGGCGACTACGCCACGGTGTTCCTCGGCGAGGGCCTCGACGTGTCGGACCTGCGCGAGTATCAACCCGACGACGATGTCCGTCGAATCGATTGGAACGTCACTGCCCGCATGCGGACGCCCTACGTTCGCCAGTACGAAGAGGACCGAGACGTTACCGCGTGGTTTCTTGTCGATCGGTCGCTGTCGATGCAGTTCGGCCGGGGCGAGCGAACAAAGGAGTCGGTGACCGCCGAACTCACGGTCGCGCTCTCCAGATTGCTCAGCAACCGGGGAAATCGGGTCGGCGGGTTGCTCTGGAGCAACGGGCTCGACGCATTGTTGCAACCGAGAACCGGCAAGCCCCAGGTGCTCCGTCTCGCAAAGAAGTTGCTCGCTCCCTCGCCTGCGGTGCCAACCGCTGAGGTCCGCGACACAACCCTGACCGACCTGTTGGGTGCAGCGAACAGTATTGCTCGACGGCGCGCACTCGTCTTCATCATCTCCGACTTTGTGAGCGCCCCAGGATGGGACGTCGAGCTCCGCCGCCTCGGCGTGCTCCACGAGGTCATCGCTATCCGAGTCACAGATCCTCAAGAGCATCAGATTCCCAACGCCGGGCTCGTCGTGGTGCAAGACGCTGAGACCGGCGAGCAGATGACGGTCGATACCGGCGACGCAAAGTTCCGTCAACGCTTCGAAGCCGCAGCGATCGCTCGCGAAACCGCCATTGCCGAAGAGTCGGTTCGCTCCGGAGTGGATCTCTTTACGATCTCGACCGAGGACGACCTCGCACGCAAACTGCTCGAGATGGTCGCTCACCGAAAGGCTCGGCGCGGCCGATGATCTTCCTCTGGCCACTCGCGCTATTGAGCCTGCTCATCGTGCCCCTTCTGATCTTTGGGTACGTGCGCTTGAACACGACGAATCGTGCAGCATCGACCTCCACGCTCGGCAGCGGGTACGAACACGTGGGCACTCGCTCATGGACTCGGCATCTGTCGCCGTTCTTTGCGTTTCTTGCACTCACGTCGATGCTCGTCGGATTCGCACGTCCCCAGGCAACGATCGATGTACCACGCTTTCGAAGCACCGTGATCTTGGCGTTCGATACCTCCGAATCGATGGCGGCGACCGACCTCGAACCCTCGCGCCTCGAAGCGGCGAAAACTGCAGCACTCGACTTCGTCGATGCCCAGCCCGATTCGGTCGATATCGGCATCGTCTCGTTCGGTTCGCTGGGCGCCATCACCTTGCGGCCAACCGAAGAACGCGACGAAATCGCCGCAGCGATTACCCGACTCGCGCCAGCAGGCGAAACGAATCTCTCCGAAGGGGTCTTCGCTGCGCTGAGCGCAATCGCAGAAGACCCGATCATCTATCAGCCCGACGAGCAAGGCAATGTCGAGATTCCCCCGGTTGACTTTGGATCGTTCGGATCCGCGCTGATCGTGTTGTACTCCGATGGCGAGGACACGACCGAAACCGACCCGCTTCCACTCGCCGAACTCGGCGGCCAGGCCGGGATTCGCATCTATTCGATCGGGGTCGGAACCGTCGAGGGCGCCACGCTCGACATCAACGGGTTTAGCGTCTCGACGGCGCTGAACGAGGAATCACTTCAGGCGCTTTCAGAGCAATCGAACGGTACCTATTTCTTGGCTGACGAAGTATCTGATCTTTCCAACGCAGCCGAATCGATCGAACGCGATCTCGTGATCGAAGAAGAGAACCTCGAAGTCTCGGGGCTCTTTGCGATTGGGAGCATCATCTTGCTGGCCTTCGCTGGTGTGTCTTCGATCGTGACGCAGAGGAGGTTGCCATGAGCTTTGCATGGCCGCTTCTCCTCGCGTTGTTGATCGTCCCGGCGCTGCTTCTCGTCGCGTATCTGGTGATGCTCAAGAAGCGGAAGAAGGAGGCGATCACCTACACGAGCCTCTCGCTCATTCGTGAAGCCGCTCCGACCCGGTCGGCGTGGAAGCAGCACCTGCCCGCCGCGCTGTTGTTGGCATCGCTGGTTTCGCTCGCGCTTGGCGCGGCTCGCCCGATCATCTCTACCGAGGTTCCGCTTAGTCGCACGTCGATCATCCTCACCCTCGACGTGTCGCTCTCGATGTGTTCGACCGATGTCGAACCGAATCGCTTGGCCGTCGCACAAGACGCGGCTCGACAGTTCGTCGAGAACCGAGACGACGGCACCCAGATCGGCATCGTCGCATTTGGTGGAACAGCCGAGCTGATCGTGCCACCGACAAACGACACGAGCGAGCTCGTCGAGGCCGTCGATGGGTTCACCACAACGCTCGGGACCGGCATCGGAAATGCGACGATCACCGCGCTCGACGCCATTGCCGAAGTGAATCCCGACGTTGAGCGGGCGACCGTCGACCTAAGCGGCGTTGTCGATCGCGACGCAATCGCAGCGTCTGGCGAGTTCGTACCCGACATCGTTGTCTTGCTCACCGATGGCGCAAATAGTCAGGGCGTCGACCCATTGCTCGCTGCCCAGCAGGCATTTGACCGTCAGGTTCGCGTCTTCACGATTGGATTCGGTGGCGACGAAATCGCCGAGATGGTGTGCGCCCCCGATCAGATTGGCCCCGGCTCGTTCGCACCCGGGTTTGGGTTCGACAACGGCGTTCCCGACCTTGGCGATACGACCCTCGATGACCTTCGCCCCTTCTTAGTAATCGATGAACCAACACTGATGGCCGTCGCAGACACCACGGGTGGCGAATACTTCCGAGCCGAAGACTCGGCCCAGCTGATCGATGTGTTCAATCAGCTTCCGAGCCAGATCGTGCTGCAGGAACAAGACGTCGAGATAACCGTTGCCTTCCTCATCGCGAGCGCCATGTTGCTGGTCGCCGCGTATGCCATGAGCTTGCGGCTTCGGCGATAGCGCCGGCAACGCGGCAGGATAGTCTTGCCCGGTGACTTCGATTCGTCTCCCCCAGCCCGATGATTGGCATGTGCATCTTCGCGATGGTGACATGCTCGATGCCGTCGTTGGATATACCGCCCGACGCTTCCGCTATGCAATGGTGATGCCCAACCTCATGCCACCGGTCGTGAGCACAGACGGCGCTGCCGAGTACCGCGATCGGATTCTCGCTGCCGCCCCGGCTGACAGCCTCGATTTTCGCCCAGTGATGGCCATCTACTGTTCTCCGCTCGTCGATCCTGTCGACCTGAAGGCGGGCATTGACGACGGCGTTATCGGCGCCATGAAGTACTACCCCGCTGGAGCGACGACGAACTCTGCAGCTGGCGGCACATCGCTCGCCGATTTCGCAGCGCTCTTCGAAATTCTCATCGAGACAGATACCAGGCTCTTGGTCCACGCCGAATCGACAGATCCGAACATCGACATCTTCGATCGCGAAGCGGCTTTTCTCGAAGACCAGCTCGCTCCGCTCTGTGCAGCGATGCCCGACCTCTTGGTCACCGTCGAACACGTGTCGACTCGAGCCGGGGTCGACTTTGTCGCCGAGCACGAGAATACTGCTGCGACGATCACCCCGCACCACCTCGCTCGGGAGCGCTCCGACTTGCTCGCCTCCGGGATGAAGCCCGATCTGTACTGCAAGCCAGTGATTAACTCGGCCGACGATCGCGACGCACTTATCGCCGCCGCAACGAGCGGGAACCCGGCATTTATGTTGGGAACTGACTCGGCGCCGCACCCAACGACCGCGAAGTACGGCCCGAGCGCCAAGGCGGGCGTGTTCAACGCCGCCTACGGTCTCGAGGTCGTCGCCGACGTATTCGACAAACGAGACGCACTTTCGAACCTCGCAGCGTTCGTATCGAGCAACGGGTGTGCGATCTACGGCGTGGAACCGCCGGACAATGAGATCACACTGACCGCCGAGACGGTCGACGTTGCGGTTGCCGAATCGCTTTCGACGGCGAACGGCGACGAAGTTGTCCTGTTCGGCACCGAAGAAGCCACCCGCTGGACGGTGGGTGCGTAGGGCTGAATAGATAGCCGCTTTTTAGGCTTTGCCCGGCCAGCCGCATCGGACGCTCACTCCGGGCGAGTAGTGCACGAGCGGGTCGGTCAACGGTTCGGAAAGGCCGGCGGCAGTGACCAACTGGTCGTCGTAGCTGTCGACGGTGGCGTAATGCAGCGGCCACGGGTCGTGATACATCTTTGCGAAGCTCCGCCATTTCCACAGGTCACCGTAGAGCGCCCATCGGGCCGTCAGAAACCGGTCGAGCGGGCCTTGTTGACCGGACCCGAAGGCCTCGCCGACAGTGACCGAGACTACCGAGGTTGCCGGGGTTGGGTCTGGCCATTTGCGTGCCGACGCGTACGTGATCTTGTCGCCTTCGAGCGGCGTACGGTCGATGGGGCTTCCCATAAAGTCTGTTCGTTCGATCGTCATGTCGGCCCAAAAGTACGGCACCTGATAGGAGGTTCGGGCGGCCACAACTGCCGGAAGCGACGATGCTTCGAGCGACCAGAAGTACACGCCGGGTTCTCCCGACTTTCCCGTTACATACGTGCGGACGTTCGTCTCGGGAAAGTGCAAAATGCGTTTCATCGCTGGTGCGAATGGGATGTCGACCTTCATCTGAAAGGGAACGAGCCCAACCCACGCCGATCCGTCGAAGGTCTCGACGGTAAGACCTTCGGGGAGCAGTGACTGGACTTCGTCGGGTTCGTAACGCCAGTGCAACATGGTGAGGTCCTCCCAGCGCATTCGCATTGGAGTGATCCGAATCGTGTGCGGACACACTTCGGGATACCTGTCGACGGAAACCACGTCGGCATTCTAGAAGACTGCCGCTGCTCGCGTAGGCCGGACGCTAACGTACCCGAGCTGGCACTTGTCATTTGCAGGACTACGCTTTTGTGATGGCTGATTTATCGCTTCCACCGATCGTTCCCATCGACGCTGCGGCAGACGCCGACGGTGTTTCGACCGTCATTTGTGATGCCCGCGCCTACCTCGACGGACGTCAGGGCAGCGATGCGTACGCTCAGGGTCATATCCCAGGTGCCCGCCACCTCGACCTCGAAACCGACTTTTCTGGTCTCGCCGGGCCAGGTGTTGGGCGTCATCCACTCCCCGAAGCTGAGGTGTTCTCGGCCGCGCTCGCTGGAGCTGGCATCGGCGCCGACACGAATGTCCTTGCCTATGACGACGCGGGAGGAATGATCGCTGGCCGACTGGTGTGGATGCTTCGAACGTTAGGCCAAAACGCCGCGCTCATCGATGGTGGCCTCGACGCGTGGACGGGCGAGTTGGAGACTGCGACACCCTCCTTTGACCCGGTCCCCTGTCCCGTTCGGCACTTTCCGGCTACGGCGACGGTCGACGCAGACGAGGTCGAAGCGTTTTGTGCTGCTGGTGGTGTCGTGGTCGACGTTCGAGACCCCGACCGCTTTGCTGGCACGACCGAGCCGCTCGACCCTGAAGCTGGCCACATCGAAGGCGCGATCAACGTCCCGTTCACAGACAACTTGGACGCAGGCAAGTACCGTCCACTCGACGAACTCGCCGCAATCTACTCGGCGCACAATTTCGGCAACGACACGATCTACTACTGCGGCTCCGGCGTCAGCGCCTGCCACACGATGCTCGCAGCCGAAGCCGCCGGCCTAGGCCTCGGCCGCCTCTACGTAGGCTCCTGGTCCGGCTACTGCACCCGCCCATAACGGGGTCAGGTCTCACTTTCACCCGCTCCCCAACGGGGTCAGGTCTCACTTTCACTCACCTACATCGCGGATCGACTGCGCTGCCTTCCAAACCCTTGCGTACCTTTTCGACGGCGAGAGCCCATTCTTCCTCAACGGATCGCTTGCGAAAGCGGTCCGCAGCGCTACCAGCGCTTTGGGGCGTTGAATATCCGAAGCGCTGTGCGAGCTCACGAAGAGACAGTCCACCAAGCTCTTGGCATAGCCCGAGGCTCACGAGGCGTTGGTCACCAGAATCCCCAAAGACCCGACGCACCTCCTTACAGATTTCCTCAGGCGTCGGGCGGGCAACACCTGCTCGCAGGTGCCCAATGGTCTGATCGTCAACAGTGGACCGAGCGAGCACAGCATTCACGAACGGACGGTCACCGATCACCTGCGGAAACATCGATGGATCGAACGGGGTCAACGACTCCGACAACGTCCATCTCCGAAGTTGCTCAACGGTCTCGACGCCTGCCATCGCAAGTGCTCCCGAGTACAGCCACGAGGGCTGTGATTCCGCAGCCAAATGAAAGTCGAAATAGCTCGACCACTCATATTTGTGCAGGTTTTGAGGTTCGACCAGCGCCAATGGATTGCGATGGACATATCGAACGACCGTGTCGAGGTACGCGTCCGAGTCCACCAATTTCGCTCTGAAACGACCTCGAAACAGCGGTCCATCCACGCCGTGCCTTCGGTTGAATCGCTGAGCGAAGACTCCATCGACGTACTGGATAGCCTTGCTCAGCTCACCCGTCGGAGACCGAACTACTAGGTGATAGTGGGTGCCCATAAGTGCATAGGCGTGGACTTCCAGACCGTACCGTGCGTGCGCCACTCCAAGTAGCCGCAAGAAGTCCCAGCGATCTTCCGCGTCACGGAAGATTGTCTCCTTCCGCCGCCCACGGTTCATTACGTGGTGCCACGCACCCGGATAGTCGATTCGAAGCTGACGAGCCATTGGATTTCCCTGTTTCAGAAGACGCAGGGGGAAGCAAGAGTCAATCTACTGATGGCGTGTGACAACCGAGAGTGAAAGTGAGACCTGACCCCATCCAGACACGAGTGAAAGTGAGACCTGACCCCATTGGGAGGCGACTACGCCCAGTCGGAGATGGACTTGACTTCGAGGAATTCCTCGAGGCCCCACTCGCCGCCTTCGCGGCCGTTGCCGGACTGTCCGTAGCCACCAAATGGTGAGCCCGCACCGCGGGGCTTGCCGTTCATCTCGACCATGCCCGAACGAAGCTGGCGTGCAACCCGGCGCGCCTTGTCTTTGTCGGTGGTCTGGATGAAGTTGGTCAGGCCATAGGGCGTGTCATTTGCCATCGCGATCGCTTCTTCTTCAGTGTCGAAGGGCATGATCGAAAGTACTGGCCCGAAGATCTCCTCGGTCGCGATCGTCATCTTTGGATCGACATCGGCAAAGACCGTCGGCTTCACGAAGTAGCCCTTGTCGAATCCGTCTGGGCGGCCAGGGCCTCCAGCGACGAGCCGGGCGCCTTCTTCGATGCCCTTCTCGATGAGTCCTTGAATCTTGTTCCATTGGGCTTCGCTCACGACCGGGCCAATGTGCTTTCCGTCCTTTGTCGGGACGTCGACCGCAGTTGCCTCGGCAGCGGCTTGTGCTCGCGCGACCGCTTCGTCGTAGATCGACCGCTCGACGAGCATGCGCGTTGGTGCGTTGCACGACTGACCGGTGTTGTTCATGCATCGAGCGACGCTCCACTCGATTGCGGTCTCGCCCGCATCGGCAAACACGATGTTCGCGCCCTTGCCGCCGAGTTCGAGCGCAACTCGCTTGATCGAGTCGGCAGCGTTCTTCGAGATTGCCACGCCGGCGCGTGTGCTTCCAGTGAACGACACCATGTCGATATCGGGGTGTCCAGAGAGCTGGGTGCCAACACCCAAACCATCACCTTGCACCATGTTGAACACGCCTGGAGGGAATCCGGCTTCGTGCATCATGTCGGCGAACAGCGCGCCGCTGAGTGGTGCGACTTCGCTTGGCTTGAGCACCATGGTGCAGCCGACACCGATCGCCGGGACGACCTTGAGCGTCACCTGGTTCATTGGCCAGTTCCACGGCGTAATCAGCGCACAAACTCCGACTGGTTCGTACAAGATCATGTCGCCGGGGGCGTGGTCGCCGAGCGGGCGTTCGAACTCGAATGCTTTCAGGGCACGAACGAGGCTTTTGAGGTGCCCAATACCGGCGCCCACCTGCTGCTGGCCCGACATGGTCTGGGGTGCGCCCATCTCGGTCGAGATTGCTTCGGCCATCTCGTCGGCCCGTGCCTTGTAGATATCGGTGAGCTTTTCGAGCAGAGCGACTCGTTCGGCGACCGGCGTTGCGGCCCACGATGGGAACGCCGCCTTTGCAGCTGCGACGGCGGCATTTGTGTCGGCCTCGCTCCCGAGCGAGATAACTGCGCACACCTCTTCGGTAGATGGATCGATCACGTCGAAGTCGTTGGCTTCGACCGGGTCGACCCACGACCCGTTGATGTAGAACTGGCGGCGGTCGATCAGCGTGTCTGACATATTCGATTCCTTACTGGTACGAGCGTTCTGCGCGGATGGGCAACTCTAGACAAGTCCAGTACAGATATCCGACACCAGCGGCGATTGCACGCTACGCTGATCACACAACTTCATCTGCCATCAGCCGGATCGAGAGAGCGCTCACCGTCTCACAAAGAGACGACCGGGCCGCCGAAGGTGCAAGGGTTGCGGTTTGCCAAAGCCGTGATTCGAAACTCTCAGGCAAACGGATCGACCCGGTGGCATTCTCTGGAGAGCCGGTTCAGTTCGCTGAACCGCACCGACGGGGCACCAATCTCTCAGGTCCAGGACAGAGTTCACGCAAGGCGCCTTCGCCTTGCGTTTTTGGTTTTTCAACCACGGAACTTGGACATTAGATGAGCAACCTTAAACGAACTGCCCTCTTCGATTGGCACGTCGCCAACGGTGGCCGCATGGTCGACTTTGCTGGCTGGGAGCTTCCGGTCTTCTACGAGACCGGCGCCATCGAGGAACACCACGCCACGCGTAATTCGGTCGGCCTGTTCGACATCGACCATATGGGCCAGCTCGACGTCACCGGCCCTGAGGCTACGGCCTTGGTCGACCGGCTCGTCACTTCAGACATCGAAACCACGCCGATCGGTGGCGCGAAATACGGCTTGCTGTGCCACGACGATGGCACAGTCATTGACGACGTCATTACGTACCGGCTCGCCGAGGACCATCTGATGGTCGTCGTCAATGCGTCGAACCGGGAGACAGACGCTGCGTGGTTCGCCCAACACAGCGCCGATTTCGAGGCCACAGTCACCGACCGATCGGACGAACTGGCGATGATCGCCGTCCAGGGCCCAAACGCTGTCGCGCTGATCGATGCCGTAACCACGATCGATGTGAGCGCCGTTGACCGTTTCGGTTCAGCCAGGATCGAACTCTTTGGCACCACTGCATTGCTGGGCCGCACCGGCTACACCGGCGAGGACGGTGTCGAGCTGTATATAGAAACATCGACCACCGGCATAGGTGTGGTCGAGGCGTGGAATGGACTTTTCGATCGTGCCGACGAGCTCGGGATCGCTGCACACGCCATTGGGCTCGGGGCGCGCGACAGCCTGCGCTTCGAACCCGGCTACCCGCTCTATGGCCATGAGTTGAGCCGCGAGATCAACCCCTTCGAGGCTCGCCTCAGTTGGGCGGTCGACCTCACCAATGAGGCTGGTGAAGATCGAGATTTCATCGGAGCGATCGCGCTGCGTCGGGTGAAAGACGTCGGCGTGACCCGCCGACTCGAAACGCTCACGATGATCGATAAGGGCGTGCCCCGCGAGGGGTCGACCGTCGTCGACGCCGACGGCAACGAGCTTGGCCCGGTGGTCAGTGGAATGTTTGCTCCGACCGCCGACGTTTTCGCCTGCAATGCCTTCCTGCCAGTCGGTACTGAAGTCGGTACCGAACTCGCCGTCGCTATCCGCGGCAAACACAAAGCCGCCGCCGTCACCAAACGCCCCCTCCACCGCCCGTAAGCCCTCAACCCGCACACATCACCACCACCGGCCCGGACAAACCGAGCGGCGTGGAAAACACAGAAACCGCACACATCACCACCACCGGCCCGGACAAACCGAGCGGCGTGGAAGAAAGAGCCCTAAAGTGAATTTTCAAGATCGCCACATTGGGCCAGATGCCCAGTCCATCGACAAGATGCTCGTCGCCGTCGAAGTCGACTCGCTCGACCAACTTATCTCTGAGACCGTGCCTGAGACCATTGCCTTTGATGGCTTGCTCGAGTTACCTGCGGCTCGTACCGAAGTCGAGGCGCTCGCTGAGCTTCGTGAGCTCGCCGATCAGAACACGGTGTTGCGTTCGATGATCGGCCAGGGCTACTACGACACCCACACCCCAACGGTGATCTTGCGCAACGTGCTTGAGGATCCGGGTTGGTACACGGCTTATACCCCGTATCAGGCCGAGATTGCCCAGGGCCGGCTCGAAGCGTTGTTGAACTTCCAGACGATGGTCGCCGATCTCACCGGCATGGAGATCAGTAATGCGTCGCTTCTCGACGAGGCGACCGCAGCCGCTGAGGCAATGACGATGGCGCGCCGTTTGCAGGGTCGGAAGTCGACGGCGTCGACGTTCATCGTGTCGGATCGTTGCCATCCTCAGACGATCGAGGTCGTGCTGACCCGTGCTGAGCCTCTCGGCATTCGCGCCGTCGTGACAGACCTTGACGAGGCGAGCTTCGACGAGGATGTCTTTGGTGTTCTCGTCCAGTACCCCGATACTCGTGGTCGCGTCGATGACTTTACCGACCTTGCTTCTCGTGCCCACGAAGTTGGTGCCTTTGTCATTGCGGCGACCGATCTGTTGGCGTGTGCGGCGCTTGTACCTCCGGGTGAATGGGGCGCAGACATTGCGATTGGCTCGTCTCAGCGCTTTGGCGTTCCGCTCGGCGCCGGTGGCCCGCACGCAGCGTTCCTCGCTACCGCCGAGGCCCACGCTCGGAACCTTCCCGGTCGCCTCATCTCGATGTCGATCGATAGCCACGGCAACCCGGCGCTTCGCATGGCGTTGCAGACTCGCGAGCAACACATCCGCCGCGACTCGGCGACGTCGAATATTTGCACCGCACAGGTACTGCTCGCGGTGATGGCGTCGATGTATGGCGTCTACCACGGTCCGAACGGCATTTCGGCAATCGCTGGTGACGTACACACACGAACCTCCAAGTTCGCTGCTGCGGCCCAAGAGGCAATGTACAAGCTCGACTCGACCCAATTCTTCGACACGGTTGTGCTGGCAGACGGGCCCGACCTTTCGAACCTCATCGCACGAGGCCGCGATGCGGGGTTCAACCTTCGTTCCTTTGCTGATGGTTCGGTTGGCGTGTCGTTTGACGAAACGATCACCGATGCCGACTTGACCACCCTCACGACAGCCTTGTTCGACAAGACACCACCAGATGCCTGTGGCGCGCCGATTCCGATCGAGCTTGTGCGCGAGTCAAGCTTCATGACCCACCCAACGTTCAACAGCCATCATTCCGAAACCGAGATGTTGCGCTACATCACAAAGCTGCGCAACAAGGACCTGTCCCTCGCCCACTCGATGATTCCGCTCGGTTCGTGCACAATGAAGCTCAACGCGACGACCGAGATGATTCCGATTACTTGGGAGGGCTTTGCACGCATTCACCCCTTCGCCCCGCTCGACCAGCAAGAGGGTTACGCCGAACTCGTCGCCCGACTCGAAGTGTGGCTCGCCGAGATCACCGGATTCGCAGCGACGTCGCTGCAGCCCAACGCAGGGTCGCAGGGCGAATACGCGGGACTTTTGACGATTCGGTCTTTTCATAAGGCAAACGGGGACGATCATCGAACGGTGTGCCTGATCCCCGAGTCGGCCCACGGCACCAACCCAGCATCTGCGGTGATGGCCGGCATGACCGTCGTTGCAGTCGGCACCGACGAGGACGGCAACATCGATGTAGCCGACCTCGAAGCAAAGGCGGCCGAACACGCTGACGCCCTTGGTGCGCTTATGGTGACCTACCCGTCGACCCATGGCGTGTTCGAGGAGTCGATCGAGCGTGTTTGTCAGATCGTCCACGACAACGGCGGCCAGGTCTACCTCGACGGAGCGAACATGAACGCTCAGGTCGGGCTGAGCCGACCTGGAGATTTCGGCGCCGATGTCTGCCACCTGAACTTGCACAAGACATTCTGCATTCCTCACGGCGGCGGCGGCCCTGGCGTTGGCCCAATTTGTGTTGGCCCCCACCTCGCCGACCATCTACCGACGAAGCACTCGGCATTTACCGGTGCCGCCGGTGACGGTGGTTCGGCCGACACCGACTACATCGTGAGCGCAGCTCCGTGGGGAAGTGCAGCGATCCTTCCCATCAGCTATGCCTACATTGCGATGATGGGTCCCGATGGACTCGCCGATGCGAGCCGATTGGCAATCCTCAACGCCAACTACATGGCAGCCCGCCTCGACCCGCACTTCCCCATCCTGTACCGCGGCGCCCGCGGACATGTTGCCCACGAGTGCATCATCGACATCCGTGCGTTCAAAGACATTGCGACCGCCGAAGATATTGCGAAGCGGTTAATCGACTACGGCTTCCACGCTCCGACGATGTCGTGGCCGGTGTCGGGAACCTTGATGATCGAGCCGACCGAAAGTGAATCGCTTGAGGAGATCGACCGCTTCTGCGACGCCCTCATCTCGATTCGTGACGAGATTCGGGCGATCGAGAACGGCGATGCCGACGCCGAAGACAACGCACTCGTCAACGCTCCACACACCGTTGCGGCCGTGACGAGCGACGAGTGGACCCACCCGTATTCGCGCCAGCACGCGGCATATCCAGCACCATGGTTGAATGCGTCGAAGTTCTGGCCGGCGGTCGGACGAGTCGATAACGGCTTCGGTGATCGAAACCTGCAATGCTCCTGTCCACCCATGAGTGCCTACGAATAAGGACCGGTACCGGCAGGCGTTCCGCGCCTGATCGGCACAGTTCCCAAAACGAACCAACCGAGAAAGCTAGCTTTTTATTATGAACAACCCAGAAGACCTGAAGTACAGCAACGACCACGAGTGGGTCCGCGTCGACGGCAACGTCGCCACGATCGGTATCACCGACTACGCACAGGATTCGCTTGGCGATGTTGTGTACGTCGAACTGCCCGACGTTGGTGCGACCACCAGCGTTGGCGAAGCAATCTCAGAGGTCGAATCGACCAAGTCGGTCTCTGACATCGTCGCTCCGGTAAGCGGCGCCGTGACCGAGGTCAACAGTGCCCTCGACGACGACCCCGGAGCCCTCAACAGCGACCCTTACGGCGATGGCTGGATCTACAAGGTCGAGATGTCAAACGCCGGCGACCTCGATGCGCTCATGGACGCCGAAGCCTACGGAGCCTTTACCGCGGACGCGTAGTGAGGTGGCGCTTCAGCCATCACACACCCGCCTGATCGTCACGGCCAGCCATAAGGCGCGCCCCGAGACGATCGACCGCGCTACGAACTTCGCAACGGAAAACGGCTACCGGTACGTTCCGCGGAGCGACGAATCGCTCGACGAGCTTCTCACGTCGGTCGACGCGGCCTTCGTCATGACCAATGGCGCCATGACCTTGGCCACCCAGCACGGAACGTTAAAAGCGCACCTCGGCACGGCGTTCATCCGGCTCAAATCGATCGATCGAGGCGAGGGCGACCCACTCATACGGGCTGGCGACATTCGCACTGGCGACCGCATCGTCGACACCACCTTTGGACTCGGCCGCGATGCACTCGTCGCCGCGTGTGCTGCAGGAGCCACCGGCTCGCTCACCGCGATCGAATCGAGCGACGCGCTCTACCACCTCGGACATCACGGACTTACCAAAGGACCGCTCTCCCCCGCTGCAGTTGCGTCGGTTGGGAACAACCTCGACCCGGCCCCTGTCGAACTCGTCCACGACGACGCCGTTTCGTGGTTGGCGGACCAAACGGCGAACACGGCAGATGTCGTGCTGATCGACCCCATGTTCACGTCTCCTAAGACCTCCGACAGCGGGTTTACACTCTTGCGATCGGTCGCTGACACTAACCCGCTCACAAAGGACTGGATCGAACAAGCACAGCGGGTCGCCCGACGGGCAGTAGTGGTCAAGACCGGCGCACCGCCCGAGTGGTTCGACGACATCGACATTTCACACGTGCACAGCCACAGCAACGCCAACTGGTGGCGGGTGAACGCATCCGAAACATGTTCGAACCAGCCGTAGACGTCCAAATGGCCTACGGCCGACTTGGTACCGTTTAAGCCATGAGCATCTCACGACGTTTGCTTACCTCACTGGCCTGTGCGTTCGCGTTCCTCGCAGGGGCGTGTGGCGCTTCGGCCGAAGTCGACGCGGCCGACCATTTCGGTGGCGCTGAAGCAAATCAAGCCGAAATCGACGCAGCCCTCGCTGAACTCACCGAGATCAGCACCGAAACCGCAGCTGAAAGCACCGAAACCGCAGCTGAAAGCACCGAGAGCGCAGCTGAAAGCACCGAGAGCGCTACCAATAATGGCGACCCCGGCCAGCACTCACTCCTCATCAGCTTTCACTCCGACGGCCTACCGGTCTATGGCCCACTCGACGTCGACGGCCAGCCCCCAACAGATCTCGACGAATGTTCTGGCCATGTCGGGCCAACACCAGACGCCGATCGAGACACCTACCACTATCACGTCCTCGACGGCCAAGACCCCGCCTCGATCGAAGCAGAAGGCTGCGGGCGGTAACACCTCGACGCCTACGTCGAGCGAACGTCCCGTCGCTGCGTCGAGCGCAGTAACACCTCGACCTTTGGCCGAGGGAACACCTCGACGCCTACGTCGAGTGTGGTCAGCCTGCGTGCACGACGTGCAGTGTGATGGTTGCGGTGTCGCCGATATCGACGTTCTCCGCTGCGCGCACCGCCTTCTTGATCGGCAGCACGTAGGCCTCTTCCTGTTTGCTCGGAAACAACGACGTCGACCAGTTCGTACTTCCAATCGTCACGTCGACCTTCACACTCCCAAAGCCCCCGGTGAGCGACGTCGCATCATCGATCGCATCGGAAATATCAGCGGGAACGGTAACGAACACCCAACTCGCGCCAGCCTCCCACGGGTACAGCTCGGCGTCGAATGTCACGTCCATCACGCCACCATATGCGGTGGCAGCGCCTCGCGGGCGATTCGCTCTAGCTGGGGTTAACGAACACTTCCGTTGCCTTCACCGAGGCCCATACCTTCTGACCAGCGGTGAGCCCCATCGCCGAAACCGCACCTGGCGTAATGTCGACATTGACCTTCAGCGGCCCATCGAGCGTCACGCGGACAATGTCGCCGGTCCCTTCGATCGACACGACCGTTGCCTGCCAACTATTGCGGGGCGAACCGTGCGGTTGGCTCCCGTGCAGTGCGATCGCGTTCGGGTTGATCGTCACCAATACCGAACCGTTCGTCTGGGTGTCGGCGGTCGAGAGCGTCATCGTGGATTCATCGAGCGAGATCACCCCGGCCGCGTTTGTGCCCATCAACAAGTTGATACCAGCGAGCGCAGCTGCATAGGGAGTCAATGGCCGTTTCGCTACCTCGGTGGTCCGCCCTTCTTGGGTGACTCGACCATTTTCGAGAACGACGACCCGGTCGGCGAGAAGGAACGCGTCTGCCGGATCGTGCGTGATGACGAGACGGGGGCCGGCAAAGTCGCCGAGTCGGCGTTGTAACAGGCGGCGAAGCGTCCCTCGAGTCTCGATATCGAGCGCGGCGAGCGGTTCGTCGAGTAGCAACATCTTTGGATCCGACGCGAGCGCACGCGCCACCGCAACTCGCTGCGCTTGGCCGCCCGACAACTGCGACGGTCTCCGTGTCTCTAGGCCGCCGAGGTCGAGACGCTCGACCCACGTCGCAGCTGATGCTCTGGCTTCGCGCTTCGCTACGCCACGAACCGCCGCGGCGAAACCGATGTTGTCGAGCACGTCGAGGTGCTCGAAGAGCAAATAACGTTGGAAGACGACGCCGGCGCGTCGGTCCTCTGGCCCTACGAACACGCCACGAGCAGGGTCATCGAGCGTGACTTCACCAAGCGAAATCGACCCGCTCTCGATCGGCACAAGGCCGGCCAGGGCACTCAGCAACGTCGACTTACCAGCGCCGTTTGGTCCAACGAGCGCGGTCGTGCTTCCTGCGGTGAACGTCAGGTCGACATCGAGCACAAAATCGTCGTCACGGCGGACCGTCATCGTCGCCGTTATATCGCTACCCACAAACGGTGCGTCCCCTCCGTTAGCCATTGCGAACGCCCCACCATCTATTCCTCATGGCGAGCAGCACCGCAAGCGAAATCACGACGAGGACGAGGCTGATCGCAACCGCCGCGTCGCGGTCGGATTCGAGCGCGACGAAGACTGCGAGCGGAAGTGTCTGCGTACGGCCTTGGAGGTTCCCCGCAAAGGTGACGGTCGCTCCGAACTCACCGAGCGCCCTCGCCCATGCCAAGACGATTCCAGCGCGCAGAGACGGCGCAATCGTTGGGATCGTCACACGTCGAAACACGTGGAATGGCGACGCACCGAGGGTTGACGCAGCCCTTTCGTAGTCGCGATCGAGGCTTCGTAACGCGCCTTCAACCGTGACCACAAGAAACGGCATTGCCACAAAGACGTTGGCGAGTATCACGCCCCACAACGAGAACGGGAGGAGAAGGCCGGTGGCTTCATTCAGTGGTTCACCTACGAGACCTCGGCGCCCGAGCGCAAAGAGCAGCGCGGCGCCACCAACCACGGGCGGAAGCACCATTGGCAGCGTCACAACGGCCCGCAGCACCCCAAGGCCTGGCAGGTCGAGGCGAGCGAGCATCCAGGCGAGCGGAACCCCCAAGATGACAGAGATCGCCGCTGCGGCGAGCGAGGTGATCAACGAAACTCGAAGCGCGTCAACGACCGTATCGTTACTCACCAATTCGAGGAGGTTCGTCCACGGCGTATTGGCGAAGAGACCGACGAGCGGAAGGACAAAGACGGCGGCGCCAACCAGTCCGAGGATCACCAGAACAGCGGGCGGACGCTCGCGTATCCGACGCGTCATCGTCCCGGTCCAAAACCAAAGCCGGAAAGCACTTCAGCGGCGTCGTTCGACAAGACGAAGTCGACAAACGCCTGGGCACCCGCCGAATTCGGTGCATCGGTGAGCGTCGCAACTGGGTAGCTCGCAACCGCTCGGTCGACGTCATCGCTAGAGCCGTCGGCAGTGACGAGGGTGATCGAGCGAACGGCATCGTTCGCAGCCAACACATCGGTCGCGTACACGACACCAGCATCGATCTCGCCCAACTCGATCTTTGTGAGCAACGCCCGCACGTCGGGTTCGTTCGTATCGATGCTCGGCTCGACCCCGAGGTTGGCCAACGCCTCGCGCGCCAGCCCCCCACACGGCACACTTGCTGCGCACAAACCAACGATCAGGTCGGGGCGTTCGAGGTCGACCGGCGCCGTGACCGAACCCGGATTGTCCGCAGGAACCGCAATGGTGAGGGCATTCGTCGCAAAGATCGATGCTGGACCGGTAGCGAGTCCTTCGTCGATCAGGCTCTGCACGATCTCTTCGTTGGCCGTCGCAATCACATCTGCCGGCGCACCTTGCCTGACCTGCTCTCGCAGCGACGAGCTTCCACCGAGGTTCAATTCGAGATCGAACTCGGGGTGGAGTGCTTCGAAGTCGGCCTCGAGTTCGGCGAAGGCATCGGTGAGCGATGCAGCGGCAAACACCGACACGGTCTCCTCAGCATCGTTTCCACCCGCACAGCTGGCCAGCCCAGCGCCGAGCATCACAACGCCCACGAGTTTCCATGGGCGAGAAACGATCATTACCCGACTATACGTCTGGGAGCGGTTTCGATCGACTCAGTGCTGGTTCAGTACTGAGTCTCAGCCGCCGCACTAGGTCTTCAGTGGTGTGCGGCGGCGCCCTCTTTTTGAGGAAGCGCCGACTTGATGGCATAGATAATCGCACCGAGGATGAAGCCGATAATCGCCGACGCGAGGGTGTTCCCAACCCATCCGAGCAACCCGCCGAGGATCGGTGAACCTGCGAGCCATCCTTCGAAATCGGTGATTGGGCCGTAGATGCCATCCCAGTTGATCGGGGACTCGTGCGTTCCAACGAGGATGATGTGCCCACCAACCCACAACATCGCCGCAGTGCCAATGATCGTGAGCCACTTGAGCAAGATCGGCATAAACGCCACCAGCGCGGCGCCGGTCTTCTTCGACGCCGCATCATCGCGCTGGGTCATGGCGAGGCCGACGTCGTCCATCTTGACGATTAATGCGACAGCGCCGTACACGACGACGGTGATCAGGACCGCAATCGCCGCCAGGGTGAATCCCTGCTGCACGATTCCGGTGTCGGCGGCACCCTCTTCTTCCAACAGCGCCTTCGACGCAATGACCATGATCTCAGCCGACAGAATGAAATCGGTCCGGATCGCCCCCTTGATCGTCTTCTCTTCAGCTTCAGGCCCCTGCAGCGCCACCGGTGCGCCGTGATCTTTGTCCTCGTGTCCCTGGATCGCATGAATGATCTTGTGCGCGCCTTCGTAACAGAGGAAGGCACCGCCGAACATCAAGATGATGTTGATCGCGTCGGGCAAGAACTCGCTCAAGATAAGCACGACCGGGAGAATGAACAGCAGCTTGCTCTTGAGCGAGCCGGTTGCGATCCGCTTGATGATCGGCAGCTCACGGTCGGCTGCGAGGCCTTGCACATAGGCCGGCGTCACCGCAGCATCATCGATCACGACCCCGGCGGCCTTCGCGCTCGCCTTCGCCGCCGCGACACCAACGTCATCGACCGACGCCGCCGCGAGCTTCGCCAAGGCAGCTACGTCATCTAGAAGTCCAACTAGGCCACCGGCCATCTCTAACTCTTTCGTTCGTCTCGTAGCGAGCCTAACCAGCCAACGGCTGCTACATCATCACTACAGGGCACTTCGTCCAGACGACGAGCTCTGCCAGACCGATGGGTCTGCATCTTGCACGAGGCGCGCCGGGTCGAGTTCTTCCATCGTCTGTTCGAGTACCCGACACCGAGAGCGAGCGTCGACGTATTTCCGGTACGCCTGGTGTGCCTTTGCATCGGTCGATTCGTAGAACGCTTCGAGGCTGGCCGTGTCTGCGCTTGGGTCGGCCTTTTTGAGTTCTTCGATCTCTTGGCGAGCGCTCTCGGCCTTGACCATAAGCACCGCCGACTCGTTGTCGAGCTCGTTCGCCCACTTGCGGGCCGCTTCGACCTTCTCGACCGCCTTTGCATAGTCGGCATAACCGCCGTCGTCAGCTTGGGCATCGATCTCGACCTGTTCGGTCGCCAGTGCCATGACCGCGAGCGGAAGACTTTCGAGCACCATCCCGAGTGGCGACTCGAACGGCCCGATAGCTCGGCCGCGATGAATACGAAGCGGCGCCATTGCCATGGTGGCGCCCGACATTGCCTCTGCGAACGAGGCTGCGGTGCCATCGACTTCGCGGACCTCAGCGTCGATGCGTCCGGCTTCCAGCACGCTGCGAACGTGCTCGGGATCGTCTTCTTCGGTGCTCGGCGGCACGTAGACGATGATTTGTGCGTCTTTCCATTCGTCGTGTCGCTGACACAGCCAACCGAGCAACGTGATGAACTGGCCGACCTTGTCGTTCGACCACCACAGGGCAATCGTGCGTTCCTTGCGAGGGGTGTCCTCGAAACGCTCCCATTTCTCTTTGCTCGCATGGAGTACCGCCACGTTGGTGCCGAAGCGAACACACCCCTGGAGCATTCGCCCGTACCGTTCCTGCTCATCGTCACCGCCGCGCAGGTCACGAACGCCAAACACGGCGGTGTTTGGTTGCACGGTTCCGAGGCCGTGGGATTGGATGAGCGTCTGCACGCCGAGCTCGGCGTTTTCGACCATGACGGTGCGGGCAAAGCCACCCGGAGCAATTTCGGCGACCTCGTGGGTGAGGTCGGCTTCGATCTCATCTGCGCGCTTGCGTAGCTGCGGGCCGCGACCCTCGATGAGACGAACCGCGGTGAGGAAGCCAGAGTCCCCCTCGATCCATGATGCCATCTGGATTATGCGCTTTCGCCGGTACGGGTCGCGGGGAACGAACGCCAAGATACTCGGGCGCCAATCCCGGTTGCTCGAGGGCTCCTCGCCAATGGCTTGAATGTGATGGCGGGCCTTGGTGAAGTGATGCGAACCCGAACTGTCGGCCCAACGGTCGGGGGTGTCGCGGTTGCGAAGGTAGTTGTACAAACCCACGAGCACGAGAGCGGCGAGCAGACCTGTCACGGGGTTGATCATCACAATCGCTACGACACACATGACCAAGCCCGCCAAGCTCAAGCGCGAATCGAACCACTTAAAGCTCGGGCGGAACGAGGTGGAGCCGGCACGGATCTCGAAGAACGTGGCGTAGTTGATCAATCCGTAGCTGGCCAGGAAGAACATCGAGATGATCGGCGCAATAGCGTTGAGATCGCCCGCGGCGATCGTGAGGAAGGCAATTCCGGTCGACAGCGCGAGGGCTCGGCGAGGGTTGTTGAGGGGGCCTGCTCCGACCTCGAAGAACTCGAGCCTCGGAAGCACGCGATCTTCGCCAAGCCGCTGCAACACCCGAGGGCCACCGAGAGCCGACGCCAGTGTGGAGGAGAGTGTGGCAGCGAGAACGCCGATCAGCAGGGTGCCTGAGACCAGCGATATATCGCCCATGATCGTCGTGGATTCCGCGACGAGGGTCGCGGCGGGGGCAGAGCCAGCGAGCACGACGATCACAGCGATGTAGATCACGGTCGACACGCCGACGGCGAGGAACGTTCCGCTCGTAATCGAACGACTCGGTTCTTTCAGCTCGCCCGACATCGCCACGCCCTGGCTAAACCCGGTCACTGCCGGGAAGAACAGTGCGAAGGCCTGCCAAAACCCGATCTCGCCAGTCCCGCCAGCAGCGTTCTCGGCGAAGAGTCCAGCATCGAAGTCGAGAATGCCTCCAGCGAAGAACGATGCCAGCGCAATGACGAGCAAGATCATCACCACGTATTGGAGACGTGTTGCAAGGTCTGACCCAATTGCAGCCACGGCCACGAGCAACAAGACCAGAATCGCAGCAATACCTCTGACGGCAAACGCGGACTCCCACCCAATTGCCGCGGCCAAGCCCTCCGCAAAGCCGATCGCATAGAACGCGATGGACACCGAGATGGCGAGGTACAGCACGACGCCCACCGCGCCGCCGAACTCGATACCGAGCGTGCGCGAGATCAGGAAGTACTCGCCGCCGCCGCGCACCTTCATGTTCGTGGCGACAACGGCCAGCGAGATGCTGGTAAGCACCGACACCGAGGTCGAGATCCCCAAAATGAGCAACGCTTGGACGAGACCAACCGCTCCCACCACCGACGGGACAAGCAGGAAGAGCACAAGGCCGAGGATCGTGAGGATGCTCGGAGTAAATACGCCACCGAAGGTCCCGAGGACGCCACCTGATTCGGGTACCGCCGCCTTCGTTTTTTGTGTCATAAATTCGTGCGGGTCATGTGGGGTCAGTCAGCCGATGGGCTGATGATCTGTACTTGGGTGATCTTGCGTCCATCGACGCCAGCGACGGAGAGTTGATAACCGTCGTGTTCGACCCTAGTCGCTGTATCTGGAACTTCGCCCGTGTAGTCGAGGATGAGCCCGGCGATGGTCACGACCTCTGCGTGGCCGCGAAACGTGTCACCGAAGTGTTCTTGAAGCTCGGCGACGGCGGTCTCACCGTCGACGATGAGAACACCGTTCTCGTCGGAGATGATCCATTCGGGGTCCTCCTCCATGATTTCGTCGATCACGTCATCGAGTGACACAAAGCCAACGGTCGCGCCGTGTTCGTCGACCACGAGCGCTGCATGTCCGGCACCCCGCTTGAAATCTTCGAGCAAGTCTTCAGCCGAGGTCCGTGCCGCAACGACCGGCAAGGGCCGCACAATATCGACCAGCGAGGTGAAGGTCCCGAGCTGGCTGGAGCGAATGAAGTCCTTGATGTGCAACATTCCGACCACGTGATCGAGATCGCCATCGATGACCGGGTACCGGCTACGCGGTGAGTCGGCAATCGCTGCGGAAATCTCCTTCGCTCCGGCATCTTTGGGTATCGCAGCGATATTGGCCCGCGTAATCATGATCTCTTCGGCCGGACGCTCGTCGAGTTCGAAGATGTTGCGGATGAGGTCGCGCTGGAGCGTTCCGAGTTGGCCGCTGTCGGCCGACTCGTCGGTCACGATGCTCAACTCGTCACTCGTGAACAGAAACTGCTGTTTGTCCGGCTCGGGGATGCGGAGCATTCGCATGAGTCCAAACGCAATCGAGTTGAGGACGAAGACCAATGGCTTGAACAAGGTACTGAAAAAGCGCATGACCGGGTTGAGCTTCACGCTGACCGATTCGGGAGCCTGCAGTGCCAACGCCTTTGGAATCATCTCGCCGAGCACGACGTGCAGGTAGGTGATCAACGCGAGCGCAATGCTGAAGCCAATGAACAGGACCGCGCCTTCCGAGAGGCCACCCCAGTCGAGTAGCGGCTTTTCGATGACGAGCGCAATTGCGGGCTCACCGTACATGCCGAGGCCGATCGAGGCGATCGTGATGCCGAGCTGGGCGACTGCGATGTAGCTGTCCTTGCCCGCATGACGCTCGAAGAGATCGACGAGCCATTGGGCGGCGCCGCTCCCCCGGTCCGCAAGCGCTTCGAGACGGCCGACCTTTGCGCCGACGAGAGCGAACTCGGCAGCGACGAACAGTCCGTTCAATATGACGAGGACCATGATGACGACGATCGGCAAGATGACGCCGCCGATCAGCGTGATCTCGATCTCTCCTGCTTCTGCAGCGAAGATCATTTGCTCGCCCCCTCGCTCTCGTCAGCGGCGGGCTTTTCGGCTGACGGAACGAAACTGATTCGGTCGATTGCGTTGCCGTCGATGGAGTCGACCCGGAACGCAACGTCGGCGCCGGACAGCAACACCTCTTCGCCCACCTTGGGAATTCGTGAGAGTTCGTGCCAGATCAGGCCACCGATCGTGTCGACGTCCTCGTCGGTGAGTTCGAGCTCGAAACGTTGGTTCACTTCTTCGATCAGGACCTCGCCCGACATCGACACTCGGTCGCCTTGCACCACGATTGGATCTGGGTCGATATCGAACTCGTCACGCACCTCGCCAAAGACCTCTTCGAGGGCATCTTCGAGGGTGACCAAGCCAGCCACGTCGCCGTACTCGTTGATCACGAGCGCGCAGTGCTGGTCGGCCTCGTCGAGCCGTTTCCACAACATTGGCACCGTGAGCGTCTCTGCCACCTCGAGCACCGGTCGAGTGATCGACTCGACTGCAGCGTCGGGATTGGACTGCGAACCAAGGTAGAGCCCGCGTAGATGCACAATGCCGGTCACGTCATCGGGATTTGGCCCCCACACCGGGAAGCGGCTGTGCGGCGTCTCAACCACACGGGCGAGCGCATTACCGACCGCATCGCCCGAACTCACGCCGACCAAGCGACGCCGTGGCGTCATGATCTCGCGAACGAGCCGGTCTTCGACGTTGAGCACTCCCGAGACCATGTCTCGTTCGGCCTTGTCGATGAGGCCGCCCGCTGCACTCTCGTTGAACAGCGCGCGAAGCTCTTCTGATGAGTGGACGTGGCCATGGCCGTGATCGGCTTGCAGACGAAACAGACCCATGATCCGAAACGCCGAACCGTTGAAGAACGCAACGAGCGGCCGAAGCAACGTTTGGCTGAGAAGCATTGGGCGTAGCGTCGCGAGCGCGAGGCGTTCGGGATAGCGGAGCGCCGCAGTCTTTGGCAACAACTCACCCAAGACGACCTGTAGCGACGTCACTATGGCCAAGGTGACGATGATCGCGACGATGCGTCCTGCCGACCCGAACCACGGTTCGAAGATCGGGGTGAGGCGGGCCTGGCCGACAATACCGGCGACCAAACTGCTGAGGGTGATGCCGACCTGACACGTCGCAACATAGTTGTCGAGCGCCTTTGGGTCCGAGACGATCGCAGACAGGGTTTTCGCAGGCTTTGAGCCGGCATCGGCTTCGGCCTGAATACGTGATTTACGAGCGCCGACGGTTGCAAACTCGGCTGCAACATACAGTGCGTTGAGGGCGAGCATCACGATGATGATCGGGATGGTTAGCTCTAAGCCCAACTCGGCCTCGCGTAAGATTTCGATTGCATCCCCAGATCATAGGTCTGCACAGCTCGTCTTGGCGTTCATTTCTCGCTTAGAGCCGGTCGAGGTCACGTAACTAGAGCAGGTGGGCAACTCGGTCGAGGAGGTGACGGCCGACGATTGCTAACCAGATCAGATACGGAAGCCCCACCGTGAGCACTGCGTATTTGAGCGGAATGAAGCGGCTGTACTGGACCGAGAACGTAAGCAACGTCGGGAACCAAAGACTGAACGCGAACACCGCAAACACCAAACCTGGACCGGTGATTTGGAGCAGCCCGGTAAAGAAATACAGTACGGCGCCGAGCATCAGCACCGGCCGATGCGCAAGACCCACCGAAGTCAGGGTAGTGACGAGGTTTGGCTGATCGGCATTGGATCCAACACGTTTTGTGACCACTCCCCCGATGAACCAAATCGACGCGCCGAGGCCGAGCCAACCCCAGACGACAAAGAGCGCCAACTGCGCGAACTCTTGGGGAGAATGGATGACGAGACCACCAAAGCGATTGAACGCGAGCACGATCGAGGTGCCAAACACCGTGAACGCCCCAACGAAGAACATCTCGGCACTGATCGACCGCCACCGACCCGGATGCAACGCAAAGAGGGTCTTCAGAGCCGTCATGGTTGCCATACAGTCAAACGTGGCGCTTGCGCCACACTCTCGGTCATGGCCGTCATGGTTGCCATACAGTCACTTGTGGCGCTAGCGCCACACGCCTTCCCTTAGTTCTCAATTGTCCAGACCTCCGCGTTTGGCCAGAAGGTGGCGACGTCGTCGGGGAACGAGGTGAGGGCCGGGAGGATGTCCATGATCTCGGTTATCGGACCACCGAGCGGCAACCCTCGCGCTGGATCAAACGTGGTGCCGGTAACGGTGTCGACCAACACATCGCCCTCCACTGCCAGCTCGACAAGGTTGTCACCAACCCGTCGCGAGAACACGTTCCAACTCTGCGGGCTCGTTGGATCACTTACGACGGCGATCTCGACACCGGCGACGACATCGTTGACCACGTTTACTCGCCGTAGATCGGCAACCGGATAGGACCGAGCCTCGGCGCCGAAGTCGACCACGATATGAAAGTCGCCAAGATCAAACCCGGAGTTACCGCCGGGCGCGTCGAGTGCGAGCGAATCTGGATGGTCGGCAAGCCACGCGGACCACGTCGTGAACTGCGATGGCAACAACTCGACCGTGTCGCCCTTGCGAGGCCCAGCGATTGCCTCACCAGTTGGCTGGCTCCAGATGCTTCCAGTGTCGTGATCCCACCAGGTCATGGCGTTTCCCCACAGGGCTCCGTGGACGCCAAAGACCAGCGTGTCGTCTCCCAACGTGCGGCGATGAACCATCGCCGTTGCGCACAACGGTCACCAACTGACGAGTATCGGTTCGCCGCCGACATCATCGACGACTAACTCTCTGCCTCCGAGGAAGCTGACCGGATAGGCCTTTGCCTCACCGTTGATCTCGACACCGATCACCTCGGTGCCGGCAGGCCACGGGCTCTCGAAGGCCCGCACGAACGTCGGCTCATAGATCGGCGAGATGCCATCTCGCGGAAGCAGCTGGCGAAATCCCTCGGGTAGGTCCTCACCCGCAACGACCGGGTCATAAACATCTGCGGGGTTCGCCCGCACCCCCGACGGCAATGCGGTTTGCGAGGAACTTGCAGAGAACGCCCAGCCGGTGAGCGCAATGAGCGCGACGAACATCGCGCCGAGCACAACCGGTGATGGACCTTCGACCTTCCGCGGCACTTCTCAGACCTTTGGTGGCGTTCCGTTACCGAACGGACGGCCGCCGAGCGCTTCGCGCCCGTGTGGCGTGTTCAATCCCGAAGTGTCAGGGCCCTTTGGGGTGACGCCGGTCGGGTTGATACCGGTGTGCACTTCGTAATAGTGCGCCTTGATGTTGTCGAAGTCGATCGTGTCACCAAAGCCGGGCGTTTGGTAGAGGTCGCGCAGGTAGCCGTAGAGCGCTGGCATCTCCGAGAGCTTGTTGCGATTGCATTTGAAATGGTTGTGATACACCGCGTCGAAACGGATCAACGTCGTCCAGAGCCGGATATCGACTTGGGTGATGGTGTCGCCAACCAAGAAGCGCTGGTTCGTGAGTCGGTCCTCGAGCCAATCGAGACGGGCAAAGAGTGCGTCGTAGGCCTCCTCGTGTGCCGATTGGCTCGACGCAAACCCGCTCTTGTACACGCCGTTGTTGACGTCGTGAAAGATAAGGTCGCTCACCTCGTCTATTTCAGCACGATGTTCGTCGGGCCACAGGTCGGGTGCGCCTTCCCGGTGGAACGCCGACCATTCTTTCGAGAGGTCTTCCTCAATCGATGGGAAGTCGTTGGTGACCACCGAGGTGGTGGGAAGGTCGACGATTGCGGGAACGGTGATTCCTCGGGGGTAGTCGGGAATTCGATTGAAGAATGCTTCTTGGAGCTTGTGGATGCCCATGACCGGGTCGAGACCGTCGGGGTCGAGGTGAAAGTTCCAGCTCGACGCGTCGTGGAGCGGTCCGGCGAGCCCGACCGAAATCGCCGACTCCAGCCCCAACAGCCGATGGGTGATGAGTGAGCGGTTGGCCCACGGGCACGCGTGCGCGACAACCAACCGATACCGGCCCGCTTCGACCGGCCATCCGTCGCTGCCATCGACGGTGATGCGGTCGGGGATGTAGTTCATATCCCGGTCAAACTTGCCTTCGGTCTTTGCCATCTCGCCACTCTCTTCGTTCAGCTGGAGTGGTCAACCCGGTATGTGCCGGATCCATGCCCGATGTGAAGCATTAAATTCATGCTTTCAGCATGCGAGTAATTCATGCTTTCAGCATGCGAGCACTTCATGCCTTCAGCATGCGAGCACTTCCCAGCTCAGCTACAGCGCTGCTCCCCCGGCTCGAATGGCATCGAGGAGCGCATCGACGTCGGCGGTCTGCAGCGTTGGGCTCATGGCGATCATGCGGAAGGTATTCAGTCCATGGATCGGCTGGTAGCCAATCATGCCCGAACCGTCTCGTTGCATACCTGCTTTGATCTTCGGCGGAATCGCGTGCAGTCGTTCGCGATCGGCATCGCTCAGCGCAGCAACATCGAGCTCCCCCGCGTCGGTGCGAGGAAGATCGCGTAAATCGCTCGGCAACCATGCAAAAACGCAGCTCGTGAATTCCCCGGTCACGACCGGGACCAACTCGCCGTTACTCTCGGCGATCCGTTTGCGGGTGTGCTCGATCATGTTGAACGCGTGATCGATACGAGCCTCGAAGCCTTCGTCGCCGCGGAACTTCCACGACAGCCACAACTTCAATACGTCGATCCGTCGGGCGCACTGAAAGGTGCGGTCGCCCGAGTCGAACTCGCCGAAGAGCTTGTCGGACTGAAAGAGGTAGTCGGCCTTCGCTGCGAAACACGGCGCGAGTTGGGTCGGGTCTTTGACGAGCAGTGCAGTGCACTGCTGGGTCATGCCCATCATCTTGTGCAGGTTCCACACAAATGAGTCCGACCGCTCGACACCGGCCATGAGGTGCTCGTGCGTTTTTGAGAACAGCGCCGAACCGCCGTAACAGCCATCGACGTGGAGCCACAGTTGGTGGGCCTCACAGATATCAGCGAGTGCATTGAGGTCATCAAAGGCGGTCGTCACGGTGGTACCCGATGTGGCGATCACACAGAACGGCGTCTGGCCGCCAGCTTTTGCGTCTTCGATAGCCGCCGTGAGAGCGGCCGGGATCATTCGGCCCGACGCATCGGCGTCGACTTTGATCACCGCATCGCTACCTATTCCGAGGATCGCTGCGGACTTTGCTGCTGCATAGTGACCGCTTGCCGAAACGAACAGCACGAGCCGATCACCATTCGCGCCCGCAGTAGAAATGTCGGGCTGGTGACGGTGACGAGCGAGTTGCAGACCGAGCAAGGTCCCCATCGAACCACCAGCCGCAAAGATGCCAGGTGGCAAAGCCGGGATGTCGCCTTCGACGGGAACCTCATCTGCATCGACGTATCCCGCTATGCGACCGAGCTTAGAGAGCACCGCTGCCTCCATCAGCGTGAACACCGGAGCTACCTCATAGGTTGCGCCGGTCGTGTTGAGCACTGCACCGAGGTAATCGCCGACCACCGAGATCGGGTCGGGGCCCGCAAAGTTCTGATTCACAAAGCGCGGGTGGCTCGTGTGCATCGAGTACTCGATGATCTGTTCGACGGCGTGGAGCAGATCATCTGGCTCCGCTGGCTCAGATGTCGAGCTGAACGGCAGGCCGACCGAGCCGGCAAACTCGGCCAGTAACTCGGTGGGCGACGCCAGCGAGATCACCGGATCGGAATCGCTCGGCGGGTCGAGCAAATAGTCCGATGCCCGCTGGAGCGCTCCCTCGAGAAATGCTGTTTCACTCGGGTGCAGTGTCATCTCCCGAGTCTTGCATCGTTTCGTTCCGACGCCGTACACCAAAACAGAACGAACGCCCGCCCCTGGGCTAGGGAGCGGGCGTTCGCCTCTGGAGAGCTTCTGAGCTAGTGGGCGGCGCTCAAGAAGCCGTTGAGGGCGACGTAGCCAACTTGTTGGCCAATCTCGTCGTAGACCAACACGTGGTCTTTTCCAGAGTTCCGGGCACGTTCGAGGATGGTCTCCATCTGTTCGCCGACTCGGGCGCTCGTGAACTGATCCCAAGGAACGATGAGTTCGGCGATGAACACGTGCGGGCGCTCTTCGGGTCGGGTCGTGTGAACCGAGATCGAGCTGACGATACCGCTCGGCCCGTTCGGGCCAGCGATTGGGAACGCCACCGGCTTGTCGTAGGCCCCGCTTAGCGCTTCGAGACCCGAGACCGTGATGCCACGGTTGATCGGAGCGACCAGTGGTTGCATCGAGGCTCGCAGATCGGCGGTCGTGACCCGCTCTTGTCGCTCGGCTCGTTGGCGTTCGTGCCGGGCGCCGTTGCGAATGAACCATCCGAGGAAGATCGTGATGAACCCGTTGCCACCGATGAAGAACAGCAGGAGACCAAGGCCCATGAAGCCAGTACCGACGACCTCACCGGCCTTTGCTGCGTTTGCTCGTGCGGTGTTCTTGTTCCCCGACCTCCACCAGAGTGCGGCGGCGAGTACCCGTCCGCCATCGAGTGGTGCTGCGGGCAACATGTTGAAGATGGCGAGGCCGATGTTGACGATCGACAGGTACCCCAAGATGAAGGTGAAGAGTGTTCCACCGACCATTGGTGAAGCGACGAGCCAGAGGCCACCGAACAGCGCACCGAGGGCGACGCTCACGGCCGGACCGGCAATGGCGATGCGGAATTCAGCACCGGGGTTGTCGGCCTCTTTGTCGAGGAGAGCAACACCTCCGAGGAACCAGAGCGTGATCGCGTTGACCTTGATCCCGTTCCGCTGGGCGACGAGTGCGTGGCCGAGCTCATGGGCGAGAATCGAACCGAAGAAAAGGAAGATTCCGATAGATGCTGCGATCCAATAGCTCGATGTAGAAGCGCCGGGAACCGCTGCTGGCAAGATGCCGGCTGCAAGGTTGAAAATATAGAAGGCGGCGATGAGCAAGAGCCCCCAGTTGAGTCCAACAGGGATTCCGGCGATCGAACCTAGACGAATCGATTGCCTCATGATCGGGTCACATCTCTTTCTTGTGTAGGAGCCCATTTCGGGCCGTGTATCGGGTGTGATCTTTTGGGTATTGCGTCTGTACTAGAAGAAACAATCCGAGATGCTCAAACGTTCCAACGCCCGGAGAACGACTTGAAAACTCGACTAAAGTGGCCGCTATGGCCGGAAACCAACCGCCTCGAGTTGTGATCGTCGGCGCCGGTTTTGGCGGGCTTGCCGCAGCGAAGAAGCTGGCCGACCAACCGGTGGAAGTCACCCTCATCGATCGCAACAATCACCACCTGTTTCAGCCGCTCCTCTACCAGGTCGCAACCGCCGGGCTGAACCCGTCCGATATCGCTGCGCCGATCCGCAGCATCCTCGCCAAGCAAGAGAACTGTCGGGCGCTTCTCGCTGAGGTCACCGGCATCGACAAGGAGTCACAACAAGTCCTGACCTCGGTCGGACCATTCGACTACGACTACCTCATCCTCGCGACCGGAGCCACCCATGCGTACTTCGGCAACGACCACTGGGAGGAGCACGCTCCTGGACTGAAGTCGATAGAAGATGCGCTCGACATTCGTCGCCGGATCTTGCTCGCATTCGAAAAGGCCGAACTCGCCGAGTCCGAAGAAGAACGAGAGCGGCTGATGACCTTCGTGGTCGTCGGCGCCGGTCCGACCGGAGTCGAAATGGCCGGGGCAATCCGCGAGATCGCGACCCGCACCCTGAAGAAAGACTTCCACCGGATCGACACGACCACCCAAAGCCAGGTCATCCTCATCGAAGCTGGCCCGTCGGTACTGCCGCCGTTTCCGCCGAAGCTCCAGCGGTCGGCGACCGAACAGCTCTTCCACATGGCGGTCGACATCCGAACCGACACGAGGGTCACCGACATTACCGATGCTGGTGTTACGACAACGATGGGATTCATCCCCGCCGAGACCGTTGTGTGGGCTGCGGGCGTCGCCGCTTCGCCGCTCGGACGCGAACTCGCCGATGACTGCGATCGATCCGGGCGCTGCCCAGTGACCGCCGACCTCAGCATCGATGGCCACCCGAACGTGTTTGCGATCGGCGATGTGGCCTCGGTCGTCGATGCCGAGAGCAAAGCCGTTCCCGGCGTGGCCCCAGCCGCCGAACAAGGCGGCGAACATGTCGTTGCCTGCATCGCAGCCGACCTCGAAGGTCTGCAGCGTCCCACCTTCATCTATAAGGACAAGGGCTCGATGGCGACGATCGGTCGGTCGAAGGCTGTCGCGATGATCGGTAACAAGATCCAATTCGGCGGCACGGCCGCGTGGGCACTCTGGGGCCTCGTCCACGTCGCATCGCTCATCAGCTTCCGCTCAAAGGTACGAACCATGTCGAGTTGGATATGGCAATACCTCACCGACCAACGCAACGCCCGCCTCATCACCGGCAACGACGAGCTGTAACACCAGCGCCTTCGGCGCTGCGCGAGCAGCAACACCAGTGGCTTTGCCACTGCGCAATCACGCAGCTTTGCCGAAACTCCAGTGGCTTCGCGATAACACCAGCCACTTTGCTTCTTGTGAAAGTTCGTGATCAAGGGCCTCCCGATGGTTGCGAGACATCGGACACATTGCTACCGTTGTGCCTGTTCCGCATCGTGGGCGTGTTCCACAATGCGGAACAGGTGAATCTGTCGCAACGATGCTGCAGACCACTTAAAACTCAGCAGAAAACAAGGGGCCCCTATGAGCTTTCCATCCGACCTTGAAATCGCCCAAGGCGCCGAACTTCGGCCCCTCTCCGAAATTGCCGATAACGCCGGAATTCCTTCGGAGAATCTCGAGCCCTACGGCGTCGGTGCCGCAAAGGTCCAGCTCGAAGCAATCCCAAAGATGGCCGACCGCCCCGACGCAAAGTACGTCGTCGTTTCGGCAATCACCCCAACGCCACTCGGCGAAGGCAAGACCACGACCACGGTCGGTCTCGGCCAAGCGTTCCAGCACATTGGCAAGTCGGCAACTATCGCCATCCGTCAGCCATCGATGGGCCCAACCTTTGGCATCAAAGGTGGAGCTGCTGGTGGCGGGTACAGCCAGGTCGTTCCGATGGAACTGTTCAACCTGCACCTGACCGGCGACATGCACGCCGTCACCGCAGCACACAACCTCTGCTCGGCAATGCTCGACGCCCACCTCTACCACGGCAACGAAACCGGCATCGACACCAACAACATCACCTGGCGACGGGTACTCGACGTCAACGACCGTTCCCTTCGAAACGCCGTCATTGGCCTCGGTGGACGACTCGATGGTGTGCCCCGCGAGACCGGCTTCGACATCACCGCAGCCTCTGAAGTTATGGCAGCACTCGCCTTGTGCACCAGCCTCCAAGATCTCCGCGTTCGCATGGGCCGCATCGTGCTTGGCTACACCAAGGACGGCACGCCGGTTACCGCTGAAGAGATCGGCGCTGCCGGCTCGATGACGGTGATCCTGAAGGAAGCCATCAAGCCAAACTTGATGCAAACCCTCGAAGGCACCGCAGCCCTCGTGCACACCGGCCCGTTCGGAAACATCGCAACCGGCAACTCATCGATCGTCGCCGACCAAATCGGCATCAAGACCGCCGACTACCTCTTGACCGAAGCCGGATTCGGCGCCGACATGGGCGCCGAGCGGTTCTTCAACATCAAGTGCCGCTACTCGGGCATCGCCCCAGACGCTGCCGTGCTTGTCGCAACGGTCCGCGGGCTCAAGGCACACAGCGGCAATCACAAGATCGTC
>CALHXU010000014.1 GCA_938040365.1 uncultured Acidimicrobiales bacterium
CATGTGGGCTGCGCCCTGCTCATGGACAACCGGCACCAAACGAATACCAGCAGGAGCAAAAATGTCCATCGCGTCCATAAACGCCGATCCCATAATCCCAAACGTCGTATCGACCTCATTAGCTACAAGCGTCTCAACAAACGCTTCACTCGGCGTCATCCGTGTCATGTGGAACCCCTATTCGATTCAAGTGATGGTGTGCGGCTCGAGTGCCGCGAGTTCAAGAAGGCAACAGCTCGGTAGTCCTGGCAGGTGCTCTATCTCGGGAAGAACTGTAACCGATGATTTTCTAGCATTCCATATCGTGGAATCAATGTTCTATCTTTTAGATCGAATGGCGCGTGCTTGATCGGTGCTGCATGCTCTTGAGTGATGTCCGCAAATCCAAACAATTCCTCAAAGGCGACCAACACAAAGAGTGTCACCGGCACAAAGGCAATCGATCGAGCCCTCGACGTTCTGTCGAGCTTCGTCTCAATTCCCGAGCAAGGCATCACTGAAATCGCAGCCAACACCGAGCTCAGCCCGAGTACGGTGCACCGCATCGTGCAGGCGCTCGTCCAAAGTGGGTACCTTGAGCAGAGTGCGGAGACCGACCGGTATCACCTCGGTCATGCGGCCCACGTCCTCGGGCAATCGGCGCGTGAATCTTGGGGATACGACCGTGCACTCCCCATCCTGGAACGTATTGGCAGCCTGACCGGCGAATCGGTCAACATGGGGATCGCCGACGGCAACGAGGTTGTCGTTCTCCTTCGAGTCGAGTCGGTTCAGCCGCTGCGCTTCGACCAGCCGCCAGGATCGCGAATCGCTATGCATTGCTCGTCCATGGGAAAGACGTTGCTTGCATTCTCCGGCGAACCGCTACCGAAGCTCACCTACAAACAAGTCACGCCCGCATCGATCACTTCGGAAGCCGAATTTGAAAAAGAGCTTGCGAGGACCAAGAAGCGCGGTTACGCAATCGACAAACAGGAGAGTATTCCGGGCGTCAGCTGCGTTGCTGCTCCAGTGCTCAACGCGGAGGGATCAGCGGTCGCTGCGATTGCTGTTCAAGGGCCCACGGTGCGTATGACTCGGGATCGCATCGCCGCAATTTCTGACCAGGTGATTGCTGCCGCCGCCGAAATTCGCGAATCCCTCGGTCTCGACAAACTGAGCAACGTCGGTTAGCAACACGTCGTCGCGGACGAGTGCTACCAGTAGCTGACCGCACCCGCGTACATGTTGGTGAGCACTTCTTCGTCGATCGACATGGGAGCGTTATCCAAGAGCCGACGCTGATTGATCGAGCCGTTCACAAGGTCGGGGATGTCGTCGGCGCTGTAACCAACACCGGTGAGGCCATTTGGCATATCGGTCGCCTTCATCAGCTCGATAATTCGATCAGAGAGCACCTCGCCGGCCTCGGTTGGGCCAACGTCGGACACGTCGGCTCCGAGGAAACGGGCGCCATCGATGTGTCGATCGGGTTGATCGACACCGGTGATCCTGAAGACCGAGGGTGAGTTGACAATGACGCTCATTCCATGGGGGACCATTGGTTCACCCTTTGGATAACCGTCGGGCTGGAAATCCTTTACGAGTCCTGAAACCGAGTAGCTCATGCCATGAGGGGCGTGACAGCCAGCGTTGCCAAATGCGATCCCGGCCAGCGTCGACGCCCACATGAGCTGATGGCGGGCCTCGATATCGTTTGCATCACTTACCGCTCGTTCGAGGTAGATCCCGGCGAGGCGAAGCGCCTCAGCGCAACCGAGGTCGCTCCACGGGTTTGAGCCCTGGCTCGATGGACGAAGGGCCGGCGATGGTGCGGCCGGACGTTGGGTGTAGGGCCGAGCGGTGTAGCTCTCGAGCGCGTGACTGAGTACATCGAAGCAACTCGCTGCAACGACATTCGGTGGCAACGTGAGGGTGGTGTCGGGGTCGATGAGCGCTCGGGTTGGACGGATCATCTTTGACGCAATGCCCGTCTTGGCCTTCATTTCGAGCAAATCGAACACGGCAATTCCCGTGCATTCGCTTCCTGTGCCTGAGGTAGTTGGGCACGCGATGTGGGGCTTGAGTGCACCGGGGACCGGCACTCCTTTGCCGATCGGAGCGTTGACGTAGTCGAGGAACTCGGCCGGATAGGTGCTGTAGAGGTTCGCAGCCTTTGCCGTGTCAATGACCGAGCCTCCGCCAACGGAGATGAATCCATCGACGTTCGAATCGCTTGCGAACTTAGACGCCGCAATGAATGACTCGTCGGTAGGTTCGACGCGCACGTTGTCGTAGAGCGCAATATCGACGTTGGCAGCTTTCAGTGACGTGATGACTTTGGCAACGTGTTCGGTCTTGGCTAGGGCGTCGTCGGTGAACAAGGCAATACGAGAAATCCCGAGCGATTTCGCGATCTCCCCGGCTTCTGAAAGGCACCCCTGCCCGAACGTGGTGTTCGATGCATCGACGCTGAACGCCGTGTCGGCGCCCTCAAGTTTCAGGTCATAGTGCTGGCACATCATCTGATAATTCCCCCCTGGTCTGCCCCGTGGTGGGGCACGTTGTCATACTGGCATCGTCTTGTCGAACTCTCCGCAGTGCAGAGACATCTGGAACGATTCTGCACTCTAGACCGAAAAATGGAAAGCTGTTTCCATGAATTCACCTTCGCCATCGTCGATCGAGGCGCAACTCGCTAGTCACGTCGCAACCGACGAAATCACGCGAACGGTGTATTCGACCGACAACTCGATCTACCAAGTCACGCCGGCTGGCGTAGCGCTTCCCGATAGTGTTGCCGAGCTCATCGACGTCATGGCGGCAAACGCGCGAAGCCCGAACCCGACAGCGATCGTTGCTCGCGGCGGGGGAACGGGCACTAACGGGCAAAGTCTCACCGACGGCATCATGATCGACCTCAAGCGAAGTCTCAATCGGATCATCGAAATCAACGCAGAGGACCAAACCGCCATCGTCGAGCCCGGTGTCGTGACGGCAGCGTTGAATGACGAGCTTGAAAGACACGGCCTCTTTTGGGCTCCTCACACGTCGACGTTGAGCCGCGCCACCGTCGGCGGCATGATCGCGACCGATGCCGCGGGAAAGGGTTCGCTCGTCTATGGCCGGGCGCACCGCCATGTGCTCGCCCTCGACATCGTTCTCGCCGACGGGACCGAGTTCAGGGCCGAACCGATCGCGATTGCTGAAGCCGAACGTCGAGCTAAATCGGGCGGCCGAGTCGGGGCGATCTGGCGGGCGCTGCTCGATCTCGACATCGCTGAAGGTGATACGTTCGACCTTCCCGAGCTGGCTCGTGGCTTCAGCGGCTATGGAATCGACCGCCTTCGACGCGACGGTATGATCGATCCGCTTGCCCTCTTGGTTGGCTCGGAGGGAACGCTCGGCATTACGACACGGGCCACGCTTAACCTCTCCCCGCTCCCTGCCCACACGACGCTCGTAGTCGCGGCGTACTCGAGCTTCGACGATGCATTGCGTGATGCCGTCGATCTTCGCGAGACGGGACCGACCGCAATTGAATCCTTCGATGAGCGCACACTGGAAGCGGGTCGCAACTCGCCGGCATGGCCGGCTCTTGGCCGAGTCGTTGGTGAACAGCAGGGTTCGGTATTGCTTCTTGAATACGACGGTCCAGAACCGATCGATCCCGCCCCGATTCTTGGTGCTATCGAGGCGAGCGGGCGAGCGGTCAGCGCCGAAACGCTTCCGACGGCAGCCGAGCGGGCCCAAGCGTGGAAGGTGCGTGCCGATGCCGTGGGCCTGCTTGCGAAAGTCGAGGTCGGCGCACCCGACCTCTCGGCCCGCCCGACGGCAATGGTCGAAGACTGTGCGGTTCCCGTTGCGAACATGGCGGCGTTCATCGCCGATTTCCGCTCGACGCTCGACGGTTTTGGTGTGACCTACGGAATGTTCGGCCACGCCGATGTTGGCTGTGTGCACGTTCGTCCAGCGCTCGACACCACAGATCCAGGTCATGAACAGCTGGTGCGAGAGATCACCGATGCGGTGGTCGAGATCGTCAAGCTGCATAAGGGGGTCCTGTGGGGTGAGCATGGCCGAGGCATGCGTGGTGATGTCGCCGCGGAATTTCTTTCCCCACAGACGATCCAATTGATGCGCGAGATCAAGACGATCTTTGACCCCGATGATCTTCTCAACCCCGGCAAGCTCTATCGGCCCGCCGAGTCTGCTCTCGACATTATCGGGCTCGATGACGCGCCGATGCGCGGCCAGGTGAACCGGGCTGTTCCGGTGGAGATTCGCCGCGAGTACAGCCATGCCTTCGCGTGCAATGGCAACGGGCTGTGCCATCACCATTCTGCAACGACGGTGATGTGCCCGTCGTATACCGCGAGCGGTGACCCAGCACTCTCGCCAAAGGGGCGTGCCGACCTCATGCGGTCTCTGCTGTTTCGTCGCCAAGGCTCGGCGACGGCCCCGACGACTATCGCATTTGAAGATGCGCTTGCCGACAACCTGAACCAGTGCTTGTCGTGTGCAGCGTGCTCGGGTAGCTGTCCAGTCGAGGTCGATATCCCCGAATTGAAAAGCCAGTTCTTCGAGACCTACTACGCGACCAGAAAGCGGCCGCTCGCGCACCTTCTGCTGAGCAGGTTCGAATCGCTTGCGGGGCTGGCTGCATTGTCGCCAACCCTGGCCCGTCTCGGTACGAAGCCTGCGGGCAAGGCACTCGGGCTCGTCGACCTGCCTGCGCCAAAAAAGCGAAGCGGACCGACTGCGTTCAACACATTCGATTCCGGCTCGTCGACCAAAGCCGACGTCGTGCTGGTTCGAGATGTCTTCACCGACAAACTCGAACCCGACACGATCGAACACGCGGCGTTCGTGTTGACCCGACTTGGCCACCACGTCGAGCTTTCGCCCTTTGTCCCGTCGGGAAAGTTCGACCACGTCAAGGGCAAGCGAAAGGCCTTTGCGAAGGCGGTGGCTGCGCAGCGGTCACTGATCGAGAGAATCATTTCGGCAGGAGCGACACCGGTTGTGATCGAACCCGCCGTTGGGTTGCTCCACGACCATGAATATCGGGTAGTCGACGCCGATTACCCCACCGGCGTGCGGCACCTTGTCGATGTTCTCCACGACCACCTCGACGACTTCTCTGGCTCGACGGCTAGTGAAAGTTCGGTTGTTCTGCTCGGCCACTGCACCGAGCGAGCAACTCGTCCGCAGTCGCTGGCGAAGTGGGAGGTCGTGCTGACCGCTGCGGGATATCGGGTCGAAGCTCCTGCGCTTGGCTGTTGTGGCATGGCGGGGATCTTCGGTCACGAATCGGCGAATCAAGAGATGTCGAAGCGCCTCTGGTCGATGGGTTGGGCTGACGCCGTTGCTCATGGGGGCCGATTGGCGGTCGCAACCGGTTACTCGTGTCGCTCTCAAGCGGCGCGCCTCACCGGTGATGCGCCAACGCACCCCGTGTATTTGCTGTAGCTCTCGGAAGCTATACCCATCCCATTTCGCGAAGAGTTCTGCCGAAATTAAGATTTAAGCACTCCCAGATTGACATGACGCTTGTCACAAACAATGATGCGAATATAGAACGGCTCTTCCACCATGTGGAATAGTTCGTCGAGACGGCTCAGAGGGGGCCGCTCATAAGAGGGGGGCATATGACCAGCAAGTCCGCGAAGAGTGCGAGGACAACTCGCAGTAGTTCACGATTACTGCGATTACTCGCAGTGATCTTCGCAACAGCGATGATCGCTGCGGCATGTACCGGTGGAGCGGTCGATCAGACCGCCAGCGGAAACACCGACACTGAATCCGAAGGATCAGATGACGGCGGAGATTCAGGTGACGAAGAAGTATCGCTCGCTCAAGGCGGCGAGACGATTGCGTTCCAGGTGCAGACGGGCGTTCCAGCCTCGTCGGTCTACCACGCCGAGATCGTTGAGTGGGGCGAGCGTCTCGAACGCATGTCGAACGGACGCCTGCAACCTGAGGTCGTTCCATCTGGTGCGGTCGTCGGCGCGCTCGAGATCCTCGATGCTGTCGATGCTGACATCGTTCCGGTAGGCATGGCATGGTCGAATTACTGGACGGGCAAGAACCCGACGGCGGCGTTGTTCTCGAACCCGCCTGTGGGATCGACAGGCCTTGATCAGAGCTCCTCCCTCGCGTGGATGTACGACGGTGGCGGCCTTGATCTCTACCAGCGTCTCTACACCGAGGAAATCGGCGTCAGTGTCAAGCCGCTTCCGGTTTGCCCAATGGGTCCAGATCCATTCGGTTGGTTCTCCGAGCCAATCACCAGCGTTGCCGATGTTCAGGACCTTCCGTTCCGTTCGCCTCCGGGCCTGCCGGGATTGACCTTCCAAGAACTTGGTGTTGACGCCATTGCAATGCCAGGCGGCGACATTGTTCCGTCGGCACAATCGGGAATCATCGAGGGCGCAGAGTGGATCTCACCAGCAGACGACCGTGCACTTGGTTTGTCTGACGTGTGGGACAACTACTACCTCCAGGGTCTTCACCAGTCGACCGACATTGGTGAGCTTCTCTTCAACCTGGACTGGTGGGAAGCACTGCCAGCCGACCTCCAAGAGATGGTGCAGATCGCCACCCAGGCAACCATCGTCGACTGCCAGAACGTCTCGATCACCGTCAACGCTGACGCCGTGGCCCAGTACCAAGAAGAAGGCATCAACATCTTCAACACGCCGCCAGAGTTCTACGACGCATTCATCGATGCGTGGGAGACCGTGGCAGCAGACCTCGCTGAAGAGGATCCATTCTTCGCTGAGGTTCGTGAGTCACAGCAGGCATACGCCGACCGTGTCATGCCATTCCGTCTCACCATCACCGAGCTCTACCAAGAGATCGGCGAGAGCTACTACCCAGAAAAGGTTGGCGAGGATCCGTGACATCGACGACCGACGCTGAAGTAGCCGCGAGGTACGGCGTAACGGTCGATGAGGAAGCTGAAGGTATTGCCGAACCGTGGAACACCGACGGGGGCAATATTGGCTGGATAGCCGCAGTGAGCGAGTGGGTAGGGAAGGCCGCAGCTTGGCTGACCCTCCCGCTCCTCGCGGTGCTTGGAGGCTCTGCGCTGTGGCGGAGCCTCCAGCTCGGCTCGTCGATCGTGTGGGCCCAGGACATTGGGTACATGATCTACGCAACGCACTTCCTCCTCGGAGCGGCCTTCACATTGAAGCGCAACGGCCATATTCGTACCGACTTCGAATATCGAAAGTGGAGCGTGAGGAAGCAGGCGGGTATCGATGCGTTTATTTACGCCTTTCTGTTCATCCCGGTGATGATCTTGGCCCTCGACGTGTCGCTCGAATTCGCAAAGGCTTCGTTCGACCAACGTGAAACGACGATCTTGAGCCCGTGGGATGGTCCCCTGTGGCCATTGAAGGCAATGCTTCCGATCGGGATTTTCCTGTGGCTGCTGCAATCAGTTTCTGAGCTAGTGAAGTCAATCCGGGCATTCCGTGCCAACGAGTGGGAGCCATCGAGTGTTTAACCTTGTGCAAGCGCCAGTGGGGGTGTTGGCCGACATCATTTCGGGCATCGCAACCTTCCTTGGCGGCATACTTCCGGACTTCTCGACCCAAACGATTGGGTTCTTGATGTTGGGAGCACTGTTCGGCGCAATTATTGCGGGGTTCCCGATCGCTCAAACGCTGCTTGTGATGAGCTTTGGTTTTGGCGCATGGGCAATTGGCGACACCGTGTTCAACCTGTTCACGTTGTCCGCGATTAACAACCTCACGAACGTCCAGCTCGCGGCGATCCCCTTGTTCATTTTCATGGGGTATTTGCTCGAGCAGGCAGGGCTTATGGATCGATTGTTCCGAGCGTTGCAGCTGTCGATGGCGAACCTTCGTGGTTCGCTCTATCTCGCCGTGATTTCAGCGGCGACGATCTTCGCAGCTGCAACCGGAATCGTTGGCGCATCGGTCACGCTCATTGGGTTGATGGCGATTCCGTCGATGACCCGTAGTGGGTACGACACGAGACTGTCGGCTGGAGCGATCACCGCTGGTGGCACCTTGGGGATTCTCATCCCACCGAGCATCATGCTTGTCGTGATGGCGCCGGTCCTTGGCGTGAATGTGCTCGAGCTGTTCGCTGCGGCGATCTTTCCGGGGCTGATTCTGTCGGGGCTCTACACGGCCTATGCAATGATCCGGTCGTGGCTGAACCCCGAGTTGGGTCCGCCGCTGCCGAAGGACGAGCAGACGCTGTCTCGGCGTGAAATCGCAAAGGAGATTCTCCTCGGGATCATCCCGCCAACGGTTCTTATCGCGGTAACGCTGGGGTCGATCTTGTTCGGTATCGCCACGACTGTCGAGGGTTCGGCTCTCGGTGCGTTTGGTGCCCTTGGGCTTGCGATCTTCTCTCGACGACTTACCTTCAAGCTCATGAAGAGTGCGCTCGAATCGACGATGCTGACAACGTCGATGATCATGATTTTGGTCGTTGCGTCAGACTTCTTTGGTCGAGTGTTCTCTCGGGTTGGAAGTGCATCGGCAATGGCCAACACGCTGGTCGAGTTGCAGCTGCATTGGCTGATCATGCTGGGACTGATCTTGCTGTTGATCTTTATCCTCGGTTGGCCCCTTGAGTGGGTCCCGATCGTGTTGATCTTCATCCCGATCTTGCTGCCGGTCATCGACCAGTTTGGCTACGACAAAGTCTGGTTCGGCATTCTGATCGCTGTCACCTTGCAGACCGCGTGGCTATCGCCGCCCGTTGCCCTCTCGGCGTATTTCCTTAAAGGGGTTGCGCCGCATTGGGACTTGAAGGACATCTATGGCGGCATGTTCCAGTTCATGGGCCTTCAAGTCGTAGGGCTGATCGTGGTCATAGCCTTTCCGGCGGTGGCTCTGTGGCTTCCGTCGGTGCTTGTTTCTTAGCAACCCAACAAACCAGGTTCCCTCTAGTCAGGCCCGTTCGATCGCTCCGATCGTGCGGGCCTGTCTAGTTTTTGCTCTCACAGGACCAATGGGGTCTGGCCCTGACCCTGTTCGTCAGCCTCACCGATACCGCTGTCGCCGGACGCCATGACGGTTTGCAGCCGATATTGCGTAGCGAGCGAAGCTGCACGGATTAGACCCCGTTCAGCCGCGCCGACGCCGCCTCCGGCGTACGGCCTCCGTGGCGAATGAACGGCCCCCGGAGGGGACGGAATCTGAGTTGACGAGATCGGCAAAATCAGGCCGGAGGCCTTGCCGATCGAAGTCCACTCAGACGTAGTCTTTGTATTTGGCGAGGTGGCGGACTGGTTTGGAGAGTGCGTCTTTGCGGAATGGGTCGCCGAGTTCTTTGGTGCACATGATTTCGATGACGGTGGTGGTGCCGTTTTCCATTTGTGCTTTGGTGGCTGCTTGGAGTGCGGGTCCGACTTGGGTGATGTCATCGACGCGGACGCCAACTGCGCCCATGGATTCTGCGATCTCGGCATAGTTTTCTTGCCCGTCGAGTTCGCCGGCGACGAAGCGGTGTCCGTAGAAGTCGACTTGGTTCTTTTTCTCAGCACCCCATTGCCGGTTGTGGAACACGATGGCGGTGACCGGGATGTTGTGGCGGACAGCGGTCATGATTTCGATCATGCTCATGGCCCAGGCGCCGTCACCGGCATAGGAGATTGCGGGACGGTCGGGTGCGGCGGCTTTGGCGCCGATGATGGTGGGGAGCGCGTATCCGCAGTTGCCCCAGCTCATCGCGGCGAAGAAGCTGCGTGGTTCTTCGAAGCGTAGGTAGCTGTTCGCGACCGAGTTGATGTTGCCAATGTCGGTTGAGACCATGACCCGTTCGGGCATGTGCTTTTCGAGTTCACGGAGGACTTGGCGTGGGTGCAGCCAGTTGCCTTCTTCGGCTTGGGCTTCGGCGATCATTGCCATGGAGAAGTCGTCTTTTTCGTGGATCCACTCGTCGAGCTCGGCTTCCCACGCGTCTTTCTCGGCTTGGGTAGTGGCCATACGCTCGTCTTTGGTCGCGTCACAAGCCAACGTCCGGTCGGCGAGCCGTTCGAGCAGGGCCGTGGCGGTTTGTGCTGCGTCGCCGTGAATACCAACAGTTACTGGCTTGACCAATCCCAACATGGTGTGATCGGCGTCGACCTGGATGATCTTTGCGTCCTTTGGCCAATAATCCATGTCGTGTTGGGGCAGTGTGCCGAATGGGCCCAACCGGGTGCCCAATGCGATGACGACGTCGGCTTTGTTGATGAGTTTCATCGCGGCCTTCGAACCCTGATAGCCGAGCGGGCCCGTCCACTGGGGATGGCTTGCCGGGAAGCTGTCGTTATGCAAATACGTGTTGCACACTGGGCCGCCCAAACGTTCAGCTAACGCGACACATTCGTCGATTGCGTCGCCCATCACCACGCCGCCACCCGACAGCAGCACAGGGAACTCGGCCTCCGCGATCAAATCAGCAGCAGCGTCCAACGACGCGGATCCGCCGGGGCCCCGATCGAGGCGGGTTGGGGCAGGGATCTCGACATCGATATCGCCATAGAAACGGTCGCGTGGGATGTTGATTTGGGTTGGGCCCATATCAGAAATGGCTCGGTCGAACGCGCGGGCGGTGAGCTCGGCCATACGGGACTCGTTATCGACCTGACCCTGGTATTTGACGAACTCTTCGAACATTGGAAGCTGGTTGGCTTCTTGGAAACCGCCCAAACCAATACCACCCGAACCGGTTTGTGGGGTGACGATCACAACCGGCGAGTGCGCCCAAAACGCGGCAGCGATCGCGGTCACACAATTCGAGATACCCGGACCGTTCTGGCCAATCACCACACCATGACGGCCCGACACACGCGCATAACCATCAGCCATGTGGGCTGCGCCCTGCTCATGGACAACCGGCACCAAACGAATACCAGCAGGAGCAAAAATGTCCATCGCGTCCATAAACGCCGATCCCATAATCCCAAACGTCGTATCGACCTCATTAGCTACAAGCGTCTCAACAAA
>CALHXU010000015.1 GCA_938040365.1 uncultured Acidimicrobiales bacterium
GAACCGTCAGAACCCGACCGGCCGGATCCACGCCTGGAAAGACATCTTGAACCAGCTGACCATCCACTACACCGACCGCCTAGCCGCCCACAATTAGAAACAGTGATCACCGGCGTTTACACACAGAAAACTACAGTCCCGGTTCGAGGGTTTCCGATGTCCTGAGACATCACATAGTGGCGGGGGTGGGATTTGAACCCGCGACCTTCGGGGTATGAGCCCGACGTAAGTCAGATGTTGATCGCGTACTCGGCTAGGCGGTCGTAGGCGGCTTGGGCTTCGGGGAGGACGGCCGCAGCGGCCTCGTTGAGCTCGGCGTCCTTCGGGACGTACGGTTCCCAGCCCGTCGACTGCCACACGCGGTCATACCAGTGCTTTGCCCAGACGCCGTCTTCGGGCTTCGGGCCCGCGGGCCAGGTCAGCATTGCGTCATCGAAATCGAGGTTGAGCCGTTCGCACAGCTGGGTCAAGACACTTCGGGGGTTTCGGAGCAACGTCGTGCTGTCGATGACGATCGGCTCGTTGCCCGCCGCCACTAAGCCGTCGAGGATCGACAGGAGTTCGGTGAAACCCGTGTCGTCAATCGTCACGTCGGGAAGCTGCACCTGCAGCGACGACAACATCTCTCTTGGCTCACGGGTCAACAAGATGTTCGCACCAGCACCGAGGAAACCACGGTCGAGTGTGAGCAGGTGCTTGGCCATCTGTTTGAAGAACACGACCGGCGTTGCGTAGTCCGCAAGCAGAACGTCGGCTACGACGGCGTCGCCATTGGTCTGCTGGGATGCAATTACCTCGGCATCTCCCGGATGCGAACGTCGGGTCGAATGAAGGTAGTAGGCGTACAACGGCTCATCGACCACGGTGGTGTCGCCACGTTGACGCCACGAATACATGAGCGCCGTCGACAGGTTGCGCGGGCTCGACCACATGTTGATTCGAAGCGTCATCGTCGAGGCAAACGCAATCGCTAGAGCGGCTCTTTGCCGTCAGCGGTGTACTTGAAGATGTTTCGCTCCATGTTCCCGAGCGACGCAAGCTTCTCCTGGAACACTCCCATGTGCGGAGCAACAAAGTGTGCCTTCAGGTGGTCCATGCTCTCCCACTCTTCGAACAGGTGGATCACTTCTGGGTCGGAGAAGTCAGCGGAGAAGTCATAGGAGACGCAGCCGTCTTCCTTCATCGTCTCGGCCATCATCTCCACCATCGCAGCCTGTATTGCTTCGCTGTGCTCGGTCTCGATCCGAATGGTTCCGGCAATGATGATCATGGTTTCTCCTCGGTTGGTCGGTTGGCGCTCAGTGGTTTGGAACAGTCTGTCAGGCTTGTTGTTGTTCGACGTCGAGCTCGATGGCGTCACGGTACAGACCGATGAGCCGTTCGGTCATCGGCCCAATCGAACCGCTGCCGTCGCCGATCGTTCGCCCGTCGACTTCGCGCACTGGTGTGAGTCCCCCGAACGTGCCGGTGACGAACACTTCTTCGGCGGCGTACACGTCGGTGAGCGAGAAGTCCTTCTCATGCACGACGATTCCTGCTGCCCGCGCTGTTTCGATTACGAGCGCCCTGGTGATTCCAGGCAGGTTGTAGAAACCAGTCGACGTCCACACTTCACCCTTGCGAACGATAAAGAAGTTGGTTGCGTTACATGTGGCAACGGCGCCGTTCACGTCGAGCATCAGCGCCTCATCGGCACCCGCGCCGACCGCTTGGATCAACGCGATGACCTCGTGCAGCTTCGAGTGACAGTTCAGGTTTTGATCGAGCACGTCGGGGCCGGGGCGCCGCACGGTCGCCGTAAATAACGAGATCCCCTCGCTGGCGACCTCGGGGTCGGCTTTCTTATGCTCGGCAATGATGACCACGTTCGGGCCGCCGATCGTGTTCGACGGATGCTGCGACGGCGTCTTCTTATTGCCCCTCGTAATCATCAACCGGACGTGGACATTGTCATCCATCTCGTTTGCGTCGACCGTCGCTCGCAGGGCGGCGACGATGTCGTCGCGAGTGCCGATGTCAAGATCGATGGCCTTGGCGCCGGCAAAGAGCCGATCGAGATGTCGATCGAGAAACGCAAACACGCCATGGTGGAGGCGAATACCTTCCCAGATGCCATCGCCGACGAGAAAGCCGCTATCGAACACCGAGATCTTCGCCTCGTCACGGTGAAAGAACTCGCCATTGATGTAGATCTGAACATCGGCGTTGCGGTCGTCTACGACGGCTGCGTGGGTGCTCTTTGTCATGGGCCGAATCTAATCCCAAGACGAACCACGAACCTCAGCGCGGAACCTACCCCCAGCTCAGGCGCATCCAGCCGCTCAGCGTCTCGCCGGGCTGAAGAACGTGCGGTGCCCGATTGATGTCGTTGGGGGCTCCCGACTGCGGTTCGATCGCAACGGCGTGCTCGGGTTCGGTGAAGACCACCCAGTGGTCAAAGTTCGACGTGAGCGCGAGACGTAGGTGTTCACCCCACGACAGCACCGGCGTTTGGGTTACGCCGATGAACGTCTCGTCCCACGGCCCATCGGGGACCGGAATGAGATTGCCGGTGGGCAGCTGGTCGTCGTCCGTCTCATAGATCTGCTCGGCGGCGAACTCGAGCGACAACGTTTCGCCAACGCCGATGTCACGCCGGTACCACGGGTGCCACCCGAGTTGAGCCGGCATTGCCTGATCTTCGGCGGTGATCGTCATGTGCACCGTGAATGACTCGTCGCTCAGTTCGAAGCGCTGCTCGACACTGCCGCCGAAGGGCCAATGCTCGCCGAACCCGGTCGTAATGGTGTCGTTGCCCGTACGCGTCCATGTTTCGTGCATTGCCCGCCCGTGGTTTGCATGAATTCCCGATGTCGGTGGGAACTGATAGTCGACACCATCAAAGGTAAGGAGGCCCCGGTTGAGCCTTCCCGCCCAAGGCGCCATCGGAAAGGATCCGTACCGAGTGGGTTTCGGTCCTTCGGTCACCAGCAGTTCGTTTCCATCGACGATGAGCGAACCAAGCCGCCCGGCGAGAAGATCGATTCGAGCGCTTGCCCGCGCAGAGGAAAGTTCAAATGATTCCATCAAGACGACGCTACACGGGCCGATACCGTGGAAGTTATGAAGCTCTCTGGAATCAGTAGCCTTGTGCTCGCAGCGGCCTTGTCAGCATGCGGAGGCAGCGGCGATGATTCCGCCAGTTCTGCCACGGGGTCGGTCGACAATCCGCACCCTTTCGACGAACCCATTGCGTTGTCGACCGACGTGCTCCAGACCAAGGGCGTTGCCGACTGGGAAGTAGCGATCTCGCAACCAGTCGCCGAGGCCACCCAAACGTCTGAGGGCGACATAATGGTCGTCCGATTCTCGGCACGTGCTGTTTTGACCGGCAGCGAACAAGTCCCGGTGACCACCCGCGAATCGTTCGCATTTGAGATTCTTGGCGGCGCGACATCGACCGTTGTCGCCTGGCCAGGAGAAGGGTGTGAGGCGGGTGACAATTTCGACGAGGGACTTCTTCTCGATACGGGCGAAGAAGTCATTGGCGACGTCTGCGTCTCGATTGCGGTAGACGACTTCGACCACCCCGACACCTTGGTCGCAGTGACGTTCAACCTCGATGAAGCGATCTACTTCGGTACCGGGAATGACGCCGCGCCCGCCTAGTCGGCCGTCGGGATCGGTCGAACCACGATGATCACGCTCCAAAGACCAGCCGAGCGGCGGCTACATCTTCGAGTGCAATACCCGCGCTCTTGAACACAGTGATCTCGTCGGGCGACGTTCGCCCCAGGTGAGTACCGTCAACTAGTTCAGCGAGGTCGCCCACGAGATCATCCATTGTGATCACGCCGGCATCGAGCGGCTGAGAGATATCGCCCGCGATCGATCCGTCAGTTCGGGTGTCAACAAAGATCGTTCCTCGCTCCATCACGGCATCGTTCGTCTCGCGCATTGCAGGGGTAAACGCTCCGATGAGGTCGACGTGGCTTCCCGGCTTCAGCAACTCACCCTTTACCAACGGTTCGGTAGAACCGGTCACACACGTAATCACATCGGCCTCGGCCACGGCAGCATCGAGGTCGTCTGCCACCCGTGCGTCGATATTGCTGGCGACGAGACGGTTCGCCACTCGCTGTGCTTTGTCGCCATCACGGCCCCACACCTCGACGGTGTCATAGGAGCGGACCGCGCAATGCGCTTGCGCGGTCATTGGGCTCAGCGCGCCCGTGCCGACGACGAGTAGTCGCTTTGCGTTAGTTCGCGCCAAACGCTTGGCCGCAACCGCCGACGCTGCAGCGGTTCGACGAGTTGTGAGCTCGTTGCCGTCGCACGCGCCGATCAGCGTCCCGTCAGCGCCGCTGAAGAGCAGAACGCCAGCGTTTACCGTCGGCAGATCTCGGGCGCCATTGTCTGGGAAGAACGTGACGACCTTGACCGCAATGACATCGCCAGCGACCCATCCCGGCTTCATCAGAAGAGCACCATCGTTCCCAGCTGCATCGGGAACGGTATGGACGGTCCGCTCAGGAGCAACGGCACCGGCGGTGACGAGAATCTGTTCGATGGCTTCGATGAGATCGGGCCACGGCAAGAGTTCGCTGACCTGCTCGGCGGTAAAGAACTGCGGGTCAGGTGTCATGTCGAGTTTCCTCCTCGTTGGAAACGATCACGTGCAGCGCAGTGAAGTCGGGTTGTGCATTGATTACCCACTGCTCGTGGCGTGGCACCGCAACCGAATCATCAGGGGCGAGCGAATAGGTGTCATCACGGAAGCTCAGCGTTGCTTCGCCGTCCAAGATGAAGAACAGGCAGAGGTCGCCGTCGTGAGAACCGGCGAGTGGCTCGCCCGTGCCGGTCGGACGAACCACACGGACCGAGGCAGTGCCGTTCGTTGCTTCGGCGATGCTCGTCAACCGCTGATCCCACCCCGGCTCCGCGCTCACCCACTGGCCTGCGTCAGCTTGGTCAAAGCAAAAGCGCTGGCCGCCGAAGTCGCGATCGGGCTTCACCAGCCCGGTGGGAAGGGTGGTCTCGTGATCGATGTGAGTTGGGTGCTCAGCCGGGGATGCAATCTCGATCACTTCGAGACCGTCGCTACTGTTCAGCACGCGGTGTCTGATGTTGGGCGGTTGTAGAACACAATCGCCCTCGTGCATCCAGAACGGTTCGCCTTGGTCTTCGTACACGACCTCGACGCTGCCTCGACGACAGTAGATCATCTGGAAGCGCACATCGTGATGGTGCACATAATCGGGCACTGGGCCGGCCTCTCGAATCTGAATGTGTGACGCGATCACGCGGCCGCCATGTCGCTCTGGGATGAGGTCTCGATACAACATTCCTGCTCGACCAGTACCCCACTCACCGCCGACGGCGTGCACGAACGTGTCACACAACTCCGCTGCGGGAGGCAACCCCTCGGGCGGTCGAACCGTCGCCCCCGACGAGAGCGAAACTGTC
>CALHXU010000016.1 GCA_938040365.1 uncultured Acidimicrobiales bacterium
GCCGATCAGTGTTGCACGGCTCGACGAGCTGTTGTTCGAAACCTTGATCACAATGGCGGGAAGGTTTGACGGAATCGAAGCCGACTGGCCGGTGAAGGGCGCTGTCCGAGTTGACGAAGCACCGAGCGTTCCACACGTCGGCGCAGAGATCCGCAGAGGTGCCGCTCCGTTTACCGAGGGACGTGGCGCGGGTCCTGAAGATCCACCGCTTGAACCGCCCGAGCTTCCTGAGTTGCTCGACCCGCCCGAGCTTCCTGAGTTGCTCGACCCGCCCGAGCTTCCTGAGTTGCTCGACGCCGTAGTCGTTGTGCCAGCGGCCGAACTAGACGCTGCTGAGGCATTGGTCGTCGCTACGACGGATTGTTCGTCTTCGTCGAAGTTGATTCCGTCGAGCGTGATGGTCCTCGATGCGATCAACTCGTCGAGCGTCGGCCCTTCTACCGGTTCTAAGAATGCGGCTGCTTCGGGAATGTCGACAGGATCCACCTCGTCAGGAGCGGCGCTCACGACCTCAGCGACGGTGGTCGTGGTGGTCTCCGCTGTTGTCGTAACACCCTGACCGTCTCCATTTGCACGCAGCACAAAGAAGCCGAAGAGCAAGATCACGAGGAGCGCTGGGACTGCGAAGATCTTCATGAAAACAACGACGTTGTTCGGGGATGATTCATGTGGGGCAACAGATGGCATGTAGGCCTATCGGCCCATCCATCTGAGAACAAAGGAATGACGAGTTAGGAAAGGTCAAGAGCGATCGCTTTGAGGTAGCGACCTTGTGGAAAGCTGATTGGGTGGTCAATTCCATGACCATAGATGCTCTGCGCGTTGATGTGGCGGTTGTTCACTCGAATTGCAGCGCTCACCGTGGCAACAAGGTCGTCCTCAGTGACTCGCGATGAGCATGATGCCTGAAAGAGGTGGCCGCCAGGTGCGACGAGCGTTGTACCGAGGTCGGCCAACTTTCGATACGCACGAATGGCGCCGTCGCGCTCGCTTGCATTCGAAGCGAACGACGGCGGGTCGATCACGACGACATCAAAGACCTCGCCACGCTCATTGAGGTTTGCCATCACCTCGAACGCATCGCCAACCGTGCAGACGTGCTTTGTCCCGTTCGCAGCGTTCGGGTTCAAGGCCATGTTCGCTTGCGCGGTGGCGATAGCGGGCGCCGCAATATCGACCGAGTGCACAAGGCCTGCGCCACCTGCAGCGGCGTACACCGAGAATCCGCCGGTGCACGAAAAGACATCAAGTACCCGAAGCCCGGGCTCTGCGCGCCGAGCAACGTGGTCGCGAATGCGTTGGCGATTGTCTCGCTGATCGAGGAAGTGGCCGGTCTTTTGTCCATCGAGTACATCGGCGGTGAACGATAGGCCGTTCTCGACAAATGGGATGGGGCCGACAATCGGGTCGCCGGTCACGACCATGCCATCGCTGAGCCCGGCCTGTTTCATCTCAGGAGATGCTGCGGCGAGACGGCCGAGCCGAAGCACGATCCGGTCGGGGGCCATCACCTGTTGCAAAGCGTGCAGAACATCATTGAGGTGGGGTAACCATGCTGGGGAGTACACCTTGCACACCAGTGTTTGGTCGTAACGATCGACAATGATTCCCGAGAGACGATCGTTCTCGCCATTGATCAGGCGCCAGCCGGTTGTGCCGAGACCAGCGAGCGACGAACGCGCTGCTGCCGCAGTTTCGACCCTCGATACCCAGAATGCTCGATCGACTTTTGTGGGTTTGCCCACATGCAGAATCCGAATGCGGATCGGCGATGTTGGGTCCCACAGACCAATCGCCGCAAACTTTCGATCGGCGTCGAAGATGACCGCGAGCGAACCCGACGCGGCGTTCGTATCGGAATTGGAAACAATCGCTTTGTCGTACACCCAAGGGTGACCGCCTCGAACTTGTCGAAGCGCATCTGGGGACATCCGAATTGCGAGCCGTCGCTCGGCGACGGTGGGCAGATTAGGAATCACGGTCTTGTGGAGCCTGGGAGAATCGAACTCCCGACATCTTGCTTGCAAAGCAAGCGCTCTACCAACTGAGCTAAGGCCCCGTGCGACCCACCAGAGTAACGCTTCTTGTTTCATTTTTGACCGCTCGCAAGAAATTTTCGTCTATATGTGAACATCTGCGTACTGGAGGCCGATTATGGAACTATTCGAGGACGTCACCCGGTTAAGTGGTGAGTGACGAAAGGACCCCCTGAATGAGCATTGCCAAAGGCGATGATGCGTTGAGCCCTGCGAGCGAGGACATGGTGGCCGTCGAGGCTCACCCTCGTGCTATCCGATGGATGCACTGGATCAACTTCCCAGTGCTCGCAATCATGATCTGGAGTGGACTCCGGATCTACTGGTCGTTCGACTTCACCCGAGTGGTCGGTGAGTTCGGCGACAACAACCTGATCCCAAATGACTTCTACGAGACCTTGCAGCTCGACCGCAAGCTCGCTCGTGGACTGTCGTTCCACTTCAGTTTCGGATGGATCTTCGTTCTGAACGGTCTTGCGTACGTGACGTACCTGATCTTCAGCAAGGAAGGACGCCACATCATCCCGAGCCCCAAGGCGCTCAAGGACATCGTTGGCACCATTCTCCACGACCTTGGCCTCCGCAAAGAGGCTCCGGCACACGGCCAGTACAACGTCATCCAACAGATCGCCTATTCGTCAGTGCTGGTGATGGCCGCCATTGTGGTCGCTACCGGCTTCGCAATCTTTAAGCCAACCCAGCTGTGGTGGCTGACTGCGGCCTTCGGCGGCTACGAGAGCGCCCGTGCAATTCACCTGCTGATGACCATTGCGCTCGTCGGGTTCTTCTTGGTCCACATCGTCCAAGTCGCCCGATCTGGCTTCAACAACTTTTGGTCAATGGTCACTGGTTTCGAACTTCGCCCGGTCTCTGAGGTGGTGTCGAATGGAACCGACGAGACGTCCGACTCGGCAACCCCAGAAACAACGATCCCTGTAGCTGAGGAGCTCGACGAGGAGGAGCTGGTCAATGTCTAACGCAACCGACCCAAAGCGCAAGATCATCAGCGAAAGTGACTACCGCGAAAAGTCCCGCCGCTCATTCCTCATTGGCCTCGCCGGCATTGGACTTGGCGGTGTTGGTCTTCGTCAGCTCGCAAACCACACCGGCGAAGGCGACAACATTGCTGGTCCGCTCCGCGAGATTCACGATTTCAACGGTGCCATCTGGCAGTCGCTGTACAGCCCGACCGCGTTGGCTCCGACCTTCGACCCTTCCGAAGCTCGACCAATTCGAGTCAATGGCCGACATGGCGTGCGCGAGGAGATTGACCTCGACACGTTCGTCATGCAGGTCATTGGACGCAATGGCGATGTCATTGGCGAACACGATATGGACGAGCTGCATTCGTTCCCCTACGAGGAAATGACCATCGAACACAAATGTGTCGAGGGTTGGAGCGAGATCGTCACGTGGGGCGGAACGAAGTTCTCGACCTTCGCCGAACAGTACGGCGACGAGATCCAGGCACCGTTCGTCAACATGAGAACGCCCGATGGTGTCTATGAGGTGAGTCTCGACATGGAGTCGATGATTCATCCTCAGACGATGCTCACGTGGATGCTGAACGGCGAACCGCTCAGCCAACTCCATGGCGCACCGATCCGACTGACGACGCCGCTCAAGTACGGCATCAAGCAGATCAAGCGCATCAGCCGCCTCGAGTTCAGCGATACCCGTGGCCCCGACTACTGGGAAATCCGCGGCTACGACTGGTATTCAGGTCTGTAGGTCAACGATGGCTCAAGGTTTCGGGTCGTTAAGCTAAGGGCATGATCTTCGGCGTAAGCATCGTGCGACTCATCGTTGCGATCCTTGCGATGTATCTGATCGTGCGCGCTGGTTTGGCGATGCTGCGTGGCATGGCGGCGCCGATTCCCGAACCGCCCCCGTCCGGCGAGCTTCGTAAGGTCAAGATTCAGTTTCAGTGCATGGTCTGTGGCACTGAAGTACGCATGACGATGTCGAACGATGAGGACCCTGAGCCTCCTCGACATTGCATGCAGGAGATGAATCTCGTCGCTCCGACGATCGAATAGTCGATCGCCGTCACCACCCTCTTTCGGAGGCCACTCCCCCACAAGCACGGCACCACTTTGTGGGAAAGCCTGTGGATACTGTGGATACGCGCGAAGCAGGTCGAGAAACGACCGCGCTACGAGAGAAACGCGGCGTTTGTTATCCCCAACTGTGGATAACCCTGGGTAGAACTACACAGATGTAATTCATCTGCGGTTGCAGCTGTGTAATTCATCTGCAATTGCAGATGTGCTTCGAGCAGTTAGCGCAGCTTTGTGGCGGTAACGATTCCGCCGAGGATGAAGGCCAGTCCGACCAACGTGAAGACGTTGCTCGTGTCGCCGAATAGTCCGACGTAGTTGACAAAGATGATCAACATGCCCACGAGGAGCAGACCAAAGAGCAGGAAGGTCACCCATGGCGGGCTTGGTGTCGTGTCGACGTAGTCGACGGTCTCAACCGAAGGCTTGGCATTGCGAGGTTGAGTTCCCTTCGGGGTAACTCGACCGCCCTGGACACGACGCTTCTTCGGACTCGACATACCAACATTGTAGACGCGACTTCGAAGACTAGTACGCGACCCACGGCGGTAGCGTGAGTAGGCCATGACCGACATCCTCGTTATCGATAACTACGACTCGTTCGTCTATAACCTCGTCCAGTACTTGGGTCAGCTAGGCGCAAATCCGATCGTGAAACGCAACGACGAGATCACCCTCGCCGAAGTCGACACGCTCAACCCAGACGGCGTCCTCATCAGTCCGGGGCCAGGTACACCAAACGATGCGGGCATCAGCCGCGAGCTCATTCTCGACTCGCCGGGCAAACGTCCAGTCTTTGGCGTGTGTCTCGGTCACCAGTGCATCGGCGAAGTATTTGGCGGCACGGTAAGCCGGGCACCCGATGTCATGCATGGCAAGACTTCGATGATCGACCACACGGACAGCGGCGTGTTCGCCGGACTACCAAACCCACTCGAAGCAACGCGCTATCACTCGCTCATCGTCGAACGTGCATCGGTGCCCGACGTGCTCGAGATCACGGCGACTTCTACCGATGGTTTGGTGATGGGACTTCGCCACAAAGAGCACGACATCGAGGGTGTGCAGTTTCACCCCGAGTCGATCCTGACCGAATCGGGTCACGACTTGTTGTCGAACTTCCTTGCGCGAGCGTCGGCGTCGTAACGCCCGCTTCGGTCGAGGTTAGGCCCCGTCGCCCTCGCCGGCGGTATCACCTTCGGCGGGTGTCTCGGTCGTGTCAGGTGCGGGAGCTTCAGTCGTCGTGGGGGTCTCTTCTTCGACCGGCGCTTCGGTCGTCTCGGTCGCTGGAGCTTCGGTCGTCGGCGTTTCACCACGACCCGCATTGGTATCGCCCGGAACACTCGTCGCTCCCGCTTCGTCGAGCTCGGTTGGCTCGGCACCGACGACGATGCGAACAATGTCGCCTTCGCGCTGTTCGATGTTCGCGTCGGGTGATTGGGCCAGAACTCGATTGATGTCGTTCGGGTTCGCGGCAGGTTCGAAGTCGATCTCGACTTCGAAACCACTCGCAACAAGCTGCTGACGGGCTGTGTCTGGAAGGAGCCCGACTACCGATGGGACCTGTACGAGGGCGACACCGCTGGACTGGAAGATTGTGACGATCTCGCCACCACGAACGAGCGCCCCAGCCTCGGGTTCGGTGCGTAACACGAGGCCTTCTTCGACTTCTTCGCTCGCCTCTTCGACGATGGCAGTGCGGAAATCGAGTTCGAAGAGCTGTTCGAGGGCTGCGCTGAATTCGGCTCCGGCAAGGTCGGGGACGGCCCGTTCGGATTGACCGAGTGAGACTTCGAACAGTACGACCGCGCCGCGTTCTGCCGAGACGCCTGGTGCTGGTTCTTGTCGAATGACGACACCGGCGGGCACGGTCGCATGGTCGACTTCGATGGCGTTTGGCGTGAATCCATTGCGGGCGAGCTGGCGTTCGGCCTCTTCGCGAGTCAACTCGACGAGGGTGGGCACGTCGAGCTGGCCTTCGGCTTCGCTGATCGTGATCGAGATCGTGCTGCCCTCTTCGACGATTGCACCTTCGCGGGGATCTTGAGCGAAGACTCGTCCTTCTTGGACGTCGCTGTTCGGTGCTGCGCTGATGAGCGGGATGAGCCCGGCTTGTTCGATGAGCGCTTCGGCTTGGGCTTGTTCAAGGTCGATGAAGTTGTCGACGGTCACGGTTACTGCGTCGACCGGCACTGCCGTCTCGGTATCGGTCGCGGTCGTATCACCGCTGATGACCGCCCAAAGCGATTGGGCTAAGAATGCGAGCAGAAGAAGCAGCACGCAGAAGAAAACGAAGAACAGCACGTTGCGTTTCCACGTGTCGTCGCTTCGGATGACGATCGGTTGTGCTTCGACGACGGTTTGCTGTGCCGCAGGCGCGCTTGGGGCTACGGCAACACCCCCGCCGCCACCAGAACTTGCGGCGACCGTGCCGACCGCCGCAGCGGTGCCAACAACCGCGGCCGCAGCTGCCGGAGCGGCGGCTCCACCTGAGGGGGTCACCGGAATGACCGCAGTTGCATCTTCAGGTGGGGTCGATCGACCGGTTACCGGGCGAGGAGGAGCACCGGCATTTGCGTTCAGGTTGTGCGCTCCGCCGAGGTATCGCTTGAGGTCAGAGGCGAAGTCTCGGACCGACGGATAGCGGTGGTCGGTGTTCTTCGAAAGACCCTTGAGCGTGATTGCCTCGAGCGACTGGGCAATGTCGATGCTCGCCGCACGCAGCGACACTGGAGCAGCTTCGACATGCTGGCGAGCAATTTCGCTCGGAGTGTCGCCAACGAAGGGAGCACGACCACTCAGCATTTCGTAGAGCACGACGGCGAGTGAGTAAACATCGCTTCGTGGGCCGACTTTTTGGCCCTGCGCCTGCTCGGGCGAGATGTATGTGGCGGTTCCCATGACGGTGCCATCGACGATCGTCAGATCGGTTTCGGCACCTTCGTTGAGCGCCTTTGCGATGCCAAAATCGGCGAGCTTTACTTGGCCCTCGTTCGTGACGAGGACATTGCCGGGCTTGACGTCCATGTGGACCATGCCTTGGCGGTGCGCAGCATCGAGTGCGGCGGCGATGTCGATTGCGATGCCCGCTGCACGGTCGGGGTCGAGGCGGCCTTCGTTGCGCAAAATTTCTGCGAGGCTTTGGCCGTCGACGTACTCCATCACGATGAACGGTGCACCGTCTTGTTCGCCTTGGTCAAAGACGCCGACGATGTTTTGGTGGTTGAGGCTGGCAACGACTTGAGCTTCTTGGCGCAACCGCTGCACGAACGCTTCGTCCTCGGACAGCGTGGCGTTGAGAATCTTGACCGCAACTGGGCGGTTGAGGAGTTGGTCGCGCGCCAAGAAGACGTCGGCGGTTCCACCGGTTGCGAGCTGACGGTGCAGCTCGTAGCGGCTGGCGAGTACTTCGTACGGTGCGTCAGACATAAGCAGCACAGATATTAGCTAGGTGACATGAAAATGCCAGATCGCGGCCACAGAGAATGTTCATACGACCACAATGACAATTTGGCGTCTGATTCATCGTTCCCTCATCCATGTCTCCAGAACTTGTTGCGCCACCGGGCCAGCGACCCTGCCGCCTGTTTGTTCACCCTGCGTGGCGTCTTGTTCGATGATTACCGCAACCGCAATTTCGGGGGCGTCGATCGTCTCGCCCGCAAAGGCAATGACCCATGCGTGTGTCTCGTCAACGCCGGCGGCGATCTGTGCGGTGCCTGTCTTTGCTCCGACGACGAGCCCGGGTGTTTGGAGGCTGGTACCGGTCCCGGCTTCGACCACGCCGACCATTGCTCGTCGTAGTTCGGCGGCGGTCTCGGGGCTTGTGGCACGTCGCCATGGCCCTGCCCGCCCGCTCTGGGTAATAGCGCCTTCGGAGTCGACCAACCGGGTGATGAGGTTGGGCGTCGGAACTTGCCCGTCGTTCGCGATCGCCGCGGCGACGAGCGCCATTTGCAGTGGAGTTGCCCGAACGTCGAACTGGCCAATGGCCGATTGCGCGAGCGAGGGGATGTCGTCGGTGAGCCGAACCGGCGTTGGGTCTTCGAGTTGGGCGAGAAGGTCGGGCGCGATGTCGACATCGACACCGAGCGGGTCGCCAAAGTCATCGGGCATCACCGATGCAACGACGTCGGGCAGGCCGATGGGTGGCGTATCGCCAAAGCCAAAGTCTTCGGCGGTGTCGACGAGTTGTTCGGCCCCGACGAGTTCGACGGCGAGTTGCGCGAAACCGGCGTTGCACGATCGGGCGAGCAACTCGACGAGCGGACCGCCACACGTCGACCCCGAGAAGTTGCCGATTGGGTTGTTGGTGAGTGGTGGTGTGTAGTCGGTGACCGATGCGAACACCGGCGTGTCGAGTTCGGCCACCTCGGCTTCGAGTGCTGCGGCAGCGGTGACGACTTTGAACGTCGACCCGGGAAAGAAAACTTCGCGGGTGGTGCGTGGCAGGAGCGGGTTGTCCGGGTTTGCCAGCAGCTCGGAACGCGCTGCCCGGGCTGTGCTCGAGTTGACCGATGCGAGCGGATTCGGGTCATAGGTTGGCCAGGACCACAGCGAAAGAACATTGCCCGTCGGTTCGAGGACAACGACCGAGCCCCGGCGTTCGCCGAGTGCTTCACGGGCGGCCTCTTGCAGCGCGACCGACAGGGTCGTGTCCACGTTGTTCACGTTCGAGCCGCCGCCCAACACTTCGAGCAGCGCATCGGAGAGTTGGGTTCCCTCACCGCGCAGCACGTCGTCGAGTTCGGCTTCGAGTCCGTCAGATCCGGAACCGAACGAGAAGAAGCCGGTCACCTCGGCGAACAGCTCACCGGTTGGGTATTCGCGTTGGCGCTCAAAGACGCCGTCTTCGAGTTCGACCGATCGTGCCAACACCGTTCCGTCGGCGGCACGAATCTCGCCGCGGGGCGCGCCAAAGTCGGCGACCAGTGGACGACTATTCGACGGATGTGTTTGCAATTCTTCGGCGCCAAAGAACTGAATGTTGTTCAGCTGCACGAAGAGCACGAGGTAACAGACCATCAGGCCGGCACCGAGTCGAGTGATCTGGCGATTCACGATGCCACCGCCGCAGCCGCGTCGAATTCGTCGTTCGCCTCGTCATCGCCAAGATCGGGCCGCATAGCACCGTCGTGAGAGATGCGCAGGAGCAGTGCGACGATGATGTAGTTCGACACGAGCGAGGAGCCGCCGTAGCTGACGAAGGGCAGGGTGATGCCGGTGAGCGGCACGATGCGAATGACACCGCCGATGATGATGAACGCTTGGATGCCCAACAGCGCAGCGAGCGATGTGGCGAGCAGTTTGCCGAAGTCGTCACGGGTGCCGATTGCGATCCGGAACCCGGAAGTTACGAGGATGAGGAACGCAACCAAGATGCCGACCGAGCCGAGCAGGCCAAGTTCTTCGCCGATGGCGGCGAAGATGAAGTCGGTCTCGACCTCGGGAATTCGGAACGGTTCGCCACGGCCCGGCCCGGTGCCGATCAAGCCACCGTTCGCCAGGGCGAAGCTCGCTTCTACCGGTTGGAAGCCGACGCCATCGGGGTCATCGAATGGACGCAGCCAGATGTCGATTCGGTCTTGTACGTGTGCGAATTGGGTCGATGCCGCCCAACCTCCGGCGAGGAACATGGCGACCCCAGCGAGCAGGTAGCTGATCCGTGAGGTTGCGACCCACAGCATCACGATCACGAGAAGGAAGATGAGGAGCGAGGAGCCGAGGTCGCGCTCGAAGACCATGACCATGAGCGAAATACCCCACGCGGCGACGACCGGTGCGAGGTGTTTGGGTTCGGGCAGGTTGAGGCCGAGCAGCTTCCAGCGCGCTTGTTGGAGGATCTCGCGCTTCTCGGCCAGGTAGCTGGCGAGGAAGATGGCGAGCGCGATCTTTGCGAACTCGCCGGGCTGAAAGCTGATGGGCCCGATCCGGACCCAAATGCGGGCACCGTTAAACGTCCGGCCAATGCCGGGAACGAGCGGAAGGATGAGCAAACCAATTCCGGCAATCGCTGCAAGGTAGCGGTAGCGGTCGAGCAACCTAACGCGGGGTATAAAGAGCAGCACGGCAGTGAACGCAGCGATGCCGACCGCGGTCCACGTTGCTTGCTGGCCGGGAAGCGCGGTGGCGTCGTCGATGTCGTTCGCCAAGCGGACGATGAAGACATAGCCGAGGCCGTTGAGCAGTGCGACGACGGGGAGGATGGTCGGGTCGGCCTGGGGGGCGGTGCGGCGCAACATGAGATGCGCCCCGAGAAGCAGCGCCATCACAAAGCCGAAGAACGGCAGAAGGTCTGCCGGGATGGTGGCGTTGCGTCCGAGGCTCGCAAGCGCGTAGGCGCCCGCGGTCACCGCGCCAGCGAAGGCGAGAAAGACGAGCTCTTGGTTTCGGCGGGATCGCACGCGAGGTGGACCGATCTCAGGTGTTCTCGAGAACGTCGAGGATCAAGACGGTGATGTTGTCTCGCCCACCCGCCGAGATCGCCGCTTGGACGAGGTTGCTCGCCGACTTGTCGGGTGCGTTCATCTCGGCGAGCTCGCTACGAATCTGTTCGTCGGCGACTTCGTTGACGAGCCCGTCGGAGCACAGCAGGTAACGCTGCCCGACCCGTGCGGGAATCTCCCACGTGTCGATCTCGACATCATCGTCGGCACCGAGCGCACGGGTCACGACGTTTCGTTGTGGGTGGCGGGCGGCCTCATCTGCGGTGATCTGGCCGGCCCGTTCGAGTTCGCCAACGAGGCTGTGGTCGAGCGACACCTGCTCGAGTTGTTCGTTCTCATATCGGTAGAGGCGACTGTCGCCCACGTTCACCGCTCCGAGGTGCAGCGCACCGCCGGTCGATTCTGCTGGCAAGACACACATCGCAACGACGGTCGTGCCCATTCCGCCGAGTTCGGGGACGACGGCGCCCTTGGCACGAATCAACTCGTTTGCTTTGGAGACCGCGTCGGCGAGTTCTTCGACCGTCTCGACCGGGCCCGAATTCAAGATCGATCCAACGGCGATTGCCGATGCTTCTTCGCCACCCTGGTGGCCGCCCATGCCGTCGGCGACGACGAAGATCGATCCGTCTGCGCTGACCGCATCTTGGTTGGCTTTACGCACACGCCCAACGTCGGTCTTCAAGCCCCACGACAACATCGTTTGTTTCATGACGCGCTCGATTCGCCGCGCGAAATTTCGCCGAGTTGGATCGTCGCTTGTTGTGGCCTCATGAGAACTCCAGCACCGTACTGCCTATTCTGACGCGATCACCGGGTCGAAGCGAAACGGTTTTGGTGAGTCTTTGATCATTGACGAAGGTTCCGTTGGTCGAACCTGCGTCGGCAACGACGAACTTGCGGTCTCTCCACACGATGCTCGCGTGGTGTTGTGAGACGAACGTGTCGTCGAGTGTGAGGTTGCATCCAGCGGCACGGCCGATGCTGAACTCATCGCCGATCGACATGACCGAACCCGCAAGCGCCGGTGGTTCGATGATGGTGACCTTTCCCTTTGCGTTCTTGGGCGAGATGCTCGCCTTCGGCTTTGCCGGCGCGACTGTCGCTGCAACTGGCGCTCGTCGAAGTTGCCTGAAGCCAGACCACAACACGCCACCGAAGAAGAGGTAGAGCGCAGCGAGTAGCCCCAGATTTATGAGCGTAAGAACCGCATCAGACACGACAACACCTCGCCGAACTGGTGCTCGATTTCACAGCGTCGTTAGTCAAGATGCGGTCGTTAATCATGATGCGTAGAACCGGAACTCGGTCGCGCCGATCTTGACCATGTCGCCGTCGGAGAGGAGCTGTGCGGTCGTACGAAACCCGTTCACCCGGGTCCCGTTCGTTGACCCGAGATCTTCGAGGACCCAACCCTGCGGGCTAGGGCGAATGTGTGCGTGTGACCGCGACGCCATCTGATCGTCGATGACAATGTGTGATTCTTCGCCGCGCCCCAAGATGATGCCTTCGGCACCGGCAGCCGGGAGGTCGTAGCGATAGCCGTCGGGGTAGACGAGAGTTCCGGGCGCAATGCCCGAGATCGAGTGTTCGGCGGTTGCAAAGACTTGGATAGTGCCGGGTTGCGCGTCTTCGGCGACCGACACCGCAACGGTGAGCGGGCCTTCAAAGACACATGAGTTGTCGTGGGCATGAGCGCGCGCCATCGAGAGCAGCTTGCTTTCAACATCCTCGACGTTCGACGAAAGCGCGTTGGCGTCGTTTGGATGGATGCGTACTTCGATGTCGTTCGGCATCACCCGCGCGCCGCGGTCGCCACGGCGGGTTCCGGCGTCGAGTTCACGCTCGACTCGCTTGTTGATCTCGAGTTCGCTCACGTCAGAACGAAAGACGCGACCGAGCACGCCGTCGACACCGCGCTCTATTGCCCGTTCCAAATCGCGCAATCCCATGGGTAGAAACTACCTGAGCAACGCCGCACAACCCGGCCACTGGGGCTTGCGCCCCAAACCCGCGACTTTCCGACCGACGCGAAAATGGGCGTTTGTCCGCTAGCCTCAGAAGTCGCTTAACTCGCGCGAGTGGCGGAATTGGCAGACGCGCAGCCTTCAGGTGGCTGTGTCCTAACGGGCGTGTGGGTTCAAGTCCCACCTCGCGCACAGAGGGGTCTTCATAATTTGGAGGTCCGATAGTTCAGAACCACAGACCGGCCCGATGCGGCCGGTCTTGGTCGTTTTCGTGGTCTTTGGGTGGTTGGTGTCCCGAAATTGACATCAATCCGACAGCCAAGTCGGGCTTAGGCGCGCAGAAATGGCCCTTACGAAAAGGGCCGTCTCGAAAGGAAGAGTTCGCCGCTAGGTCGTGTCGGCGATGAAGTTGGCGATGGCTCTAATGTTGGTGGCCAG
>CALHXU010000017.1 GCA_938040365.1 uncultured Acidimicrobiales bacterium
TCCGTGCACCGGAGTCGTTCACCCAGAAGACGGTGAGGGCCTGCCGCAGATTCCGGTGTTCATCGACGAAACGATCTTGGTGATCGACATCAACGGCATTCACGAAGAAGGCGACTTCCCCGGCTTCACCGGCTAGTCGAACTAAATCTTCTCGAGTGGTGCCCAGCTCAGCAGCAGTTGCTTCTCGCCTGCGTCGGAGAAATTGACCCGAGCCTCGGCTTTGTCGCCTGCGCCGGTGATGTCGATGATGACACCCTCGCCGAACTTTGCGTGACGAACATCGTCGCCAACCTTCAACCCGATCGAGTCGGCGCCCGAAGGCGTTGGGCCGCTGCGTTTCATGGCGGCGTCGACCATCGATTCGCGATTCGCGACCCGTTGTCGATCAGCAGCCGAGTACCCGCCGTACGAGCCACCATGCGAACCGCTCGACGACGAACTCGAACGGGTTCCTGAGCCGAAGCTCGATGAGCGGCGGCGGGAGCGACTGCCCTCGGCGTCTTTCACCAGTGACTCGGGGATCTCGTCGAGGAATCGGCTCGGCGGGTTGTACTGGGTGGTGCCGTGCAGCATGCGGCTCCAGGCGTGGGAGAGGAACAGCCGCTCCCGGGCGCGTGTGATACCGACGTAGGCGAGGCGCCGTTCTTCTTCGAGCTCGCGAGGCTCGCCCAGCGATCGCATATGAGGGAAGACACCATCTTCGAGACCGATGAGAAACACGATTGGATATTCGAGGCCCTTGGCCGAGTGAAGCGTCATCAGTACGACTTGGGATTCGTCCTCGTCGAGGGTGTCGGTGTCGGCCACGAGACTGACCTGTTCGAGAAACTCTTCGACCGACTCAAAGTCTTCGGCGCCACCGACCAGTTCAGCGAGGTTCTCAAGACGACCCTCGGCCTCGATCGAACGCTCCTCCTCGAGTTCGGCGAGGTAGCCGGATGCATCGAGCAGGTAGCGGAGCATCTCGGCTGGGCCGGAATCGGCCAACTTCTCGGCGGCGTCATCGATGAGCACCAAGAACTCGTCGATGCCTTTCGGGGCTCGCCCCGAGACTCCGGCCTCGTCGTAGTTCCGAAGCGCATCGATGAACGGCACGCCCATCATCTGGGCCCACTGGTCGAGTTTGGCGACGGTCGAGTCGCCGACGCCGCGCTTTGGAGTATTGAGCACGCGCTTCATCGATACTTCGTCGACCGGGTTCACGACGGCCTTCAAGTACGCGAGCACGTCCTTAACTTCTCGGCGGTCATAGAAGCGCGTTCCGCCAACGACCTTGTAGGGGATGTTGACGCGGACGAGGTACTCCTCGAGTGCACGGCTCTGGGCGTTGGTCCGGTAGAAGACGGCCATCTCTCCCCACCGGTGCATGCCACCTTCGTGGATGCGGGCCAACTCGTGGGTGACCCACTGCGCTTCGTCGGTCTCGTCGTCGGCAAAGTACCGGAGGATCTTCTCGCCCTCGCCCTGTTCGGTCCACAACTCTTTAGGTTTGCGTCCTTCGTTGTTCTCGATGACGGCGTTCGCTGCGTCGAGGACGGTTTGGGTGCTGCGATAGTTCTGTTCGAGCAGGACGACTTGCGCGTCGGGGAACGTGGTCTCGAACTCGAGGATGTTTCGGATGTCGGCGCCGCGGAACTTGTAGATCGACTGGTCGCCGTCGCCCACGACACAGACCTGGCGGTGGGCTTCGGCGAGCATCGTGACGATCGCGTTCTGGACCGAGTTGGTGTCTTGGTACTCGTCGACGAGCACGTGCCGGAAACGTCGCTGGTAGTGCTCGAGCACATCGGGGTGCTTCTTGAACAACTCGACCGTGTTGAACAACAGATCGTCGAAGTCCATCGCTCCGGCTTTGAGTAGCCGCGTCTGGTACTCGGCATAGACCTCGGCGATTTTGCGTTCGAAGATCGTCGTTGCCGCCTCGGTGTATTCGGCGACCGTCTTGTAGTCGTTCTTCGCCGAACTGATCGCGCCGTGCACGGTCCGCGGAGGGAACTTCTTCGAATCGAGATTGAGATCGCGGAGCACGTATCCGGTGAGACGCACTGCGTCGGCCTGGTCATAGATCGTGAACGAGGACGGGAAGCCGAGGCGATCGGCATCGCGTCGAAGGATGCGGACACACGCCGAGTGGAACGTACTCACCCACATCTTCTCGGCCACCGGACCAACGAGCGCCCCGACGCGATGTTTCATCTCGTCGGCTGCTTTGTTGGTGAAGGTAATCGCCAAAATCTCGAAGGGCGAGACCCGTCGCTCTTGGATGAGGTGCGCGATCCGATGAGTGAGGACACGCGTCTTGCCCGAGCCGGCACCAGCGATGATGAGGAGCGGGCCGTCCTCGTGCAAGACCGCATCTTCTTGGGCGGAGTTCAGACCATCGAGTAGCTCAGTAGACATTGCCCGCACCTTATCGAACCTGCGTTCTGTTCAAGCGCGATATGTACCTACCCGCACGATTTGTTCTCGCTAGACGGGAAGTTCGTGGGTCGACTTGATCATGCCGAGGCTGATGTTGGTTTCGAGCCGGGCCACATTGCTGTCAGCCTCGAGGTCGGCGAGCACGCCGGTCGTGTAGTCGGCAAGGTCGCCGACTACCGCAATGACGAGCAGGTCGTGCTGGCCAGCGAGGGTATGGAGCTGTTGCACTTCGGGTCGCTCACGCAGTAGCTCCATGAGCGGTGTGGTGAGGTCGGTTGCGTCTCGTTCGAATCGAACGAGGGTCACGATCGTGACCGGCAAGCCGAGTCGGTGGTGGTCGAGCCGTGCAAACGTTCCGGTGATGATCCCCTCGTTGCGCAGTTTCGTTATTCGGCGCTGCACCCCTGATGCTGACAGACCGACCACTTCGCCGAGGTCGACGAGGGAGAGGTCGGCGTTCGCCTGGAGCTGTCGAAGTAGCGCTCGATCGATGTCATCCATCAGTTCCACCCGCTCCCCATCTCGCTCGACGTCCACACGCTGGTGGCTGTGCTGCTTTCACCAGCATATGCGCAATTTTATTGCGTGATTGTGCAATAAATCGTATCGCCTTGCGAGAGGAGTTCGTACCGTTCTTCCAATGAACTTTGTGCCATCCACACTTACGATGCTCCTCATCGTCGCGAACGTCTTCGGCGTGGGGATGCTGGTTCCACAAGCACGCCGACTCGCCCGCACAAAGCGCGTCGCTGGCGTTTCGCCACGTTGGATCGGCCTCGGCGTAGGCATCAACACCGGGTGGCTCGCATATGGCTTTCTCGCCGACCTACCCGGCCTTCTCCCCGTATCGGCCGGAGCGCTCGCGCTCTACGGATGGATGCTCATCACCCTTGCGCGAATTCCCAACGGAGGTACCGCCGAAGCGGTCGCGACCGCCGTTGCACTGCTCGTCTTGCTCGCCGCGATTGCGCTGACCGCTGGCATCCCAGCGATGGGAGTCATCGGTCTCGGGTTCCTCTACACCGTCCAGTTCGTTCCGGCGGCTCGCGAGTCCTTCACCAGCATCGATCTCTCAGGTATTGCGCCGACGACGTGGGCAATGGCATTGATCGAAGCAGCGATCTGGGCCTTCTACGGTGTGAGCACCAGCGATGTCGGCCTGCTCATCGGTGGCATCGGAGCGAGCGTCATGTCATCGATTGTCTTGTTCAACGTCTACCGGCGGGCAACGATCCAGTTGGTTCCCGACTCGGTGGTCTCGATCAAGACCACTTCATCATCACCCGCGGCAACGAGTGCCAATCGACCTTGAGACTCGAGTCCGATCTGATCGACCGCTAAAGAATCCGTGTCGGAAATTCCAACCGACGGTTCGACGTTCGAGAGGCTAAGCACCCCGAGCGTGCGAGCGCTTACCGAGATCTCCTGGGACGCAATTCCGATCTCTTCCCACGTCACTCCCCCGTCGGTCGAGACCAAACTGACGTCACCCCCGCCGACGGCGTTCGACAGCACGATCGTTCCTTGATCGACCAAGATCACCGGCGTCGACCCCGGCAGGGTCGGCGACGAGAGTGCAGCAGCGGTCCATTCCTCGCCATTGGTTGATCGAAACAGAGCCGCTCCCTCGGAGGACTGGCCGGCGACCAAGAATTCGTTTCCGGTGGTTGTCACCCCGCTCACGCTGAGCGCAGCGAGACGGGCGGCCGGCTCGTAGGGTCCACCAATGGGCCCGACCCACGTCTGGCCATCGGTGCCGACCACGACGACTCCGGCTTCACCAACGGCGAGGTCGACCGGAATTGGCGAACCGGCGAGCGGCGCCGACACATCCCACGTCGAGAGATCGACCGAGGTCCCAATCAAGACCTGCCTTCCGGTGTCGGCCGAGAACGATTCAAAGAGCGCAACATAGGTCCCATCGAATTGACTGAGCCTCGATGCGGTTGCGTCGTTGGGAATGCCGGTTACCGGAACCTCGGTCCAGTCCAGGCCGTTCGAAGAAGACAGGCCAACCACTAGGCCATCGCCACCGAATCGCATCGCAAGACCGGCATAGCCTCCGTCGCCTGTCGGCGCGACGAGCACACCCGAACCGCCCGCGATCTCGACAGCCGATGCTCGCGTCTCAACTTCTACCGCAGGAACTTCGACCGCCTGCAACGAGGTCTCGGGCTCGGCGATCTCGGCATCTTGATCGTCCTGCACTGCAGGTTCTACATCTTCGGGAACTGCCGTCGCTTGGTCGTTACTCGCTTCGCCGCCACCTGTTTCTTCGGCCGGAGCCACCAACGCTTCTTCAACGCTGGGAGTCTGAACCGCCGCATCGTCGACGCCCGCCACCTCGACCGTCGATGGATTGTTTCCAAAGATGCTGAACACGACAAGGGCGCCCAAGACAACGAACAGCCCGCCGAAGCCGAGCACTCGGTTTCGCTGTTGACGGCCGTGCGCGACCGTGGTCAGCTCATCGACGCTTGGTGATTCGATAACCGCTTGGGCAGAAGCGCTGCGATGCAATTCAGAGCGAAGTCGTTCTTCTATCTTTGTCATGATCCCTCGAGTAGTCGGTGGAGTTCGTTTAGGGCACGGTTGGTGCGGCTCTTGACCGTTCCAGGAGCGATGTCGAGCGCTTCAGCGCACGAATCGATGCTCCAATCCAGGAAGTACCGCAGCACGAGCACTTCTCGCTGATCGACCGAGAGGTGCTGCAACGCAGCCGCAAGGTGCGGGTCGGGCGTGTGATCGGTCGATGCTTCGGGTCGAGCGATCAAGGCGGCGTAGCGTTTGTCGCGTGTGCGTCGGCGAAACCGGCTGGTCGCCCAGTTGTGTGCGGTTCGGTAGATCCACGCCTGAGGTTCGGCCATCTGACCAACGCTGTTCCATCGCTGCAGTGCCCGAGTGAACGCCTCGTCGATCGCCTCGTTCGCAAGCGCTTCATCGCGCAAGCTCAATGCCAACCCTCGGACGAGGCGAGTTCGGCTTTGTTCATAGACGGTGGCGAAGTTGTGGTGGATGACGACCTGGGGAAGTGAGGCCGCGTTCGGGCGTGGCCCTGGGCTCACCACCTTTGGATTCCTCACCACCTTTGGATTCATGGTCTTCTCCACGCTCTTCCTACGCCTATCGGAAGGTAAAGGTTCCCAGAATTTCGGTGCCCGGTCGATTCGCCGGCAGATTTGGTAGCGGCAGTCGGTAACATCGGGCCGTGAACGCGCCCATTCGATTCTCCGCCTCAGTCGGCCAGACATCGGTCGACGATCTGGTGTCGACAGCCCAACGAGCCGAAGAATTGGGGTACCACTCGATCACGGTTCCCGACCATCTCGACGATCAACCCGCGCCGCTCATCGCTTTGACCGCAGTCGCCGCGGCAACGTCGCAAATCAGGCTTCTGCCGCTCGTTCTCGCCAACGACTACCGCCACCCGGTCGTCCTCGCAAAGGAACTGGCCACACTCGATGCGTTCTCGGGAGGGCGACTCGAGGTTGGGCTTGGCGCTGGGTGGATGACGAGCGACTACGAACTGTCGGGTATCCAACTCGATTCGCCCGGAACGCGCATCCGCCGCCTTTCTGAGTCGGTCGACGTTCTCAGCGGTCTGCTCGCTGGTGATCAGGTCGATATTGACGGCGAGTTCTACTCGGTCTCGGGTTCGGCCGGATCACCGGCTCCTGTACAGAACGGGGGCATTCCACTCATGCTCGCTGGCGGTAAAGAGAAGATGTTGACGCTCGCTGGCGAGAAGGCCGACATCATCGGCATCAACCCCGGGCTCACCGCCGGGGTGATCGACGAGCGGGCAGGACGAGACGCCACTCTTGAACGAACCGACCAAAAGCTCGAATGGGTTCGGGCCGCCGCTGGCGACCGGTTCGATTCGCTCGTGATCCAGACTCGGATTCACCTCGCCATGATCGCAGATGACCGAGAAGCGGTAGCGGCTGAGATGGCGCCACTGCTCGGCATCACGGCCGAAGAAGCACTCGCTTCACCCCATGCCCTCGTCGGCACGGTCGACCAAGTTGTCGAAGAAGTGCAATCGTGGCGAGAGCGTTGGGGCTTTTCGTACATCTCGATCGACGCCGGATCGATCGAAGACTTCGCTCCAGTGATCGCAGCGCTCGACGGCGTTTAGCACTGCGCTGAGATACGAAGAGGGCTCGCTCGCTACAGATTGTTGACCACGTGACCAGCGATGGCCTCGACCTCTTCTGGTGTGAGGTTCGGGAATGCGGGCATGCCGAATCCACCGTTGGTCACAATGGTGGTGACCCGCGACGGCTCGGTGACACTTTGGATGTTCGGACCTCGGCCACCTGATCCGTCGACTGCATGACACCGAGCGCAGTTCGACTCAAACAGGGCTCGACCATCGAGAACAGGAGTTGGGGCCACAGTCTCGGGCGCCTCTGTCGTCGACTCCGGAGGTTCTGTCGTCGTCGTGGTGGTGGTGGTGGTCGTCGTCGTGGTGGTGGTCGTAGTCGTAGTCGTCTCGGGAGCTTCGGTA
>CALHXU010000018.1 GCA_938040365.1 uncultured Acidimicrobiales bacterium
CGGATGTGCCGACGCGGTGCTCGTCGACGCCCCGTGTTCGGGCCTTGGCTCGCTCCGGCGGCGTCCAGACGCGCGCTGGCGAATCAAACAACGCGATATCGACACCCTCGCAAATCTGCAGTTCGAACTGGTCAAAGCCGCGAGCGAGTTGGCCGTTTCGGGAGGCCACGTCGTCTTCTCGGTATGCACGCTCACCACCAGCGAATCGATCACGGTCGATGAACGGATTGCGCGGGAGCTACCCCAGCTCGAGCCCCAGTCGCTGGGAGAGCCTTGGGAGCCACACGGCCGTGGTGGCCGTTTGCTGCCCGACACGTTCGAAGGTGACGGGATGGCGGCGTTTTCATATCAGGTTTCGTGACCTGGTGAGAGCCCGTACCTTTCGGCGGACGTGATGTATCGAGGGCTCTACGGCGATGAGGACCTGTTCGTCTGCGCCTAGCTGTAGGAGCGCTTAGCGACTTCTTCAAGCATCACTTCGGTCGCGCCGCCACCAATCGGCAAAATGCGCGCGTCGCGAGCCATGCGGTCGATCGCCGATTCGCTCATGTAGCCAATGCCACCATGGAACTGCACGCAGTCGTACATCACCTCGTTGACGACCTCGCAACCCCATGCCTTGATCGCCGACATCTCCTTCACGTTGTCGACGCCTTGATCGCCGAGCCACGCGGCGTGATACATCGAGGCGCGAGCCGCATCGATCTTTGCTTGGTTCATGCCCATCCGCTGACGGATTGCGCCGAGGTCGAACAACTTGCCTCCGAACGCTCCGCGTTCTTGGCAGTACTCGTTGGTCAGATCGATCGCTGCTTGTGCGGCGCCGACACCCATCCCTACGAGCACCATTCGTTCGTTCTGGAAGTTCTTCATCGTCTCATAGAAGCCGCGGTGTTCGGTGCCGAGAAGGTTCTCTTCGGGCACCCAACAGTCCTCGAAGATCAGCTCTGCCGTGTCGCTCGAAAGCCAACCATGTTTCTTCAGCTTCTTGCCGACGCTGAATCCCTCGGTTCCTTGGTCGACGAGAAACATCGAGATCCCATACTTGCTTTCGGGGTCGGTGCGAGCAGCCATAATCACGGTGTCGCCGTACACGCCATTGGTGATGTAGAGCTTGGTGCCGTTGATGCGCCACCCATCGCCATCTTTGACCGCGGTAGACCGGATACCCGCAACATCGGAGCCAGCGTCGGGTTCGCTTACGCCGACGGCCATGATGTGGGTGCCGGCGAGAATGCCGGGCAGGTATCGATCGAACTGTTCTTGGTTGCCAGAGTTGATGAGGTGCGGCGACGACATGTCGGTGTGGACAAGGCAGGTGACATCGAACCCTGCGAAGGTCGATGACCCGAGGGCTTCGGCAAACACCGCGCTTGCCACATAACCCAGACCCAAACCGCCGTGTTCTTCGGGGACCCGCAGCGAGAACATGCCAAGTTCCCCCATTTTCGCAAGTACGTCGCGGGGAACCTTGCCGGCTTCCTCCCACTCCTCGCCGTGCGGCTTCACTTCTTTGTCTACAAACTCGACGGTCTGCTGATAGATGGCATCGAGTTCATCGGTCATGTAGGCGTTGCGCAGTGTCATTGGTAGTTGCTCATTTCCGAGGTTGTCTGAAGGGAATTCGTTACAGGGTGAGTAGGTGCTTACGAGAACGTGATGAGGACGGTGCCGCCCTCGACCTGATCTCCGGGGTTGACTTCGACCGTGTCGATGCGGGTAGCGCCGCTTGCAGTGATCGGGTGCAGCATCTTCATTGCTTCGATAGTTGCCAAGGTCTGGCCAGCGTGGACTTCGTCTCCTGGGGCGACGAGCACTTCGGTGATGAGGCCGGGAAAGGGGGCCCGCACGTCAGAACCTGCGTCACCGTCACCCGACGCCTGATCCCACGAACCGTCGCGGGTCGGGCTCGCAAAGGCCGCTACCGACGAGTGTGGTGTTATCCGTCGGCCTCGTCGTTGACCCCACGGCGAGTTCGAATCTGACTCGAATGGAGAACTCGTTGGTAGTGCGGTCTCGTCGAGAAATCGTGTGGTCACGAGGCCCGTCCGAACTTCTGACCGAGCGACCAACCAGCGGTGGAACGACACGTTGGTCGTGAGTCCATCGACAGTCAGGTTCTCGAGGGCTTCTTCGAGCGCGTCGAGCGCCTCGCCGCGGCTCGTTGCGGTCACGATCAACTTGCCGATCATCGAGTCGTAGTACGGAGAAATCTCCGAACCCGAAACTATGGCTGCATCCCAACGGATGTGTTCGCCATCGGGCACGACGAGGGTCGAGACCGTGCCTGTCTGGGGGAGGTGTTGGGCCCAAGGGTCCTCGGCGGTGATGCGGGCTTCGACGGCGTGGCGTGGCGTGGCGGCCAGCGCATCGTCGAAGAACGTGGGGGAGAGGGTGATGGGTTCGCCACACGAAATTGCGAGTTGAAGTGCAATGAGGTCGAGACCGGTGACTTGCTCGGTGACGGTGTGTTCGACTTGGATGCGCGTGTTCATCTCGAGAAAGAAGAACTCGTTTGTTGCTGCGTCGACGATGAACTCGATCGTCCCGACCGAGTCGTAACCAATTCGTTTCGTCAGTTCTACCGCAGCTTGACGCATCGCCGATGCAACAGCAGGGGGCAGGTTAGGAGCCGGAGCTTCTTCCAAGACTTTCTGGTACCGCCGCTGCACCGAACATTCCCGCGTGCCAACGTCGATCGCATTGCCATGTTGATCGCCAGCGACCTGTACCTCGATGTGGCGAGGCTGGGTGATGTACCGCTCGACGATGACGTCATCGTTCCCAAACGCGCGCAGCGCTTCGGTCTTTGCGTCAGCGAGCGCAGTATCGAATTCGTCTGGCGAGTGGGCGATTCGAATTCCCTTGCCGCCTCCGCCCGCCGATGCCTTTACGAGCACCGGGTAGCCAATCGTTGTCGCTGCAGCAGCCAATTCGTTTGGGTCCTGGCTCTCGTTGAACCCAGGAATCACCGGCACGCCAGCGTCGACGGCAACCGTCCGCGCTGCGATCTTTGATCCCATCGATGCGACCGATTTCGGCGAGGGTCCAACCCAGGTGAGGCCAGCGGCGGTCACCGCGTCGGCAAACTCACTTCGCTCGGACAAGAAGCCGTAGCCCGGATGTACGTGGGTTGCGCCCGATCGGGTCGCTGCGGCGACTAGCGCGTCGATCGAGAGATAGCTCTGATCGAGCGCCGCAGGGCCAATGTGTTCGCTTCTCGTCGCTTCAGCAACATGGGGTGCGTCCGCGTCGGGATCGGCATAGACCGCAACACTCTCGATGCCCCACTCCGTACATGTACGAATGACGCGTCGAGCAATCTCGCCTCGGTTCGCAATGAGCACGACCATGTCAGGGTTCGGGCACGGGATAGACAGCGTCGTCATGGGTTCGTCGTTTGTCATCATCACATCCGATACACGATGCGGTCGCCGCTCACCGGTGGCTCTTGTCGTGATGCAAGGGAAAGACACATGCCCAGGACGTCTCGAGTGTCGAGCGGGCTGATGATGCCATCATCCCAGATTCGCGACGTCGCGTAGTACGGGTCGGACTGTTCTTCGTATTGGCCTCGGATGGTCGAGCGAATCTCGGCGATCTCTTCCTCTGTGGTCTCGGCCCCCTTCATGCCTCCCAAGCGAATGTCGGTCAGCACGGTTTCGGCCGTGTCGGCAGCCATCGTGGCGATCCGACTGTTGGGCCAGGAAAAGAGGAAGCGCGGGTTGAACCCTCGACCGCACATGCCGTAGTTGCCGGCTCCGTACGAGCCACCGATCAGCACCGTGTATTTTGGGACTCGACAGTTCGCAACGGCGGCCACCATCTTTGCGCCATTCTTCGCTATGCCGCCGATCTCGGAATCTCGGCCGACCATGTAGCCCGTCGTGTTCTGTAAGAACAACAGAGGCACCGAGCGTTGATTGCACAGTTCGATGAAATGGGTTGCTTTCAGCGCGTCTTCGCTAAAGATGATGCCGTTGTTCGAGATGATGCCGACCTGGTGGCCCCAGATCCGAGCAAAGCCGACGACGATCGAGGTTCCCCACTCGGGTTTGAACTCGGCAAACTCGCTCCCGTCGACGAGGCGGCTGATGATCTGTCGTGAATCGAACGGAATCCTCGTGTCGGCGTTGATGATGCCCAGAATTTCCTCGGCGGGGTGTTCGGGCGCATTCGGTTCTTTCCAACTCAACCAACCGTTTCGATCATCGATCCGCGACTGATTCGTGTTTTCGCAAAGCTCGCGAAGCAACCCGTAGGCTTCGGTTTCGGTCTGGACCATGTAGTCCGAAACGCCGCTCTCGCGGGTGTGCAGGGCCGCCCCGCCCAGGTCGTCGGGCTCGACGACCTCGCCGAGCGCTGCCTTTACAATTGGCGGGCCGCCGAGGAAGATCCTGCCGATCCCTTCGACCATGATCACCTCGTCGCTGAGCGCAGGAACGTAGGCGCCGCCAGCCGTGCATCCGCCGAGTACGACCGAGAGTTGGGGGAGTCCAGCAGCCGACATTCGAGCTTGGCGATAGAAGGTTCCTCCGAAGTGGTCCTTGTCGGGAAAGACCTCGTCTTGCATTGGGAGAAATGCGCCACCGGAATCAACGAGGTAGATGCATCCGAGGTCGTTCTCAAGTGCAATGTCTTGTGCGCGCACCTGTTTCTTGATTCCTGCCGGAAAGAGTGAGCCGCCCTTTACCGTTGCGTCGTTGGCGATGAACATCCACGGCACGCCGTGCACGACGCCGATTCCGGTGATGATGCCTGCGCCAGGGAACTCATCATCGACCTGACCAAAACCGGCCAGTGTCGATAGCTCGAGGAACGGAGAGCCCTCGTCGATGACCATGTCGATGCGGTCGCGCGCCATGACCTTGCCTCGGCCATGATGTCGTTCGATCGACCGGGCGCGCCCGCCCGCTTTCGGATGATTTCCGCCGTCGATGGCGAATCGCATTCGCTCGGCGAGTGTGGCGAGGTCGGCTCGGTAGGCAGCGGTGTTCTCCGCGAACCGTTCACCGTTCGGATCGATCGTGTTTGGGATTTGTCTCATTGGTGGCTCTCGATCCCGTTCCAGAGTGTGGCGACGATTGCAGCAGCAAGCTTGTCGACGGTTCCATTGGCCGGGTCGAACCAGTGCAGCGATGAGTTCATTGCGCCAAATAGCGACAGTCGGATGTAGGCGACCGCTTGTTTGGGCAGCTGTGTCGCGATGCCTTCGAGAAGCTCGGTCCAGCGTGCTTCATATTCATCTCGTTGGGGTACGGCTCGTGCTCGCACCGTGTCGGGAATGAACGGGAAGATCGTGATGTGGGCCGCGGTGAAAACTTGGTTCGCGAACAGGGCATGCATATGGCCTGCGACGTGCGCGTTCAATCGGGTCCGTCCATCGGTAACTCCCTCGACCCGTTTCTCTGCCTCGTCGAACGCCGTCATGACACCGTCGATCCCACGGTCGAGAATCTCGGTCAGGAGGTGATCTTTCGACTCGAAGTGGTAGTAGATCGAGGCTGGACGCATTTCGGCTGCATCGGCAATTGTGCGCAGCGAGGTTTCGGCATAGCCGCGAGCGAGGAACAGCTCCGCGGCGCGGTGGAGGATTCGTTCTCGGCCGCTCTCGGCGTCGGCCGGGTTGGCGTGCGCTAGCGCCATGTCATGTTCCGGGCTGCTCGGTGTTGGTCATCAGTCGCTCCGCTGGGTGTTTGCCGTTACTCGGCTCGCTTCATGTCGGCACCTTACCGAACGATCGTTAGGGTGACAACCATCGAGTTATTCACGTGTTGAGCAATTGCTGTTCTCCAGGCGGTCAAGGCGTGTTGTGTGAAGGCGAACCGATGGGTCACCGCATTCGATCGGTAGCGTGCCGATGTGACCGACCAGATGAGCGATGTCCCAAATCGAATTTGGGCCTATCTCAGCTCAAAGCTGCTAGATGCTGCGGCGACCGCCGGACTTGTCACGATCGTAGGCAAACAGCTCTGGGACATGACCGAGGGGCGACCCGATTCCGAGCGCCTTCTCGTCCTTGGTTACCTCGGACTGGTGCAGTTCATCCCGACCTTTGTACTCGCCCCGTTTGTGGGGACGATCGCCGACCGCTTCGACCGACGGCTCGTCTCGGCGACTGGATTGGCAATGTATGCCTGCCTCAGCGCAGCGTTGTACTTCTACGTTCGAACAGACCCGACCGAACTCTTGCCGATCTTTGCCATCATGGGTGTGCAAGGTGCGACCGAAGCACTACAGCGCCCAGCCTCCCGAGCGCTGCCGATCGACCTATCGCCGACCGAACTCGTGCCACGAGTCATGGCCCTGAACGCCGGAACCTTCCAATCTGGCAGCATCGTTGGGCCGATCATGGCAGGCGTGCTCTTCACCATTACGCCAGCGACGCCCTACCTCGTCTTCATGGTTATGTTCATCGTCGCTGGGATTTCGCTGATTGTCCTCCCAACATCTGGAGTTGAGCGGCTCGCCCGAAGCGATGGCCGGTTTGGCACACAGGTTCTGAAAGATGCCGTCGAGGGCTTCCGCTTTGTTCGAGCGACCCCGGTTCTCGGCGCGGCCATCACGATGGATTTCTTTGCCGCGTTCTTCGGCGGACTCATCGCCCTGCTGCCCGCAATCGCAGATGAACGGCTCGGTGTTGGCGCGGTCGGTCTCGGTGGATTGCGTGCTGCGGTCGGAATCGGTGCAGGACTTGTCACGCTCGTACTTGCGTTCTGGCCGCTCCGTCGACGCATCGGTCCAACGCTCCTGGTCGCCGTCGCAATCTTTGGGCTTGGAACGATCGGCGTTGGTCTGAGCACCAACTACATCGTTGCGTTCGGTTTCCTGATGCTCACCGCAGGCGCCGACTCGGTAAGCGTGTTCATCCGAACAACGCTCGTGCCCTTCGCGACGCCCGAGAACATGCGGGGTCGGGTGCTCGCACTTGAGAACGTATTTATCGGGGCGAGCAATGAGCTCGGTGGCTACGAGTCAGGCGTGACCGCCGCGTGGTTTGGACTGGTTGGCGCGATCGTCCTGGGAGGAAGCGGGACGCTCATCGTCGTCGTGGCCTACACGTTCATCTTCAAGTCGCTTCGCAATGTGGACGTGTTCGAAGACGTTCTGCCAACCTCGACCTAGCGCGTGGACTGTTCAGGCCAGCTTGTGGTGTTGGATCACTTCATCGACGATGAACCGCAAGAACTTTTCGCTGAAGACCGGGTCGAGACCCGACTCGGCCGCCAAATTTCGCAAACGAGCGATCTGCACGGCCTCGCGATCGGGGTCACTTGGCGCAAAGCCAACCTTTGCCTTGTGTTCGCCAACCCGTTTCGTAATTTTGAATCGTTCAGCCAACAGGTGGACGAGCGCCGCGTCGATATTGTCGATGCTGCTGCGACAGTCTTCTAGTACCGGGTCAATGTCCACGCTCAAATAGTACCCACTCCTCACCCCACCTAGGAATCTGTGGTCTGCCAGCAGGAATATTGCTGCTCGCAGACCACAGATTTTCGAATTCGCGGTCGCAGGTGGTGATTGGGGTAGTTTGGCCGGGATGAGTGCAGACCATGGGCCGACGCAAGCAAAGATCGTGACCGTCTCTGACGGTGTGGTGTACGGGACCCGCGATGACCGGAGCGGCGAGACCCTCGAAACCCACCTCAACAGCGTTGGATACGAGGTCGTCGAACGCGCACTCACCGAGGACGGCACCGAACCGGTTCGCACCACGTTGCTGAAACTCGCCGAAGGATTCAACGGCGTCATCGTCACGACCGGAGGCACGGGCTTTGGGCCACGTGACCTCACCCCAGAAGGGACGCGCGCCGCAATCGATCGCGAAGCTCCCGGACTCGCCGAAGCAATGCGCCTCGTCAACCCACTCGGCCGGTTGAGTCGCGGCATCTGCGGGACGATTGGCGAGGCGTTGGTGATCAACACGCCAGGGTCGACCAAAGGATGCGTCGAAACCTTCGATGCGATCGCCGATGTGATCCCCCATGCCGTCCGACTGATGGTGGACAACAAGGATCCGCATCCACACGCCGAAAAGCCATCCGATCCGGCGCACCAATAAGCGATGGTGACGCCCGGCTCTGACGGCGCCGACGCTGGCTTTGCGAATAGTGAGGCCTATCGCTGTTCGATGATGCGCCGCGCAATCGCAAATGCCGAGCGTGCCCGGTTGCGCTCGCGTCCAAACCCTTGGGTTGGTGCGGTCCTCGTCGACAAGTACGGCGTCGTCTACGACGGAGCAACGCATCCGCCGGGAGGAATGCACGCTGAACGCGAGGCCCTCGCGCTCGCCGGCGACGCTGCGAATGGTTCGACGGTGTTCACGACGCTCGAACCGTGCAACCACACCGGCCGCACCGGCCCCTGTACCGAAGCGCTTATCGA
>CALHXU010000019.1 GCA_938040365.1 uncultured Acidimicrobiales bacterium
CACCGTGCCCCACGACCCGCCATCACTGAACGAGTCAGGTGTGGTGTTGAGGATGCCCATGATCAGTGGTCCAGGGCGACTCAATGCCGCGAGTCCAGCGGAATGATCGGGCGAAGCCATTGCCGTTGCTAGCGGCCGGAGATGAACTGCATTGCTTCGGCCCGGCTAGCCGCGCTCTCGCGGAAGCTACCGTGCACCGCAGAGGTCACGGTGGACGAACCAGGCTTGCGGACGCCGCGCATCGACATACACATGTGCTCGGCTTCGACAACGACGAGTACGCCGGCGGGGTCGAGCACCTCTTGGACGGCGTCGGCGATCTGTCGCGTGAGCCGTTCTTGCACCTGCGGACGGCGGGCATAGCCATCGACTAGGCGGGCGATCTTCGACAACCCGGTGATCCGACCGCCCGGCTTTGGAATGTACGCAACATGGGCCTGTCCATGGAAGGGCAACAGGTGATGCTCACACATCGAATACAGCGGGATCTCGCGAACCATAATCATCTCGTCATGGTCGACATCGAAGACCTTATAGAGGTGCTCCTTTGGATCTTCACGAAGGCCACTCGATATCTCGGCATACATCCGAGCGACGCGAGCAGGCGTATCGAGCAATCCGTCGCGATCGGCATCTTCACCGATCGCTTCGAGGATTTGTCGCACCGCCCCCTCGATCTTTACGAGGTCTACCTGAAAGTCGGATTCCGCGATCTCGCTGGTGTTGTTGTCCATGTTCACGCTTCCTATTCGGATGTTTGTGTGGGGTCGACGTGCCTGTTCTGCATCGCTGGCACCGACGTGAGGTTGGGAGGGTTACCTGCAGCGTCATCGGTCTTGTCCGCCCCGATGCCAGTCGAGGCGAGTAGTGCGTCGAGTTCGCTGCCTTCTAAGGTTTCATGTTCGATGAGGTGCGCTGCCAGATCATCGAGAACCACGCGATGGGTGGTCAGCACATTGCGCGCCTGACGATGTGCCTCCTCGACGAGCGCGGTCGCTTCTTCGTCGATACGCAATGCAAGCTCGTCAGAATAGTCAGGGCGTCCACCCTGGCTCTTTCCGAGAAACACTTCCCCAGCGCCAGAACCAAGTCGTTGCGGACCGAGCTTGTCGCTCATTCCGTACTCGGTGATCATCGATCGGGCGATCGTCGCAACCCGGTCGATGTCGTCACTCGCCCCGGTGGTTGGATCGCCAAAGATGATCTCTTCGGCGGTGCGACCACCGAGCAGCATCGCCATCTGATCCTTCAGCTCGGCTTTGGTCTGGAGGTACTTGTCTTCGGTCGGCAAGGCCAACGTCCAGCCCAATGCTCGACCGCGCGAAACGATCGAGATCTTGTGGATTGGATCGGTGTGCGCGAGGACATGGCCAACGAGGGCGTGGCCCGACTCGTGGTAGGCAATGACCTTCTTTTCGTGTTCCGACATCGCCCGGTTTTTGCGTTCTGGTCCGGCGAGCACCCGATCGATCGCCGCCTCGATCTGGCGTTGTCCGATCTTGTCGAGGTTCTCGCGAGCGGTGAGCAGTGCGGCCTCGTTGAGCAGGTTCGCAATATCGGCGCCAGTGAAACCTGGGGTTCGGCGGGCAATCACGCTGGTCGAAACGTCGTCGGCCAGTGGCTTGCCTTTGGCGTGCACATCGGCAATTCGGTGGCGACCCTCGAGATCGGGCCGGTCGACCACGATCTGGCGGTCGAATCGTCCAGGGCGCAAGAGCGCCGGGTCGAGAATGTCTGGGCGGTTCGTCGCCGCAATGAGGATGACGCCGGTGCTCACGTCGAATCCGTCCATTTCGACAAGCAACTGATTCAGTGTTTGCTCACGCTCGTCGTGGCCGCCGCCGGTTCCGGCGCCGCGATGGCGCCCAACGGCATCGATCTCATCGACGAAGATAATTGCGGGCGATTCGTCCTTGGCTTGTTGGAAGAGGTCGCGCACACGACTTGCGCCAACGCCAACGAACATTTCGACGAAGTCCGAACCAGAGATCGTGAAGAACGGTACGCCCGCCTCGCCTGCGACGGCTCGGGCGAGCAGCGTCTTTCCAGTACCTGGAGGCCCGTACAGCAAGACACCCTTGGGAATTCGGGCGCCGATCTTTGCGAACCGATCAGGGTCGGCTAGGAAGTCTCGAATCTCGGTGAGTTCGGCAACGGCCTCATCGGCACCGGCGACATCGGCGAACGTGACCGTTGGCTGATCTTTCGAGATCTTGCGAGCCTTGGCTTTGCCGAAGCTCATTCGGCCGCCCTGCATCGAGCTGATGATGTACCAGAAGATGCCAATGAACAGCAGCAGTGGAAGGAACTGGAGCAGCACATCGACAAAGAGATTGCCCGATTCGGTGTCGACCTCGAGCGCAATCTCTGGTTCGGCGGCGCGCAATTCGGCGAAGATCTCGTCGGTCGCCTCCTCGGGGAACGTCGAGACGAACATCTCGCCCGACTCCAAGACGCCCTCGATCTGATGGCTGGCATCGAGAATCGTGGCCTCGACGATCTCACCACCGGCAATTGCATCCTCGAGTTCGCTGAACGTAAGTTCCTCGGCGTCAGGCCCGCGACTCGAAAGCACAGCGGCGAGGATGATGAGCGCGACGACGGCGAAGGCGAGTACGACCGCCGAGCGGGAGAGCTTTTTCATGCTCCTTGCACGCTACAGATTTTGAACCCGCGTTCCGAGTCACCCCTCGCCGATAAAGCGCGCGATGTAGGGAAGGTTGCGGTACTTACCAGCGGCATCGAGTCCGTAGCCAACGACAAAGTCAGGTGGCAGCTCGAATCCGACGTATCGAAGGTCTTCGTCGACGCGCTGTCGGCCTTCCCGAACGAGCAACGTGCACACTTCGACCGAGGCGGCCGCCCGGTTTTCGAGGTTGCGGCGCAGGTAGCTCAACGTAAGGCCCGAATCGATGATGTCTTCGACCACCACGACGTGGCGTCCTTCGAGGTCTTCGTCGAGGTCTTTCAGGATCCGAACGACTCCCGAGGTTGCGGTTTGATTCCCGTAGGAGGACACGGCCATAAAGTCGATCTCGAGGGGCAGGTCGACCGCCCGCACCAGGTCGGCCATGAAGAGGAATGCGCCGCGAAGTACCCCGACGAAGAGCGGCTTTTCGCCTTCGTAGTCCTTCGTGATCTGCGCGCCCAGCTCTTCTACCCGTGCCCGAATTTGTTCTTGGGTTACGAGGATGTCGCCAACGTCATCAGCGGGTGCTCGTCCGGTCATTGGGATCTTGCCGCCAGGATTTTCACTGCTCATATGCGCTCCGAAACCTAGCCGTTCTCATGTCGAGACCGCGCGTCGAGCGTCGTCATATCTTGGATCGTGTCGTATCTTCGATCGTGAGGCGCTGCTGTGATCGAGAGATCCTCCAGCCGCCATTCACTTCAGCGGCAAGCGCTTCGCCGCGAGCCACGCAAAGCACCCGTTCGATGCTCGCCGCGTCGATGCGATACTCATCTCCAGTCTCGCTTCGAATCCATCGTTGCAGGCAAAGGGCTGCTACCGGCGCTGGCGCAGCGGCCAGCAGTTTGGCGTCGGTGGGGTCGAGACGTTGGGCTTGTTCCTCGAGAAGGCGGGCGGCGTCGCGGGCATGGGACGAGGATCGGTTCAACAGCGGCACGACATCGCGATCAGCAATATCGGCGAGCAGCGGAAGCACCTCATGGCGCATGCGATTGCGCAGATACGCCGGATCGGCATTCGATGCATCGACGATCGGCGTCCAGCCAAGGGTCGAACAAATCGCTTCGGTATCGGTCCGACGAAGCGACAGGATTGGCGTGCAATGTCCGGGTTCCATGGCGCCGAGCCCGACCAACCCCGCGCCGCGAACGAGATTGATGAGCAGTGTTTCGGCTTGATCATCGGCGGTGTGACCAGTCGCAACCTCGTCTCCAAGTACCGCGTATCGGGCGGTGCGCATCCGTGCCTCGAGGTTTGATCCGGCCGCAACGTCGACGGTGTGGCTCATGAAGCTCGCGCCGATGGTGGTGGCGTAGCGCTCGACGACCTCAGCCTCTTTCTCAGAACCCGCTCGCTGACCGTGGTCGACATGGACCGCAGTTACCTCACACCCAGCGGCAACGCCGAGCGCCATCAGCGCAAGCGAGTCGGCTCCACCAGACACACCACAACGCAAGGCAGTCCCGGCTTGAGGGAACGTCGTTTGGGTTAGCCACGGCGAGAGGGCCTGGCCGAGGTCGGCAATCCTCAGAGCTTGGGGCTCAGGCGACGGCCGGGATAGGTCGAACACGGTCGATCCACAGCTCGGGTTCGCGAATCTCGGTGAGCAGCGGCAGAAGTGCTGGCCCTTCCCAAACTCGATCCATAAGTTCTCGACCGCCGTGCTCCTCGACTGCTTCGATGAACGCTTCGCCTTGCGCGTATTGCTTCATCTTTGCTTCGAGTCCGGCGAGGCGTTGGATCAGCATGACAAAGCCCGATGCGTTCTGTCGACGCTGGCGCAAGACTCGACCGAAGCGCTCGGCGTTCTGCACGTAGCCTTCTCCTGCACGATCCATCGTGACATCGCCATGTCCTTCGAGCAGGCTCATCAACCCGCCGATATGGCCGAGGGTCTCTCGCTGCTTCTCGGAAGCGAAGACCGCGCTCAGGCCACCCTCGTCGAGCGGATTGTCGCCAGCTTTCTTTGCTTCAAGGGCTCGACGCAATCCGTCGGTGAAGCGTTGTGGATCCGGGTCGGTTTCGTCGAGCGTGCTCTCGACAAGTCCCAAGAAGTGTTCTCGCATCCACGGGACGCCGGTGAACTGGGCCCGGTGGGTGACTTCATGGAGTGCAAGCCACAGGCGGAAGTCTCGTTCGGGGAACGCAAACCGTTCCTCGAGCGCCTTCACGTTTGGGCCCACGTAGTACACAATGTCTTGCTTTTCGGGTTCCTCATCTTCGATGACGAGCAGGTCATATTGGCCAAGCACGCGCGTGCTCATCCACCCGAGCATCATGCCAAGCTCAACGCCTGCGACCTTTGGGCTGACCTTTGACATCGGCCCCGACATCTCGTCTTCCATCTTGAGCAGCATGGGACGCAAAAGGCGCTGGAAAGATCGGAGATTCGCGTCGACCCAATCGGAGCGTTCAGCAACACGCCCACGAGCTTTGCCCGCCACTGAGTGCAAGCCGGTCTCCTCGCCTACGAGCGTTTCGGCGAGCGCGGTAAATTCCTCGAAGTCCGCATTCATTTTGGCGCGGTCCTCGTCAGCCAGCTCAGGCTGGTTTCGAGCGACCTTTGCTGCGATGTTCCGAGCGAGGTCCCAATCGATGACCGGGCTTTCCGTCACGTGAGTTACAGCTCTTGCTTGGCTTGTTCGGCCATCAACTTGCGTTGCTTACGGCTCGGGTACTGCTTCTTCGTCACGAAGAACAGGTAACCACCGATGATCGAAAGGATGATGGCGATAATCGTTACGGTGAGAATCGGTGCGATCCAGAAAGTCCAGACAACTGCGAGCATCCTCATAGCTTAGCTTCCCGACCAGTCGGTGAGTACGTCGAGTGACAGGTGCTTTGAGTTGAAGCACTTCGTGAGTTCGCGGGCGTTGCCGCGTGTATCGCTCCGGCAAAGCCCAAGCTAGGTTTTCACCATGAACACAACACGTTGGATCACCGAGATGGGAATGGGCGTCGACGTCCACGGCGGCGACTACACAAAGGCCGGGCGTCGAGCAGTCTCTGATGCCCTGCGACATAGCAGTTTGAACTTCTTCGCGGCTGCAGGAAAGAGCCGCGAGGATATGCATGTCGAGGTTCGGGTCGCTGTGCAACATCCCGATCAAGTCGACGTTGCTGGAATTGCCGAAGAGGTTCCATACGGCACGGTCACGGTCACTCCGACCATGGGCGGTCTCGATGTGCCCGCGCCCAACGGCACCGACCTCATGGTCATCGCAAACGCAGCGATTCTCGTGAGCTTCGTCGATAAAGACGACGAGTAGCAACCAGCCAAAGAAGCAACCCGAAGAGTCACTTGCATTGAAACTGTTATGTACCTAAGTTAGGTATATGCACCTCAACGAGCAACGGTTTCTCATACTTGCAGCACTCGCTCGTACGCCACTCCACGGCTATGCGCTCGCCGAAGAGATACGAGATCTTTCCTCTGGACATCACACCCCTCGGCCCGGGGCGCTCTATCACTCGCTCGACAAACTTGTCGCAAGTGGCCTAGTCGAACTGGATCGAGAAGAGATGGTAGACGGGCGTCTTCGTCGGTACTACCGAATTACCGCAACCGGTGAGTCGACGGTGACCACCGAAGCCGAGCGTCGAGCCGCAACCGCCACTGCCGCTCTCGGCAGGATTCTTGGTTCCACATTCTCTTCGTTTCCCGCACACGTTGGTTCAGCTGCTCACGACCTCCGAAAGGCCACGCAATGACACGTCAAAACCAGACACGTCGAACACCGCGCTACCGCATCGCCAGATGGCTTGCTGATCGCACGGGACACCACACGCGAGTGGATGAACTCACCGACCATCTCGATCAATTGGAAGCGAATGGCCAACACCTCGCGATTCTCGACATCGTGTCGATCGCTGCACTCGCAGTTCGCGACACCGTCGTCGCGGCCGCGTCGGCATGTGCGAGGCCCTACGTTGCGAACCTGCTACTCGGAGTTGCCGCGTGGTGGATCGCAACGTGGACCGGATTCATCGGCTCGACCGAGACCTTCATCGAAGAAGTCTTCGCTCTCGAGAGCTTCGCCTTCACTGGCCGAGACATCTTTTTCCTCTACGCGGTCGCCGCAATACCGCTCACTCTGCTCGTTGTACTTCTTCTCCGAGGACTCCGATCGATCACGGAGCGACACCGGTCGAGATAGTCGCCCGAACCCTGAAAGCGACCGATCCGGCATTTCGAAGCGGACTACGCTCGCCATATGACCAGTGAGACTCCAACGCCCGACGAACCGCAGATCTCGGAAACGCGGACCGCACCTCCGCCGCCCGCGACCGGCGCGGCGCCATCCGCGAGTGGAAACGTCGCGACCGCTGCACCGGTAACTCAGACGACGGCACCGACTGCGACGGTGGGCAAGACCCACCTCAGCTACGGGCAGTTCTTGGGTCGAGCGATCACCGCATCTCTGGTTGCACCGATCGGGTTGGCCATTGCAGCGGTGGTACTTGTCGCGGTCATTGCCGGAATTGTCGGAGCTCTGGCTGGTGGCGGCGCCCCAACCAATGCGAACGACCCAATTGCTATAACAGACCACATCGACGGCGCCGACGGAAGCGACGACGTCGTGCTCGTGGTCGATGTCAACGGCGTGATCCTCGCTGAGGGAAGCGGCGGAGGCCCATTCGGCGGAGCGGTCGCGGGCGGTGACACGATCAAAGAACAGCTCGAAGCCGCGGCGGAGGACTCTGACGTCGATGCGGTGATCCTTCGACTGAACACACCGGGTGGATCGGTCGTTGGTTCAGAGCTCATCACCGATGGAGTCGCTGCGGTTCAGGCCGCAGGAAAGCCCGTCGTTGCCCACGTCACCGAGATCTCCGCATCGGGAGGTATGTGGGCAATGGCCCCCGCCGATCACATCGTGGCGTCGAACGGATCGATCGTCGGCTCGATCGGCGTCATCCTCGGGCCGCTCTCCACCTTCACCGATGTGGTAGCTATCGATGGCGGCATCCTCGGCGGCGGGGTCGAGACCACCGGTGGAATCGATCAGTTCTTCATTACCGCCGGCGAAGGCAAGGATGCTGGGAACCCATTCCGGGACCTCACCGAGTTCGAACAAGAGATGTTCCAGAACTTGGTCGACGGGAGCTACGAGGACTTCGTCGATCACGTTGCGACCAACCGAGAACTCAACCCGGCAACGATCATCAACGAGATCGGCGCTTCGGTCTTCAACGCTGCCGACGCGGTCGATGCTGGCCTCGTCGATGAGACGGGCAACCTCGATCGAGCCCATGAAGTGGCGGCCGAACTCGCCGGGTTCGAAGGCGACTACGACGTGCGCGCCGTCGGCCGCACCCCGTCGCTACTCGACGCCCTACTCGGCGCTGACAGCGAACCCGAGCTCGCCGACCTCAGCAGCATCTGCTCACCAACCCCAATGGCCCACGTCTACTTCGGCGACCTCGCCGCCTTCTGCGCAGGGAATTAAGAGCGGCAGCTACCGGCAGATTTGGGGTCAGACCCCAAATCCGTGGGTAGACCCCGATTTCAGCGCACATGCGCCAAATATCGCCCAAAAACCCCGACAGTCGCGGCAGCTACCGGCAGATTTGGGGTCAGACCCCAAATCCGTGGGTAGAGCGCACGATTGCGGCGGAGCCGCCTCGCCGCTGGATCAGCGAAGCCACGGACGTAACTGAACCATCGCGGCGACGCGCCCTCCGGGGAGTTCGATCTCCCAGTCGGCGTCGTTTACCCAGTCGGGGGTGACCTTCTCGTCGCCGCGGACAGCGAGTGCCATCCCGATCGCCGCATCGACGGTGTGACCCCACATGCCGCCGGTGACATAACCAACGGGCTCGCCGTTTCGGAACAACGTTTCGTTGTGGTGGATCAGCTGTGCATCTGGGCCCGACTCCTGAACGAGTTTGACCTGCACGAGCCGCTGGCGAGCGCCCTCGGCGCGCTGTTGGCTAAGCGCAGCTTTGCCACGGAAATCAGCTGGTTTGTCCCACGCCACAGCAAATGAAAGTCCGGCTTCGACCGGCGTGTCGTCTGGCGTGACGTCGTGTCCCCAGTGCCGGTAACCCTTTTCGAAACGCAGCGAGTTGAGCGCGAAGTATCCGCAAAGTTCGAGTCCATGTGCCTCGCCTGCTTCGGCCAAGGCGTCCCACACCGTGACGGCTTCGGCGGCCGGGACATAGAGCTCCCAACCAAGTTCACCGACATAGCTCATGCGGTTCGCGAGTACCTCGACCGATGCGATCTCGATGCGCTGGTTCGTGGCGAACGGGAAGGCCTCGTCACCCATGTCAGCACTGGTCAGCGAGCTCACGAGGTCGCGAGCGTTTGGTCCCATGACCGCAATACACGCATTGTCTTCGGTGACGTCGGTGACGGTTGCATTCCGGCCAACAACAGCCCGCTGCAGTGTCGTGAGGTCGCGCTGGCGAGTGCCCGCTCCCCCGATTACCCAGAACGTATTCTCAGCAATTCGGCTGACCGTAAGGTCGGCTTCGATTCCCCCGTGGTCGTTGAGCCATTGGGTGTAAACCGATGCGCCGACCTCGCCATTCACTGCCCCAGAAGCGAGGTAGTCCAAGATGTCGGCGGCATCGTCACCCTCGACTTCGAGCTTTGCGAATGTCGAGAGATCGAACATGCCAACGGCTTCGCGAACGGCCTTGTGTTCGACCGCGTTTGCCTCGTGCCAGCCTTCGATGCCCCACGAGTAGTCGTAGGTGTTTGGAACCGGCGGCGAGAGATCGGGCTTCGAGTAATACATGGGCCGATCCCACCCGTTGAGGTCGGCAAAGTACGCGCCTGCTTCGGCGGTCCGGTCATAGAGCGGTGACCGCTTGATGCTCCGGGCCGTGTCGTAGGTTCGCGTTGGCCAGTGCGGGGCATAGAGCAGCCCGAGCACCTCGACCGTGCGCTCACGCAGGTAGGTCTCGTCGTTCTGCCACGGTTCGAAACGGCGGATGTCGACATCGTGGAGGTCGAACGGCGGCTCGCCTTCGGTCATCCAATGGGCGAGCGCCATGCCGGCGCCACCGGCGGACTGAATACCGATCGAGTTAAAGCCAGCAGCGACGAAGAGCGCGTCGAGCGTTGGGGCCTCGCCGAGGATGTAGGAATCGTCGGGGGTGAAACTCTCTGGCCCGTCAAAGAGCAACCGAAGTCCGGTCTCGTGAAGGATCGGGATGCGATCGAACGCGGGGCCGAGCCACTCCCCCAAGTGATCAGGATCGGGATCCATCGTGATAAACGGCTTGTCGATCGGTGGTGGCCCGGTTTCGGGCCACGGTCGACCGACCGGTTCGAACAGGCCAACGAGCATCGAGCCACCGGCCTCGGGCTTGAGGTATGCCCACCGGTCCGGGTCGCGAAGAATCGGCGCGCCAGCGTCGACACCCTCGATTGGTTCGGTCACGACATAGTGGTGCTCGGCGGCCATAAGCGGCACGTTGACGCCGGCCTTCTCGGCCAGGTGTCGGGTCCACAGACCACAGGCGAGCACGACTTGAGTAGCGGTGATCTCGGTTCCGTCATCGGTGCGAACACCAACGCAGCGGCGCACGCCATCGGCGTTCACCTCGGTCAACAGGTCGTCGACACCGACGCCTTCGATGAGCTTCGCTCCACCGTTGCGCGCGCCGCGCATCAGCGCCATCGTGCAATCGGATGGGCCGACGACCGAATCGTCCGGCAGCCAGATGCCACCGAGCAGATCGTCGGTCTTCGCGAGCGGGAACCGTTCGCTGATCTCTTCGGCGGTGATCTCTTCGGCGGTGATGCCGAGGTAGCGAGCCATGCCCGCAGTCCGGCGCAGCTCTTCCCAGCGGTGCGGGGTCGATGCCATCGAAATCGCGCCCGGAGCGTGGAAACCGGTGTCTTGTTCGGTCTCTTCCTTCAGCGTTTGATAGAGGTTGTGGCTGTAACGAGCGAGCTTCGTTTGGTTCTCGGTCGAGCGCAGCTGCGCGACGAGACCCGCAGCGTGCCAGGTCGTTCCGCCGGTCAGTTGGTGGCGTTCGAGGACGACGACGTCACTCACGCCGCGCTTGGTCAGGTGATAGGCGATCGATGCGCCGACGATGCCGCCGCCGACGATGACGACCGCTGCGTGATTAGGGAGTTGTGGGCTCAATGTCGGAGCTCTTCATTCTCTGGATCCCAGATTGGACCATCGAGCACGGTTGCGCGCTGTGGTTCACCCAAGATGAGCACGCTCAACTCGGTTCCAGGTGCTGACGCTGGTTCACTGACGAAAGCAAAAGCAAGGCTCTTGTCGACCGTGAAGCCATAGCCGCCCGACGTTGTTAGCCCAACGGCCTCACCGTTGTGCATGACCGCTTCGCCGCCGAGACAATCGGCAACGGCGGTGTCGTCCTCGGGCGAGTAGGTACCGTCGTAAGCGGGCAGGTCGACCTCGAGGTAGACGAGGCGCCAGTCATTTCCGGTCGTTGGCGTATCGAGTGCGTCGAGGCCAATGAAGTCTCCCCGATCACGCTTGACCCACCGTTCGACACCGGCTTGGAGCGGCCCGATGTCGTGGGTGAGCTCGAAGCGGCTGAGGTAGGCCTTTTCCATGCGAAGGGAGTTGAGTGCGTGGCTTCCAATGTCGGTGAGGCCAATGCTCTCGTCGTTTTCGGCGAAGAGTCCTTCGTACAGTTCGAGCAGGCGATCCATCGGCGCGTGAAGTTCCCAGCCACGCGAACCAGTGAAGCCAACGCGCAGCGCCCGCAACGGAACTCCGCACACGGTGATGTCTTGATGGCGCAAGAACCCGAAACCCTCGTTGCTGACATCGGCGTCGGTGCACTTTTCCATGAGCGCACGGGCGTTTGGCCCTGCGATGGCGACAGCACCGTAGGAGCGGGTGACGTCGGTGATAGTAACGTCGGCGCCGTCGATGTTCTGGGTGAAGTGATCGATGTCTCGGACGTGGCCGACCGCAGCCGACACGACGTAGTAGTGGTTCTCGGCGAGGCAGGTGATGGTCACCTCGGTCTCGACACGAGCGGTTGGCGTCAGCACATAGTTGAGTGCGATCTTGCCAATGGTCGTGGGCACGATTCCGGTCGTGAGCCGGTTGAGGAACGAGTGGGCGTCGGGGCCCGAAACTTCGAACTTGGTGAACGCCGACATGTCCATGATGCCGACCTGTTCGCGTACGGCTCGACTCTCTTGCTTCGCAGCCTTGTACCACTCGGGACGACGCCAACCGTGGCTGTCTTCGAGGGGTTGACCCTCAGGAACGAACCACTTCGGTTGTTCCCAACCGTAAGCCTGGCCATGCATGGCACGCTTAGCCACGAGCGTCTCATAGAGCGCTGAAGTCCAGACAGGGCGATGTTCCATTCGCTCTTCGCCTGGTGGATGAGCCCGGAACATCCATTCGTAATCTTCGATCGACTTCAGCCGGACGAACTCTTGGTCAGCCCACCCGAAACGACGAGGGTCATAATGACGCAAGCTGAGTTCGGTCGAGCCATGGACAATCCACCGGGCGAGTTCGCGGCCAGCACCAGGACCCCACGCGAGTCCGATCGACGAGCCGGTGTTCAACCAGTAGTTGCGAAGGCCAGGGGCCGGACCGAGCAACATATGTGCATCGGTCGTGTGGGTGATGGCGCCGTGAATGACGCGCTTGATACCGACGTCAGCAAAGATCGGCACGCGGTTAAACGACTCCTCGAGCCACGGTGCAATCTTGTCGTAGTCCTCGGGGAACAGAGGGTTCTCGGCCTCCCACGGCACGCCCTCGTCCCAGATCGATTCGGCACCGTAATGCTCGTAGATGCCAATGAGGCCTGCGGTCTGTTCCTGGCGGATGTAACCCGCAACGCGATTGTCTCGCATGACCGGCATTTCCCAGCCGTCGTTCTTTTGGGCATCGACCAACTCTTGGACCTCATCGGTGACGAGGTAGTGGTGCAAGATGTTTGCCTGCGGCACGTTGAAACCGCTGAGCTGGCCGACCTGATGGCCGTAACAACCCGCAGCGTCGACCACGTGCTCGCAGGTGATCGTGCCCTTCTCGGTCGTGACTTCCCACTCGCCGTTCGCAAGCTGCTGGACGTCGGTGACACGATTGCGCCGCACGACCGTCGAACCCTTGGCTCGCGCACCGTTCGCGAACGCCATGGTGACACCGCTCGGATCGACGTGGCCTTCGCCCTCGGTCCAGATCGCTGCTTTAACGTCGGTGAAGTCGTAGTAGGGGTTGTACTTCTTTGCCTCGTCAGGTCCAATGAGTTCGAGGGGGTAGTCGAGGTAGCGGGCAATACCGATCTGGGTCTTCAACGCCTCGACTTCGTCGTGGGTGTAAGCCACACGAAGCCCGCCCGGCTGATGGAACGAGATTGCCTGGCCCGTGTCCTCTTCGAGGTGCTCGTACAGCTCGATCGCGTAATGGTGGAACGCTGCGGTGGTGTAATCGGCCACCGAGCGGGTGATCTGGCCGGCCGCATGCCACGTCGAACCTGAGGTCAGTTCGGCCTTCTCGATGAGGACACAATCGGTCCAACCTTCGAGGGCGAGGTGGTAGAGCAGCGAGGCGCCATGAACGCCTCCACCAATAATGACAACGCGAGCGCGGTCTTGCACAGCTACTTCCTTCAGAACAGGCCTCCGAAGAAGGAGACGACGTGTCGGTTCGATCAGGTTATAGGTTCTAACAGAAAGTCAGATAGTGCTAATCGCAGCGAGCAATGATTTCCAAAATTGCAGAGCTGTTACTCGAAACCCAGCGCCTTGGTGATCCGAGCTCGAACGTCATCGGGCATTGGATCGAGCGCCTTTGCCGCAAGCGTGGTGCGAAACTGCATTTGAAATGCCTGAGCTGTCTGACACGACGGGCAGGTACCGAGGTGCTGTTGCACCGCAGCCGACTGCGACGGCGCGAGCTCGCCATCGAGGTACACGCTCAAGCTGCGATGGACATCGAGACACGTTGCCTGGCCCGGCGGATTGTCGAGCGGCGAAGAAATCACCTGCGGCCCAGCCGGATTAAACGCATCGACGGCAACAAACGAACTGGTGAAACCATCACCCGCGTTCGCAAATGGGGGCGATGCTGCAAACACATCGTCTTGGCTTGGCTGGCTGTTCGGATCGGTACTCATGTCGCAATCTCCGTATGAGAGTCGTCAGGTTCGTCTTCACGTGCATGTCCACCCGCAGAGTCGCCAACAGACACGTCGTCGGCTTCATTCCCAAAATCCGCATCAGGAAGCAGATTTCTTTCGGCTGCAAAGTCGTGGAGCTGTTTTTCCAACGCTTTTCGGCCACGATGAATCCGGCTCATGACCGTCCCGATCGGGATATCGAGGATCTCAGATATCTCTTTATACGCAAAGCCCTCGATATCGGCGAGCAGCACCGCAATTCGGAAGTTCTCCGGGAGCGCCTCGATCGCTGCCTTTACCTCGCTGTCGGTAATCGAGTTGAGGAACGCATCCTCGGCCGATGATCCAATCTCGGAGTTTTCACCCCCGAGCCGACGATAGAGATACATGTCTTCCACATCGGCAATGTCAGATTCGTCTGGACGCCGCTGCTTTTGGCGGTATCGGTTGATGTAGCTGTTTGTCAGGATGCGATACATCCAGGCCTTGAGGTTCGTTCCCTCGCGAAAGTTCTCAAAGCCACGGAAGGCCTTCATGTACGTTTCCTGCACCAAGTCTTCGGCGTCAGCTGGGTTGCGAGTCATACGCATTGCAGCCGAGTACAGCTGGTCCATCAGCGGCATAGCCTGCTCTGCAAATGTCGAGGGGTCTGCCATATCTCTATGACTTTAACGGTTGAACGCCGACCGCGAGACACCACACTAGAGCTATGGGAATGCTGAGAAAGTACGTCGAGAAGAAGGCGACCGAACGGATTCCAACGCCCATCCTCGATGCGGCGGGCAAGGCACTCATCGAAGGCATCGACCGAGCGGTCGAGAATCGCTGGGACGAAGCACTCGAATTAGCAGCCGAAACAGCCCCGGGCGCTCCCGCCGAGACCAAAGCTCGAATGATCCAAGATCCCGTCAAGAAGAAGATGGCGGCCTTGGGCGCAGCCGCTGGCGCAACGGCAGCTGCCCCCGGCGTGGGCACAAGCGTGGCCGTCGGTGCAATCGCAGCCGAGCTCGGTGTGGTTGCGTTGCAGGTAACCGACATGGTGATGGCAACCGGCGCGGCCTACGGCTACACCGACGCATCCCCCGAAGAACGACGAGCCTGGGTTCTTGCCGTACTCGCCTTTGGCGAGGACGCCGCAGAGGAGTTCACCACGCTCGCCCGAGACATCGGACTCAAGCTCGGCGAGGGACACGCACTCGAACTAGCAAGCGAAGCTATCGGCGGCGGAGCAGGCCAAATGGCGACGGTCGACGCGCTCCGACGGGTGAACCAGCAGCTCGTCCTTCAGGTGCTGCAAAAGTGGGGCGGCCGCCGTGGCGCAGCGACGCTCGGCAAGATCCTTCCCTTCGGCATTGGCGCTGCAGTCGGAGGCACAGCCAACTACCTGCTCCTTCGCGAACTCTCCGAACAAACGACAGACTTCTTCAGCACCTATGACCGCAGCTTTGTATCAAACATGAGGTGGTCCTCAGACCAGATCGATGCGATCGACGTCGACGGTGGTCCAATTCAGGACGGCCCGCCACCTCCCCCGCCCGGCTCGACGCCCCACCGACGGGATTAGCCGAGATTAACCGTCTGGGTTAAGCCGAGAACTGTTGTACTTCGCCTGCTCGATCGCGTCGACAATGCGTTCTTGAGTTTCGAGTTCGAGCTTGATGAACGACAGACCAATTCGGGTGAGGCCGTCGCTTGTGGAGCTGATGTTTCGAACCTCGCCAAAGCACGCCGTACCTGCGATGTAGACGCGAAAGCGTTTTCCGAGCTTGTATTCGGGGTCTGGCCGCACGTGGCATGCAGCCCCGCCGATCGAAAGGTCAACCGGGCGTGCCGGTACCCGCCGTTTCCGCTTCAATATTCCGTTACCGATCTCGATCTCCATCTGGAGCGGGATCACGTAGCGGTAGTCCTCGCGTGCAGGAGTTTCTGGCTCCTCGTCGGGTTTCCGCTTCATAGGTGCAAGGTCGGCACAGAAGCACGGTGATCAAGGCACTTTGCACAAGATGTACTCATTCAGGAACGCTCCCGATCGTCCACGATTAGCCCTGCTGCGCCGGGTCGCCGGCAGCTGCACCGGGTCGCAGGGCGCTACAGCGGGTCGACAAAGCGGTCCGCGCCCTCTTTCACGTACTCGGTCCACTTCGTACCATTCCAATAACGCAACTCGTGGCGTCCAACCGGGTCAGCAAAAAACCCAGGGCCTCGTGATGGGAAGCCAGAAGAAACGTCGTGTTCTTCTCGGTCACCGCTCGTGACGTGTTGATAGGTGAGCGGCTCTGGAGCTTCGGAAATGGTGGACACTGGTCGTTCGCTTTCGGCGATAGGGCGGGTTGCTCGCAGGCGCTTGGCTCGTTCGGCGACCGTCTCTTCACGATCGGAGTCGAGGTCGATCACCTGCTCGGGGTCCGACGCGCGACCAACAGATGTGAGCTTCGGAGGGGGTGGAAGCTGAGGGGTTGCCGGCCCGGTAGGAGGAGGCGGAACGGTGTGGTTCTTTGAAGCGCTCCACTTCGACGAAGCGTTGTGCCCAGCCGAATCATCGAGGCTGCTCGCCAAGGCGTGGATCGGCCGGTAGGAAGCGGCGTCTAATGACCTCACCTCGCCCGGAACCTTGACCGTAAGTACCGAGGTTGGCTCGGTGGTGTGGGCAAGGTAGGTCGCCGTCGCAGCAACTCCGAGGAGAACAAATGCGATGAGCAGCGCAACCCAATCAACTAGTGCAAGTTCAGAAAGCATGACAAGAGCCTGACTGCAGCGATACGCGCAGCGCAAAATCGCCATAGGTGACCTGAGCGTGCACGCGACGTCACTTTGTGTGGCTTTTTTCGGTCGAGTCCAAGGTTGATCACGCGGTGTGTGCAAACAGGGATATCGCGACCTCTTGGGTGGCTTTCGCCGAGCGAAAACGGTGGGAAAGAATTTTGCTGAATGCACCTGTGGTCGCAGCGAAACGCACCATATTTATGAGAGCATCTAGTCCGCGTGGCCCTCACCTCGTAGATGGAAACACCGATGGATCCGTTGAGTCCGGTAGTGGTTGAGGGCTTGACCAGACGCAGCGAGAACGCATGGACGACGAGACAGACGATCAGCCCCAAAGCGCCGAGTGGCCCGACCTTTCAGCCGAGGAGACGCTCGCTCGTAATCAAGCGCGGGCAGCATCGCTCAGCAGTCAACATCAGGACCCAGACGCGCGAATTCTACGAATCGATGCACAGCTCGAGCTCATGGGCGACCGGGTCAACACCATCGAGTCGAGCCTTGCCGCGACGCCAGAGATCCCAAGCGATGTTACGAAACGTCTCGTTAGCCTCGAACGACACGTCGCAGGTGTCCGGGACCGGTTCCAAACATTTTCCGAACAGCTGTCATCGGTAACCACCACAGCGGGCGGCGATCACAGCGCTGTTTCACAAGAAATCGAGCGGCTCGCGAGTCAGGTGACGACCGCGCTCAGCAATGTCGATCAGCTCACTCGCGTGGTCGAAGAGACCCGCGGTTCCTACGATGTTGTTCACAACAATGTCAACGCCGAGTTCGCGTCGTATGGATCGAAGATCGAAAACGTCGAACGAGCGATCCGCGAACTCGGCCTACGCTTCGACGAATCGTCGCGAACAATCCAGTCCGACTCGGTTGCGTCGAATCAAATTCTTGGCGAGACCGTCGAGGCCCTGTCAAAGCGCGTCGATGCTCGATCGCATGCGCAAGCCCAGAACGCCGTCGCAATCCAGTCGCTCGAAGACCGGACCCTGCGCATCGAGCAGGGCCACGACAACTACCTCAAGAAAGTCGTTGAGCACGTCAACCTCGCGCATCGCCGACTCACACAAAGCTCGTCGGAGCTCACCACGCTCCAAGCGCGCATCAATGCAGATCAAGCTCAGAGCGCCGAAAAGCGGGCCGAACTCAGCGAAGGTCTCGATAGCCACGCAAACGACATTCGCTCGTTGCTCACAACCATCGACGAAGTCACTACCTCGATCGACTCTCGTCTCGGCGAACAAGACGGGTTGATCCAGAAGCACTCTGAGATTCTCGAGACGGCGACCGTTCTCCTCTCGAAGCACGACGAGATCACGAGTGGCCACAAGGAGGCACTCGAAGCGGTCACCCAACGCGTGGACGGACACGACGAAGGACTGACCGTTGCACTCGAATCGATCGAGGCAGCGCTACTTTCGTCGCAGAAGAGCGATCGCGCACTCGGGGCTGCTACCGAACAGATCACTGCGCTAGACGAACGCCTCCAGCTACACGACGGTGCGTTCGACAACGTGAACGAAAAGATTGAGCGGGTCGACGCTCTTACCGAGCGGATCCAAAGCCACGACGAGCAAATCGAAACTCACGGTGAGCAGATCGCCGCTGTCAACGACTGGGTGACCGTCGTCGACCGACGAATTCTCGACATCGACGAGCATACAAAGACCTCCGACACCCAAATCGAAGCGGTCAACGACTGGGTCACGAGCCTCGATGGCCGCCTGAACCAGACGGTCGAGCGATTCGATGCGCTCAACATTGAACAGACCGTCGACGAGGCACTTGTTGGCCGCCTGACCGAGTTCGGTCCAATCATTGGGAACCACACCACACAGATCGAAGCGGTCAACGACTGGCAGACCGATGCTGACGACCGGATCGTCGAGATTGAAAAGCGCACCTCCGATCTTGAGGAATTAACTTCCAGCGCCAAAGAGAAGCTCGAAGAACTCCAAGAGATCGAAGAGAAGGCTGAAGCCCGCGTAGCTGCCCAGCAAGCGTTCCCCGTCGAAGAGGTCATCCAACTCCGCGAAGACCCCGGTGCGGTGTCACCGACGATGGACACCCAGAGCCAACAGATCGAAGCGTTGAACGATTGGGTGGTCGAGGTAGACCGCAGGGTCACCGAGCTTCGCGGGCATGAATCGACCGCCGAAGAAAAGTTTGAAGCGCTCGACGACTGGAGCGCCAGCCTCGACGGCCGAGTCGTCGACATCCAAACGTCGATCGACACGGTCCAGACCCAAATGGAAGCCGTCGATGAGTGGTCGATTTCGGCCGATATCCGCATCGAAGAGCTGCAACGAATCACCGCAGACTCGGCGCGACGAATCGAAGATGTCGATGCTGCCCTCAACCAACGGATCGATGCCGCAGCGGCCGAAACGATCGCACAACTCGGCGACCTCGCAAGCGCTGCCGATGAGCAGATCAATGAGGTCGACTCAAAGACCGCCGTTCTTCAGCAAGATATCGACGAGATACATCGACGAATCGCAGCTACAAACACCGACCTCGAGCTCGTCCGCACCAGTGGGTTCGCAGGCGGCGAACGAGCACAAGCCGCAGAGGGTCGAACTGAAGCGCTCGAAGCTCACTCGGCTGAAATGAACGAGCAGCTCGCTCGGGCACAACACTCGCTTTCAGAGCTCACCACCGAAATTGCGCTCGTTCGCAAGCGATTCGATGAGAACGACAACTTGACGACGCGCGTCGAGTTGATCGCCAGCGCAACCGAAGAGTTGCAGGTGACAACCAATGAGTTGCAGGCAACGACGACCGAACTTCAGTCGACGACGAAGAACGCTATTTCTCGCGCCGCTGCGACGGATCAGAGTGGTGCGAGCGACGCTTCGGTGAGCGAGCTTCGCGACTCGGTGCGCGAGTGGATCGAATCGGTCGAACAGGCCGCAGCAGACGCGACCAGCGAGTTGCGTGACTTCATCGTGTACCGGATCGATTCTGCCGAGGACCGCATCGACCGTCGCGTCGCCGACATGGAGAGCAGCGGTGCTGGCGGAGAACGCCTCGAACAAATCGAGCGGGCGGTCGGCAGCGCAGAAGAACGAGCAAAGGACGCACAGGCATCGTCGGAGAACCTTCGACTGGTACAAAGTGATCTGGTGCAAGCACTCCGCGGCGAGCTGGCGGCCCAAGCGGCCCGAATCACACGCCTAGAGACGCTGCTCTCTCAGCGCTAGCCACCACTTCTATTCGGGGCGCCTATCAACGTGAGGCAAACCCGATGTCGAGATCGGCAATGATGTCGTCGATGCTCTCGAGGCCGACCGACAAGCGAACGAGCCCGGCTCGGACACCCGAGGCCGCTTGTTCTTGCTCGGTGAGTTGGCTGTGCGTGGTGCTTGCCGGGTGGATCACGAGCGACTTTGCATCACCAATGTTTGCGACGTGGCTGTGCAATTCGAGCCTGTTGACAAAGGAGACGCCGGCGTCGAGCCCGCCGACGATGTCGAAGGCCACGATCGATCCAAATCCCCTGCCGCCGCCGAGTTCGCTCGCTCGGTCGAACCATTGCGAGCTTGGCAGGCCGGCATAGGCAACCTTCTCGACCTGGGGGTGCGCATCGAGGTATTCGGCAACCTTCTGTGCGTTGGTGAAGTGCCGGTCCATTCGGAGGCTGAGCGTTTCGAGGCCCTGCAAGAAGAGGAACGCGTTCATTGGCGAAACGGCCGTTCCGAGATCGCGGAGGAGCTGAACTCGAGCTTTGATGATGTAGGCACCGGGACCGAGCGCAGACCAGTACGGAAGTCCGTGGTAGCTGGGGTCGGGTTCGGTGAGCATTGGGTGCCTTCCGCTCGCACCGAAGTCAAAGGAGCCGCCGTCGAGAATGAGGCCGCCGATCGAGTTGCCGTGGCCGCCAATGAACTTGGTCGCCGAATGCACGATGATGTCGGCACCGTGCTCGAAGGGTCGGATCAGATACGGCGTCGCAACCGTGTTGTCGACGATGAGTGGCACGTTGTTCGCGTGCGCCACTCCGCTCACTCCGGCGATGTCGAGGACGTTGGCCCGAGGGTTGCCGATCGACTCGCCGTAGAACGCCTTGGTGTTGTCCTGCACTGCTGCTGCCCACGCATCGAGGTCGTCGGGGTCATCGACGAACGTGGTGGTGATTCCCATCTTCGGCAGCGTGTGGTGAAGGAGGTTGTAGGTGCCGCCATAGAGCGAGGAGGATGCAACGATGTGATCGCCAGACTCGGCCAAGTTCAAGATGGCGAGCACCTCAGCGGATTGCCCGCTCGAAGTAGCGAGTGCACCGGGAAGGCCGACTGCAGTTTCGACCGCTCCCTCGAGTGCGGCGATACGCGCTTCGAGCACACCCTGGGTCGGGTTCATGATGCGGGTATAGATGTTTCCAATCTCCGCGAGCGCGAACAGGTTCTTTGCATGTTCGGCGTCATTGAATACATAGGAGGTGGTCTGGTAGATCGGTACGGCCCGCGCCCCCGTGGTCGGGTCTGCCACCTGGCCGGCGTGCAGTTGTTTCGTATCAAAGCCCCACTCTTGTGACATCGTTCTTCTCGTCCCTCTTTTGGTTGGATCTGTTGGATCGGAACCTACGACGCCTTCCGAATCATCACCCCACAGATTGAGCAGACAAATCGATTTATTTGTCCGGTTGATCGGATAATGACTTGTGCCGAAGCCCCGAACGCTCAAGGGCAGCCGTCGGTGAACCGATGGTGAAACTGTGAAGATTTGGTGCCCAGGCTGTGAGTGGAAGCCCGACGCGACGAGTAGATGGTCGTGCGCGCCCGAGGGTTGTTATCACTCGTGGAACACCTTCGACACCGGCGGGGTGTGCCCGGCGTGTGCGAAGATTTGGAAGCACACCCAGTGCCTCTCATGCCATAACCACTTTCCTCATGAGGAGTGGTATCACGACGAGGCCGAGGTTTCACTCGAGGCCCAAATCGATCTCACGGTGGAAGAAGCGGTCGAGGTTCCCCTCACCACCAGCGAGCGCTAAGCAGGCAAGCCGAGCACTAGGCCTCTGCCATTGCTGTTGTCGCCTCCGGCGACCGGTGCTGTTGTCGCCTCCGGCGACGCGTGCTCTTGTCGCCTCCGGCGACGGGTGCTGTGTCGCCCGGGCCCAATTCGTTGCCGGGCAGATTTGCCGCGCGTGGTACCACCTCTGTCAGACCTAGCGGCGAGAATGTCGTCATGGCCTTTGGACAAGCGGCTGGACCGCCCGCAACACACCGACAACTCGATGACCTTTTGAACCTGCTTATGGACGCCGGTTTCGAAAGCTTCAAAGAGGCTCGATACCCAATGGACTTCACACAGCGTCAGGCTGGCGGGAAGTTCACCCGTGACGAAGCCGACGCGTTCATCGAGAAGCTCCAAGAGCAAGGCGAGATCGAAGACGTGAGCATCGCTCCAGTCCAAAAGGTTGCCCGACCATCGGCGGCCGAGCAGGCGTTGCGGAAGTACTCCGACGAAGACTTGGCGGCCGAACTACAGCGCCGAGGCTGGATCGTCGCTGAACCGTAGGCAGCGAGGTTCAGCCATGAGCTTCTAGATGCAGAGGCCGTCGTCGCCAACGCCTCGTGCGCACAGACTTTGCCGCACGATGTTGATTGCGGTGAACCCCGTAACGAGATCACCATTCGCAACATCGCGGTCAATGAAGAGCAAGAGGTCGACGCGATATCCGGCCAAACTGTCATCTTCGAGTCCAACGAGGTCGTAGGTCGCGGTCTGAGTCGTTGGATCGATGCCGACAAACTCTCCAACCGGACTAATTTCGACATCTTCGCCGAAGCCGTATTCCTGCGCGAGTAGTGCCACGAGGCCTTCGAGGGTTGGGGCGCTGAGCCCGAGGTTTGTCCTGTCAGCCTCGGGTGCACCAAGACTTGGGGCGAACTCAGGGTTCTGTCCAGTGCCAAAGCCACCATCGAGAGGCTCGGCGCTGAGAAAGCGGCTCGACACCCATCCGCTTTCGGATCCATCGGTCCTGAGCACCTCCCACCAATCGGTTCCTCCAACGATGACGCATTCGCCGGTAGAGATGACCTCTACACCCCGGCGGAAGGTCGTGATGACCGAGCTAGATGTGCTCGGGGCTTCTCGGAAGTTCAATCCCCCATCAGGGTCGTCGAGGGCAACGTCAACGAAACGACCTTCGAGGGCGGGCGCCTCGCACTCAGCCGGCGATTGTGGCTCAACTTCGGCTGGGGCGTCGGTGGTTGCCGGAGCAGGCACGGTGGTTGCAGGAGCAGGCACGGTGGTTGCCGGAGCAGGCACGGTGGTTGCCGGAGCAGTTGTTGGAGCGGCTTGGTCCTCGTGGGCTGTTTCAGACTCGGCGAAGGTGAGGCTGTCCGGCGCGCCCGACTGCAGTTCGAGGCCATTGGCCGTGGTCGTGCTTTGTGCTTCTTCGAGAGGTTGTTCAACCGCGGTCGTTGCGCCACCTTCTGATGACGCATTCACCGGCGGCGACTCGACTCCCGAGCACGCCGTGGCGAGAAGGGCCAGCGAGCAAACGGCGGAGATGGTGTGCTTTTTCATGCTCTGAGTATCGGGCACGGTTTCACGGTTCTAAATGGGTGTTGCCCCCGACGACGAAAAATCGACGGAATCATGGGCGGTGAACAATGGGTTCAAACACCATGGCCACAAGCAAACCCAAAACGCTGACCTCTGCGAACTTCGACCAAGCACTCGAAGACCATCGAGTTGTGATGGTCGACTTCTGGGCGACGTGGTGTGGTCCGTGTAAGTCAATGGCGCCCGATCTGCAACAGGTTGCAACCGAGGTACCTGACGATGTGCTCGTGGCCAAAGTCGACGTCGACAAACAAAAGAAGCTTGCGAAGCGCTTTGGCATCCAGTCGATGCCGACGATCATGACCTTTGTCGAAGGCGAACACCACAGCACCTACATCGGCGCAACGCCGATCGCTGGGTTACGCGCCGCGCTCGCCGATGCCGACAAGCCAAAGCGCAAGGGCTTCCTCCAGAAGATCCTCGGCGGCTAGCGCCGGATCTAGAGAGCTACATCTACATTGCTGAGTCGAGGGCGGCCAGCTCGTTGCCGCTTCGTCTAATCGCGAACAGAACACGCGGCGCCGGAAATGCCCTCGTGGCACCATTAGCCGTCATCGATTTGCAGCGGGCCGTTGCGAGTCTCGAAGGCGGCCAAAACGAAAGAGTGCCCGACCTGTTGACCAGGCCGGGCACTCTCAGTTTTTATTCGTCGTATTGACGCTTCAGCGAGTTAGTTCGCTGGAACGATCGCCCAGGTTACTCGGGCGCCGAGGTCGCCATCAGGCCCCTCGGTGTCGACGTTGAATCCAGGTCGATCGGCTTGGAGCGCTCGACCAAGGCCGACGTTGACTACGTGGTAGCCACCTTCGACCTCGACGAGTTCCCAGTACGCCGTGTCATCGACAGGCCCAACGACATCGACGTTGAAGTTTCCACCCTCGCCGTGGCCGTGAAGGTAGAGACCGGTCGATACCGACTGGATGAGGTACACGCCCTCACCACGTGGGTGAAGGATGAACTCGGTTGCGGTGTTCGACTGGTTCGACGAGTACACGTTGACGTTCGGCTGTACCTCGAGGTAGCGAGGACCGAAGTTGGTGTTGACGAACTCGACTGCTGCCGGAGCGCCGTCACCTGCATCATCGCCAGCTGGGATGTCGAGTGTTGCTACACCCGATGGTACGCCAGGGCCAGCGCCCAACTCGACTGAACCATGGAACTCAAGGTCAGCAGGAATTGCTGCAGCCAATGGACGCATCGCAAACGGAGCAGGACTGTCATCATCAGCAGGCTCGATCGTCAGAACCACAGTTCCAACGCCACGAAGATCAAGAGGGAACTCAAGACCATCAGGAGCATTCACAATGAAGTCCTCACCAGGGAACGGTGGGTTGCCCAACGGACCAGAGAAACCGCCAAAGTCATCAGGACCAGCAGGATCGAGGAACCGGCCAGTCGAAACAGGCTGACCGTTAATAACAACCCAACCTTCATAGACCCAACCAGCAGGCAGCTCAGGAATATCCAAACCAGCTACCGGACCATCAGGCGTGACCTCCAAGAACCAAACACCGGAATACTCATCATCGGTAGTTTCGGTCGTAGGCGTCGCAACCAAGAACTGGCCACCAGAAGACGAGAAATCATCTCCCAACGCAGCTGGATGACCAATGCTCAACTCAGCAACACCATCAACAATGTCACCAGCCAAAGGCTTTGGATCAGCAGGACCCGGATCAGGATCAACCTCAGGCTCAATCGTGATCACAACCGTCGTCGCAGCACTGAGATCATCAGCCAACGAAGACGACAGCAACGTCAAGCTGCCATCAGCCTCAACATCGAAACGACCAGTCGATACAGGAGCGCCATCAATAATGACCCACCCCTCATACACAAACCCATCACCCAACGGCTCCAAACCAGCAAACTCCAAATCAACATTCGTCGTGAACGCTGCACCTGAGTCGTCGGCGGCTGGGGCGTCTTCTACTACCGCAACACCTTCAGCGGGTGCGACTGGCGAGACGACGAAGTCGAGCGAGTAGTTCGCTGCGTCTGCTCCGGTCTCTTGGATCCAGAACGTGTAGTCACCTGCGCCGAGTGCGCCGGCGAAGCCTTGCACTCCCTGCGCCGCGCCGATGGCGGGAAGGAGGTCTCCTGGGGTGGAGTCACCAAAAAGCGTAAAGCCGAGAAGCTGATCGATGGCTCCCTGGGCTTCTTGTGGCGACACGGTGAACGTGTTGCCTGCTTGGATGCCGATAAAGGACTGGGAGTTGCCGGACTCGTAGCTCACGAGGTTGAGTGCCGACAGTTCGTGTCCCGCAGGAACGTTGACCGTTACGTAGTCAATGTCTGCGCTAGCGCCACCGCCGACGACCGAACCGCTCAAGACGTTTGAGCCGTTGCCGAGTGCGAGTGCGAGTGGGTTCGCTTGGTCGTTACTGATGTCGCCGCTAGTGGCTTCATCGAAACCTGCGCCTGCGTCTTGTGCTGATAGCCCGATCGGGGCAACAGCGACGGTACTTGCGACAAGGACTGAGGCGACGAGCGCTCGGCTCGCCCTCCGTCGTTTGCCTGTGAAGAGATTGCTTTTCATCGGATGTGGATCTCCATTCGGTCCTAATTTGGCAACCTGCCGATGCCGAGACCCGATAGTACGCACGGCCTATTCCCGATTTCGTGGATCCCATTTTCGAGGCTTGACCACTCAGCCGCCGACATTGCGACGACTCGACCACTCTGTGTGGCATTCCGAACCCATTCGCTCCAGCTGTGCGAAAATCGTCTTCTCGCGCGCGTCAAATGAAGTCACTCTGTGTGGCAGTTTTCCGCCCGTTAACACTTGAAAACTTTGGCGAGTCGTCGATCAAATCGGGAATCTCACCGCCCGCGCTTTCATCAACAGGTTTCTCAGATTTGTCGATCGCTCTGTAGTTGAGGCAATGGGAACCAACCCACCGATCACGACGTACCAGTAGTGTTGACAAAGCACGCGAAGGGCATGTGGATGACTACTAGTGCAGGGCAGTTGACCTCATTGAAGCTCGCGATGTTGGCCGTCGCGGTAGTCATTGCGTCGTGTGGGTCAAGTACGGTGCAGACCGGTGCTGGATCTACACCTGGCGAGCGTCCTACACAATGCGAAAACGCTGAGGGCATTGCCGACTTGCTCGGATCGGGCCTCCCTCTGTTCGACTACGACCCAGCGACAGACGTTGCCGACCTGGTGGCCCAGACCGATGTAGTCATCACTGGCACGCTCGATTCTGTGGTTCGAGTTGAGTCGAACAACTCGAATGTGTCTGCAGGTTCAGAGTTTCTGACCGCCATCCATGCCCCTGACCCCATTGCTTATGGCGACCCCGATGACCAGTTCCTTACAGACTTCGGCGATCAGCAGCGTTTCTTCATCGGCTCGGACTGGACGGGCGGCGACGACCCTCTCGCCGAGGACGTCTTGTTCGACTATGGCCGAACCCGATTCGTTGCATTTCTGACGAGCACTGGAGACGCTTCGTTCCCGTGGGCATTCGGCCCGCAGGGCCTTCACGTCTGGTGCAGCGGAGATGACGAAGTGCAAAGCGTGATCGACGCAGTGCCCAT
>CALHXU010000020.1 GCA_938040365.1 uncultured Acidimicrobiales bacterium
CACCGGGGCGTAGATCCTGCATTGTTGTGAGGACTTCCGCCTCACATCCGCGGACGCCGACATGGTCACTCCGCTTCGCTCCGTTCCCCCAGAGTGCTTTCACAAACCGCTCAAGGGGAGCGAAGCAGAGCGCAGCGACCAAGAGGGCTGCCACGGTTCTCGACCGGAAGTGTCGAGGTGTTACAACCCCCCCTACTCGCCTGGTTTTACTAAGCCGTGTTCGTAGGCGAAGACGACCGCTTGCACACGATCTCGGAGGGCGAGCTTGCTCAATACGTTCGATACGTGGGTCTTGACCGTCGTCTCGCTAACGAAGAGCGCTTCGGCGATCTCGGCATTGCTCAGGCCCTTTGCGATCTGTTCGAGGACCTCTCGTTCGCGCTCGGTGAGTTCGTCGAGGCGTTCTGACCGAGCAACCCCAGGCCCAGCTTGGGCAAATCTACCGATGACCTGGCCAGTAACGCTCGGGTCGAGCAGTGAGTCTCCGCCCGCCACGATGCGAACGGCATCTACGAGGTCTTCGGGTGGGGCGGTCTTGAGGAGAAAGCCACTCGCTCCAGCTCGAAGCGCGTCGAAGAGATAGTCGTCTCGTTGGAAGGTCGTGACGATGATGATCCGAGTCGTGCTCTCACCGACCGAAGTGATCGCCTCGGTTGCAGCAATGCCGTCCATGTCGGGCATCTGCACATCCATCAATGCCACATCGGGTTTCAGTTCGGTGATGAGCTTCACCGCTTCAGATCCAGTCTCGGCCTCCCCCACGACTTCGAGGTCGGGTTGATTGTCGATCAACAACTTGAATCCGGCGCGAATCATGGCCTGATCATCGGCGAGTAACACCCGCACTAGCCCCTCAGATTCTGTGCTCATGGCTCGCTCCTAAACGGTAAGACTGCACACACTTGCCAACCAAGGCCGCTCTTTGCGGGGCCTGCGACGACCTCGCCGCCGTGTAGCGAGGCTCGCTCGGCCATACCGACCAGGCCATGCCCGCCGGGGGCGCTTTCACCGTTGCGGGCAGGCCCTGCATCGCACACTTCGACTTTGAGCGAGTCGCGACCGACATCGAGACGGACGTCGACTCGGTCTGCGGTGCTGTGCTTCAGCGTGTTGGTGAGTGACTCCTGAATGATTCGGTAGGCAGACACTTCGACCGCGCTCGGCACGGCCCCAAGATCACCATCGACAACGACATCGCACGTGAGCTTGGAACCAAAAGACTCTTGGAGCGTCGACAGGTGCCGCAGCGACGGGGTCGGCGAACGATCTTCGGCTCCCGGCGCTGCCCCGGAAGTCGCGTCGGCATCGGCATTTCGAAGGAACCCGAGCAGTTGATGGAGCTCGCTCACCGCATTGCGACCTGCGGCCTCGATGTGACGCAACGACTCGGTCGCCTTCTCGGGCGATGTTTCGACGACCTGGCGCGCCGCTCCTGCGTGCACGGTCATCGTCGTGACGTGGTGGGCTACCACGTCGTGGAGCTCTCGGGAGATACGGAGGCGTTCGTCGAGGACGGCCGATTCCGATGCCTTTGCGCGCTCGGCGATGAGTTCGCGGTTTCGCTCCTCAAGCTCTCGGCGCTGGGCGGTAAACCGACGGAGTCCAAGCCCACCGGCGACAAACAACGCGTGGATCAAAAGATCTTGGAGTATCTCGCTAATCGAGATCGCAGTCGATGACGGCCCGCTTGTCAGAACTTCATTTCGTTGGTTGATCTGAAGGACACGGACAGCATCAGCGACGAAGAAGGGCGCCACGATCAGCAACATTGGCCACCACCACTTCTGCACCTTCCACGCCACCCAAAGAACGGCGACGGCGAACGAGATTCGCGCAACAAAGCTGGCCGAGAACAACAACGGATACCACCACTGGAGCGCGATGCTCAAGCCGCCAACGACAACGAGTCCACCGGTTGGCGACCAGTGTCGGATTGGCAGAGCGAGGACCATCAAGATCCCGATGCCGAGCCCGATCGTGAGGTTCTCGGCGGTGAACGAGTTGACGAGAAACAATGCGCGCCCACCCGGCGACAATCCGTCGAGCGCCCCGCTGAGCGACAAAAAAGAAACGCCCCACGCAACGAGAAGAATGGCAACGAGCAGGGCCTCACCGAGGGGGCCCACAAGACCTCGCCGTTCCCCAACTGCGGCTGCAGGAATCTCCGCTGCAGGCGCGCTCACTGCGAATCCAACCGTTGCGCAGCAAGCGCAGCGAGTTCGGCAAGCTCGGGAGAATCGCCAATGAGGCCAAAGAAGTTTGCGCCTGTCGTGAATTGGCCGATCTGGGCTGCTGCAAACCCTGCTTCGACCTCGAACTCCTGACCCTCGATGAACTGGCTGATGTCGAGCTGAATCGTTACGACGTCAAGCCCGTCGACTTCGACGCTGTCAAAGGTCTGACCGGTGACTTGGAACTGGTCCTCGGGCAGACCTATCGACTCAACGAAGCAATCGCCGCCAACCGCGACGAGTTCGTCGAACGATGCAGCCGCTGCGGCTTCATCTTCGTGGATCGTGGTGAGTTGCCACAAACGGCTGACGCCTGCACCGGGGTTCACCGCAGCCCAATTCGGCCCATCGATTCGGACCTCACCGACACTAAATTCGAAACAGCTACCGGGCTCGGCCGAATCATTTGCGATGATGATCGTCTCGGCTGGCTCATAGAAGGAGGGAACATCGTCGACCGTCAGAATGGACGATCGAACCCGATCGACGAGGGCGTCGATTTCTCCATCTTGGGATACGTCAGGCGGACCGGCAGAAAAGACAAGTTCGCTGGCTTGGTCGAGAATGTCGTTTGTTCGTCCCGACGCCGAGACCGAAGCGACCCGAATGACCGTCGACCCCGAAGCCGCCGACGTTTCGACCTGCACAAGATCTCGGGTCACCGACCCCACGTTGAGCGCACCTTCGAACCGACGAGTTGCAGCTACGAAATCGTCAGTGACCGCCCTCGGATTCTCGACGGGTTCGCCAACCCCCGAACCGAAGTCAAACTCGATCCCCTGGTCGGGGATGCCCTCCTCGAAGACCTGAGCGAGGCTCGCGACATCACATTCTGCAGCGTCGGGTCCGTTCACCAACTCCACTGCGACTGTTGCCTGCTCAGCAGTGTCGTAAACCTCAACCTGGGTGACGATGGTGTCGAAGAATAGGCGCTCGCCCGGATCGAGAAAGCTCAGAACAGTCCCTGTCACCGCCGTTGGCTCCGGAGCCTCACACACTCCTGGGCGAGGGTCATAGGTAAACGGCATCACGAACGGCGACCACATATCGGGAAGATCGTTCAGACGAACCAGAACCTCTCCAGCGTCAGCGACGAGCGAACCCGGACCGTAGCCCGCTTCGAGATCGCCGAGGTCAATGGCCGCAGCATCCGCTGTGTCCGCAGCATCCGCTGTCGCTGTGTCCGCAGCATCCGCTGTCGCTGTGTCCGCAGCATCCGCTGTCGCTGTGTCCGCAGCATCAGCTGTCGCTGTGTCCGCAGCATCCGCTGTCGCTGTTGAATCAGCGCCTGGAGTGTCTCCGCAGGCAGCGACGAGCAACGCCACCAGCGCCAAGATCATCACTAGACGATTGCGGGCCCCCATGGATCGAAGGTAGCAAGACTCGACCATTAGGAGATAAACGGAGCGCATGAGGAGATCGTCAGCGATTCGCCCTCGACGGCAACCGACCGCTCTACCGGATGGACCGTTTCACGATCCGCCCACTCGGTGAACAGGTCTACCAACTCGGTGAAGTCCATCTCGGTGTCGGCCACGATCGCTGCCGTCAAACAGCTCTCGGCAGCGTCGCCGGTAAGCACGTAGTAGTCGCCGCCCCATCCTTCGGCTGCGGTGATCGCCGAGATCACTTCGATTTGGCTCGGCTCGAGATTGTTGCCCAATGCGAGCAGCAGCATGCCTTCGGCACCGAATACCCCTTCGTCGAACACTTCACCGTCGACGACCGGTCGAGCTACCTCCACCGGCTCGTCGGTCCCGATGCGACTTGCGAAGATCATCTGCTCACTGCTCACCGGGAAATTGTCGTAGAGATCCCAGGTCGCCTCGACCCCACCGAGTTGGAAGATGGTCTGAGCACCGAGCTGGTACGGCAGGACCACGTCGTTGATCGCCGACGCGGGCACCCGCTTGAATGACTCCGGCAGATCTTCTTGAACTGGAACAACACCGTTCGCCTGCATCCACTCGAACTGGGTGGCAGTCGCCCGTCCTTCGACCACCGCAGTGATCTGAAACGCAACATCGCTTGTCACGTCTTCAACTGCGAGCTCTTCGAGTTGCTCGATGAGTACACCGAGGTCGACGTACTGGTCGTCGAGCGCATGCAAGAGCTCATGAACGAGGATCGCATTGAAGTCGTCGCCTTCGAGTTGTCCGATTGGCATGAGCACCGCATCGGTCGCTGGGTCGTATCGGGCGCTGATCAGGTCGGTCGACGAACCGAGGTCGGCAAACTCAGCGGCGAGCTCATCGACTCCCAAAGTTGTGTGGCCGAGTGCCTGCATGAACCGTGCCGACGTTTCGCTGTTCGCATCGATGGCCGCCTGGAATTCAGCATCTGGCACGAGCCCTGCTTCGAACTCTTCGATCGACACGACCTGGATAATCGGCGGGGTAATGAACTCACGGCCCGCCGACTGTTCGACAAAGGACACCATGTCGTTGATCTCAGCGGTGGTGAGGTCGAGCTCGCCCGTGAGAGCAAAGTTCGGCTCAACGGATGCTTCTGTTCCCTCATCGTCGGCTGTTGTTGTCGCAGCATCCGCTGTTGTCGAAGCATCCGCTGTTGTCCCAGCATCCGCTGTTGTCGCAGCATCCGCTGTCTCTGACACTGCGGCGAGCTCGTCAACTTCTGTCTCCGCTTCCTCAGCGCCGGTCTCATCAGCGACATCGACTATCTCGTCGTCCGCGCCTTCGGCCACTTCTTCGGCCACTTCTTCGGACTCAGTGACCGCAGCGACCTCGGTTTCTGGAGCTGCTTCGCCGCTGTTCGCAATCTCGGTCTCGCCCCCGCAGGCAGCAAGGGTCAGAAGCAATGCCCCGAGCAGTAGTCGCCATTGTGGCGTGTGCGCCTTGTCCATATCATCCCCGTTTCGTTGTCCATCGTTATGGAAACAACGTACGAAGCGACCTGTTCGTAGGGCATCGCCCACGGGAGTGATCCTCGGCCTCATCCTCAAGGATGAGACCGCGCCACCTCGCAAATTCTGTGGTCTGCGAGCAGCAATATTCCTGCTAGCGGACCACAGATTTTCGGGAGGCTGCAGTTAGGCGACGAAGTCGACCGGGGTACCGAGTGGAACTTCCTGGGCGAGGAACCGAATTGTTTCGACCGGAACTCGGACGCAACCGTTTGACCCGACGTTGTGGTCGGACTCTTGGCCCTCGTTGAAGGTGCGGTGAATTGCGATGACAGGAAGACCCCCGTCGAAGGTATCGAGCGCCTCGGAGAACGAGGACAGGACAAGGGCCGGTTCGCCGAAGTAGTCAGCGACGGCCGATATGACAAAGAAGCTGCCAAAGGGAGTCGGCGTCCTCGCCGCGCCAACCACCGCGTCGGTCTCGGCGATGACTTCGCCGTTTTCCCAGACGGTGACCTGTTGGGTCGTGAGGTTGACTTGGGCGCGGTGGAAGACCTCGCTGATGTCGTAATCAGCGGTGCTGACCCATGCCTCTTGACCGTTTGGTCGAATCGGAAGTTGGACTTTGACCCATTCGTCGCCGGGTTGGCCCTCGGTAATCATGAGCGTGAGTGGAGTACCGAATTGGTGCGGGTTTGGCTGGAGCCATGGCATTGCGAAAGGAGCCCCGTTAGGTTCGACCAAAGGGGCCAACGACGTGACGTGATCACGAGCGGTGGCAATCCATGTGCGGTTCGCATCGGGGGCGATCGTCGTGGTCGGTGTCGGCGCTGCACTGGTCGGCGGAGTGGTCGTCGCAGCGATGGTCGTTGTCGGCGCGGTCGATGTTGGCGCTGGTTCCTCGGCAAATAAGACCGAGGACGGGGCGTCTGACGCGGTTACTGCTTGGCTACCGCACGCGGTTGCGACAAGGCCTATGAGAAAGTAACGCCGATCCATAGGTGTCTAGTCGGCCAAAGGACACGACATCTTCAATAAAGTGAGCGCTACTTTTCCACTTCTTAAGCCCCAAATGGATCAATTCGTGAGAAAACGCTGAAAAAGCGTCAATCGATCAGCGCGTCGGTGCGAACTCTTGCTTCTTCGGCATCGATATGGGCCTGCAGAACGCGCCCAAAGAGCTGTTCGGTTCGTTCGAGCCTGCCGATGACACCGGGTTTCTCGGTATAGGCAAAGATCGCGGCGTGACGAGGCTTTGAGTCGGCGGCGACGCGACTCACCGAATGCAACGAATATCGGCCCCGAAAGATCTGCATATCTCCTGGTTTGAGATCGAGGGTTCGCACTCCTTCGCGGCCTCCTTCGAGGACGTCTTGGATGTGGTCGAAGCCTTCGTCACCGTCGGAGCGAATTGCCGGGACATACTCAAAGAGACCTCCCTCGTCTGCTTCCTCGACGAGAACCGTCACCGCGAACTCGTTGGTGTCGAAGTGCCACGTGAACTGCTGATCTGGGTCGAGAATGTTGGCGGTGAGCCCGGCGAGCGGATCGGCATATGGGTGCAGTTCGTCGATCTCGAGGCAGTCGGCTAGGAAGTGGGCGAGGTCGGGATGTTCGAACATCGTTCGCATCGCGGTCGTGTCTTCCCACGAGTCGCCGGGGATGAAGCCACTCGATCGCTCGAGGAACGTGTTCATTGGGTGGCGTTCGGGCCAGTCGTCGTTGTGATGGAAGTGAAAGTACGGGTTGATGACTTGTGTCGAAAAGTGTGTTGTCGATTTTCGATCCCAGATCTCTTTGCCGAGTCGTTCGAGCGCTTCGGGCCGAACCAGATCTTTGATGACGGCGCAGCCTTCAGCTCGCAGCCCGGTGCGAGCATGCTCGACGGCTGCTGCGTAGCCGTCGCTGTCGGGCTGGTCGATCGGGTATCGATCGAGGTCGACAAGTTCGGTGAGTTCGATCGTCATGTGCCTATGCCTCCCAGTGTGGAACCCAATCACCGTCCAAGCGGAACGACAGATTGGCATCGTCTTCTATTCGCTTTGCGACGTGGAGTTCGCCGACGTCTTTGCCGTACCGGCCAGCCGCACGGGCAAAGGTTGCATTCGCCTGTTCGGTCATTGGCAGGTCGGTACCGACGTTGTTGGCGAGTTCCATCGTGAGGCCCAAGTCTTTCAGGCACAGGTCCAGTGTGAAGCTCGGGTCGTAGTGTCCAGCAAAGATCGAGGGCGCATCGTGGCGTGCGACGAAGCTATCGCCGACGGAGTCTTTGATGGCATCCCACAGCACCTCGATGTCGACACCGTTGGCCATGCCAAGAGCGAAGCCCTCGCCGATCGCTGCGGCGTGGACGAACCAGAGCTGGTTTGTGACGAGCTTGGTGACGTTGCCCGTGCCGAGCGGACCGCAGCGAATGGCGCGGCCCAGGAGCTCAAGTACTGGAACGACGCGGTCGAGATCTTCATCGCTGCCTCCGGCAAAGAGGGTGAGCGTGCCGTTGCGGGCACCATCGACCGCACCGGTAACCGGGCTATCGACGACGCTCACGCCTTCGGGCGCTTTCGTAGCGAGTTCGGCGACGAACTCTTTTCGGTTGGTCGTGAGATCGACCCAAATGCTCCCCGGTTCGAGAGCGGCGAGCACTCCCCCATCGATCATCACCGATTCGACGTGATCTGGACGCGGCAACGAGGTCATCAACATCTCAACCCCAGCAGCGCACTCGACCGCAGAAGCCGCTCGTTTGCAGCCTGCCTCCTCGGCTCGTGCGAGCGCTTCGGGGTTGAGGTCATAGGCAATAACTTCGTGCCCTGCTTCGACCAAGCGCTTGGCCATCGGCCCGCCCATATTTCCAAGGCCAATGAATCCAATCATGGAGAAAAGATACGCCCCACCGAGTCGACTGGTCAAGCGTTCAGTTTTCCGTGTGCACCTCACTTCGTCAGGGTGCCAGGCACCCTGACGAAGTGAGGTGAAACGTAAGGGAGCCTGGCACCCTTACGAAACAGAAACAGGGAGTCCCGCTGTCGAGATCCAGAACGCAACGGGAAAACGTCTGCCGCTGGTCGGCAGGAAGTGATTGAGTCTCGCGAGATACGGTGTGGGCTGTGCTTGAACGCCTCTTCGTCTCTAATTATCGATCGTTGGTCGAGACGTGGATTCAGTTCGGCCAGTTGACGTTGGTGACCGGGCCGAACGGGTCCGGCAAGTCCAACCTGTATCGGGCGTTGCAGCTACTGCAGGCCGCGGCGACCGGCCGGTTCTCAGAAACGCTCCTGGCCGAGGGAGGTATGCCTTCGGCGTTGTGGGCTGGCGACCGAGGGCAAGGCCATGTGCGTATGACGTTCTCGGCGCATTGGGATGATCTCAGCCACGAACTGAATGCTGGTCTGCAGCAGATCTCGCCGTCGAATCCGTTTGTGCTCGATCCAGAAATCAAAGAGGAGTACGTCTACATCAGTCCGAAGCGGTCAACGTCTTCGACGCTCCTCGACCGGTCAATCGCATTTGGCAGCGTCGTCCCCAGGGATGGCGAGACCCTCCAAGTCACCTCACTGCGCACCTCCGAATCGATGCTGTCTCAGGTGGGCGAGCCCGGCCAGTTTCCCGAACTTGCCTCGCTCGCGCATCGCATGCGCGGCTGGCGTTTCTACCACCAGTTCGACACTGGCCCAAACAGCCCGCTTCGCCGCCCACAACCCGGTGTCCGGGTCGACGCACTGGCTTCAGATGGGGCCAACCTCGGAGCGGCGATCGCGACCCTTACCGAGCGCGGCGACGTGCGGGCGCTTCACGAGGCGGTCGAAACAGCGTTTCCGGGCTACGGGGTTGAGGTCGAGTCAGATCGTGGGGTCTTTACCGTCGTCATGCACGCCCCGGGGGTGCGGCGTCCGCTCAGTGCGCTTGAACTGTCCGATGGACAGCTGCGGTTTCTGTGCTTAGCGGTCGCTTTGCTGTCGACCCGCCCGCCCGAGATGCTCGTGTTGAACGAACCAGAGAACAGCCTGCACCCTCGCGCGATCGAGGCGCTCGCGCCGCTCATCGTCGAAGCGTCTCGTTACAGCCAAGTTTGGGTCACTACCCATGACGACACGCTTCGCCAGGCACTCACGCCGCACTCGGTCGTGAGCGAGCTATCGATCTCTGGCGGAAGAACCTCGGTCCACCCGGTCGAGCCTTAGTGCCACTTCGTCAAGGTGCCAGGCACCCTGACGAAGTGGGTTAGAGGGTTGCGTTACGGTTGCGGAACGCTTGGAGAAGCGGAACGCGGGCGCCGACGTTGAGGAGGGTGCTGCGGTAGATCCTGCCAGCGAGGTTGAGCATCAACGGAACCGATGCTGCGAGGAGGAAGAGCGAGAGCGCGACCTGCCATGCGGGTGGGTTCGTCAACGCGACCCGGAAGGGCAGAACCACCGGCGAGGTAAACGGCACGTACGAGGCAATCTTTACCAACAGTGTGTCGGGAGACTGCACCGACGAGATACCGATTCCGTAGCCGATCACCAACGGAATCATGGCGGGCAGCTGCGCCGCCTGGGCGTCTTCTTGTCGGGATACGGTCGAGCCAAGCGCCGCGAAGGCAGAGGCATAGAACGCATATCCGAGTAAGAACGTGACCAACAGAATCGGCACCGAACTCCAGACCCCGCTCGGGACTTCGATATCGCGTACGGCCAACAGGCCCGCGGCCATCCCGGCAACGATGATCAGTAGTTGCATGAGCGCAAGGACGCCGAGTCCCAAGATCTTGCCGGTGAGCAGTGTTCGAGCCTCGACATGGGAGAGGAGCACCTCGACGACTCGAGACGACTTCTCCTCGACGACCCCCATCATCAAGAAACCGCCCCACACGGTGAGGAGCATGAACATGGCGATCGTCGACACCGTTGCGGCGCCGAAGCGAACGAACTGTTCGTCGTCCTCGCCGTCGAGGAGGCGCTCTTCGATCTGAACTTCGCCGAACAGCGCCGCCAGCTCTGCATTGCCCAGCCCGAGGTCGTCTACCCGTTCAGCGAACTCAGCTTGTTGGACAGATGTGCGGATGTAGAGGTCGAGATCCGCTATCGGGAATCCTTCCCACACGAGCTCGTCGCCGGTGAACAGCACGTCGATGTCGCCCGTTTCGAGGAGCGTTTCACCATCGCTTGTCTCGACGACGGTCGGCGCGACCTCATCGGTTTCGACCGAGAGTTGATCTGCAAACTCGGTGCCATCGCCGCTGAGTCCAATGGTGAATTCGCTCGCTTCATCGCTGCTGCCAGTCACGAGCGAGATGCTGACCGCTGCAACGATGACACCGACGAGCAGGACTGCGGTGAGCACTTGGAACGCTTTTGTCTGACCGCGGGTGACGATTTCTCGTCGTGCAATCTGCCAAATCATGA
>CALHXU010000021.1 GCA_938040365.1 uncultured Acidimicrobiales bacterium
ATGCGGCTCACGATAGCTGAGATCGCCAACGACATCGAGACTCGGCTTGCCGGCGACTCTCAACTCTCGACGACAACACAAAACGTCGAAAGCCGCCCGTGAAGGGCGACTTCCGGAGTTCGAACGAAGTTCGATACGTGGGCGTTGAGGGACTTGAACCCCCGACCCTCTCGGTGTAAACGAGATGCTCTAGCCAACTGAGCTAAACGCCCGGGACGAGCAATGGTAGCGGCTACTCGCCCTTGTCGGCATCCTCTCGAAGCGAATTTGTCACAATGACCCTCGGCGCAACGTCGGGGTTGGCAATTTCCAACATGACCATTCCCGACCCGTCGGGGATCGTCATCGGGAACTCGTCGTGGGCAAACCAGCCAAGTTCGAGAATTTCAGACGCCTGCGGGGTGACGTCATCGGGGTCGGCTCCTGGTGCCGGGACGGCTTGATAGATGAAGTTGACTCGCTGCATCGCGATTTCGACGACGACGACAGGCTCGCCAACCAATTCGATGTCGAGGCCGGTTTCCTCCCGGGTCTCACGAACCGCAGCGTCCTCTGGGCTCTCGCCCGCATCCATCAGGCCACCGGGCATTCCCCACGACCACCGGTAGGCGGCCTTCACGAGCAGAACTCGGCCGTCTTCACGAACCACCCTTGCTTGGCTGCCGCAGGTGTACTTCGGCGCTACCGTCCGAACGGCGCGTTGTCGGGCTTGCTCGGGGAGCGCGCGGAAAACCCGCATAATCGGACGAGGTAGGGATGGCACCTCTCTACAGAAGCAGCAAGGCCACCAAGAGTCCAGCAATCAGGGCAGCAATCGTTCCGGCGACGACATTCACGGTGATGCGCACCCAGCGCGGAATGATGTCCTCGTCGAAGACCGGGGGCGCAACGACCGTCTTGGCGTAGCCGAGCTGAACGTTCGTCGGCTCACTTCGATCGATCGGGTCGGGCTCATTCGTTGGGCCTTGGTAGCCAACGAGCGATGCCGCGTGCGCTGGCGCGTATTTCTTCCCACTCTTGTTTCCGAAAGTGGTTTTGCTTCCCAAGCCAACCCGGTCGGCGCCACGAGTCTGATCGGGGGTGCTGTTTCGCGAGAACGACTTCTTTTCCTGACGCAAGGACGAACCATTCTTCGGCGTTCGAGTGATCTCGGCGTCCTCGCGTGCTGCAGTGCCATTTGTTCTTGCGCCATTTGCTGTTGCACCGTTGGCTGACGTGCCGTTTGCAGATAACGACTTGTTAATCACGAGGTTGAGGGTTGCCGCATCGACCACGGGCGCGGGAGTCACCGAATCGGGAGCTAACCACTCGCCGTTTGCGTTGCGCACCCAACCCGGCAGCGGAGGTGTGGCTTCGGGCCAAGTTTCCGGAGGGTTCCAACCACCTTCAGAATCCATCCACCATCCCGGTCCCTCGCGTGATTCGCTTGCCGCCATTGCGATCCTCCGGTACGTAGTGCGGGCGATGCCAAAAGCTACCCACTGAAACGCTCGAGGATAAAAACGATTTGGAGAATTTTTGTGATGTTGTAGCGACCGCGTGCTTCGCGGTCAGCCCGTAACCACAAACTCGCTGACGATCGCCCCATTCGGATCGAGCAAGAGCGCGAGGTCGCCATCGTTATTCCAGACCGGTGGCTCTGGGTCGCACCAAAAAAGCTCGATGGGGTCAGACCCCAAATCATCGGCCCCACACCCGGTACGTATTTGCACGGCCTCGCCAGGATCTACCTCGACGTTTGGGAAGGTGTAGCGATGACGCGTCGACTCATCGCGCAAACCCCAGCTCTGCATTTGGACCGATGTGTCTCCCGCATTCTCGATGATCACGAACTCGCCGTTCGGGTTCTCTCGATCATCGCCAGGGGCGTTCTCGAAGACTTCGACGATCACCAGATCGCCCTCGACCGGCTCGCCGCACGCGTCAGGAGCCCACAAACCTCTGCTGGCTGAAGACGCCTCGTCCTCGGCTCGGTCGAACTCGTCTCGAAACTCATGTCCTGATTGATCGCGCGAAAGAACGTGTCCGGTCTCGATCAGCGACAGGTTGACAAAGACCCCGTCGGCGACGAGGAAACCTAACTCACGACCGAAGTCGTCGGTCTCGGCCGGCCACGGGTGGAGCCTGACATCGGCATTATCGAGCAGCGCTTCGAGCTGGCTCCCGGCCTCGGCCCCGAAGCATTCATCTCGCTCGGGAGCATTGATGCCAATCAGGCGAATCTCGAGTTCGCCGACACTCGCCGTTGCGCGCACACTATCGCCATCGCTGACCCGCTCTACCTCGATCGACAATCCTTCATCATCGGGGCGAATCTCGACCGATCGCGACCCAACTCCATCAGCGGACCCATCGTCTTCCCCATTGGCTGGGGCAGTCGACCCGTCGGCTGCGGCCGGCGCCTCGTTCGCTGGCAATACCGAGTTCGACGAGCCCGAACACGCATTGAGAAGCCACAGAAGGCAGGCAGCGGCCACGGCCACCTGCAAAATATGTTTCTTCTTTGATTTATCAACCAATTTTGGTGCCTGACGTCACATAATTCTAGTGGGCAAACGCGCGAAATCTGTGTCTACAATGATGGTTACCGCAGCGTAAAGCGCTAGCGAACGACAATGTTTCTTTCCCCCAAAGAACGTCGTACTGAAGAGCCTCACCAGTTCCCCCACTGGTGAGGCTTTTCCAATTTTCAGCAGCTCGCCGACCGTCCTGGTACTCGATGCAAAGTCGGGCTCGCATCTCTTACCAAACAATAGGATCAAAATGCTGAAGTTTGGCCAGAACTGCCGACTAGTTTCATACCGTGCGTCTTGTACTCCGTTCTGCCTTTAGTCTCTTCCAACTCGCGATCGTCATCGCCGTGTCCGGAGGCGCGCTCGCCTTTACGCTCGCTGCCCTCGCTCCATCGCTCTCCGACCTTTGGGGAGCAAAGACGACCGTCGCAGCCGACGTCGACCTCTCGATCCTCGAACAGACGACGGTCGTCTTCGACGCCAACGGACAACTCATCGCCGAACTGAAAGCAGAGATCGACCGCGAGTTCGTTCCGCTGTCGCAGATGTCGCCCGAAATCGTCGCTGCGGTTCTCTCGGTCGAAGATGACCGCTTCTACGAACACAGTGGCGTCAACGTCGCCGCGATTGCTCGCGCTGGTGTCACCAACCTTTCGGCCGGCGGCATCGAACAGGGTGGTTCGACCATCACCCAACAGCTCGTGAAGTTGAGCGTCGTTGGCGACGAGCAGGTACTCGAGCGCAAGCTTCCCGAAGCTGCGATCGCCATGCGCCTCGAAGAAACGATGAGCAAGGACGAGATCCTCGAGCGCTACCTCAATGCGGTCTACTTCGGCGGCGGTGCCTACGGCGTACAGGCAGCCGCAGAACTGTATTTCGATAAGGACGCTGGCTCGCTCAACTACGGCGAGTCCGCACTACTCGCAGGCATCATCTCGAACCCGACGCTCTACGATCCGGTCTATAACCCGACGAATTCGCTCGACCGACGAAGCACGGCGCTGAGCCGGCTCCAAGCCGAAGGCTTCATCAACGAAGAAGAGCGTTCGGTTTGGGAACGAAGCGAACTCCCCCGCTACCGACAGATCGAGGGCGAAAACTTCCTCGACACCTACTTTGTTGAAGAGGTCAAGCGTCAACTTCTCGACGACGAACGATTGGGCGACACCCGCGCCGAACGAATCAACCGAGTATTCCAGGGCGGCCTCGAGGTCTTCACCACCTTCGACCCAGTGGCACAAGCGCTCGCCGAAAACGCAGTCGCCACCGAATTTCCGCCGAACGAACTCGGCATCATTGCCGGTCTCGTCTCGGTAGAGCCTGGCTCTGGCGCCATCCGAGCAATGGTCGGTGGGCCCGGCTTTGACCAGTTCGAGTTCAACGTCGTCACCCAAGTCGGCCGTCCGACCGGCTCGTCGTTCAAGACGTTCGTGTTGGCCGCAGCATTTGAGACCGCCGGCCTTCTTCCGAGCGACAGCATCAACGCAAGTTCGCCATGTACCTTCGACAATCCCGGCGGCGATCCACCCATCTACACCGCAGGCGACTACAACGGCGGCACCCGCTCTGGAGCGTTGACCATCGAGCAGAACACGCTCCGGTCGACCAACTGTGCGTACCTTCGACTCGGTCAAGAGGTCGGGCTGAACAACGTGATCGACACCGCCGAAGCCCTCGGCGTAACCACCTCGAGCCTCTCGCCAGTTCCCTCGCTCCCACTCGGCCCGTTCAACATCACCCCACTCGAGATGGCCAACGCATATGCAACGATTGCGAACGACGGCGTTCGAGTTGACGCTCACGTCATCGAACGAGTCGAATCGGGCGGACAACTCGTCTTTGCGAACGATCCCAACCCAATCCGGGCGATCAGCGAACAGTCCGCTCGCCTCGTCACCCAGGTTCTCGAGCGCAACGTCAGCTGCTCGGCTGGCGCCTGCACCGGACGACGCGCACAGCTCAGCAACCACCCGGCAGCTGGCAAGACCGGTACGGGTCAGGACAACTTCGACGCATGGTTCGTCGGATACACCCCACAGCTCGCAACCGCTGTTTGGGTCGGTGGCCAAGACGGCCAGATTCAGATGCGCTGGAACAACAACCCGGTCGAAGGCACGACGTTTGCCGATTACCAAGAAACCTTCGGCGAGTTCGCATCGTCGGGCGTAACCGGCGGCTCGATCCCATCGATCATCTGGAGTTCCTTCATGGACCTCTACATGGAGCCGCTGCCGGTCATTCCATTTATCGAACCCGACAGCGGCGTTCGTCAAAGTGTGCAGATCGCAACCGTGGACGACATACGCCAGACCGACGACGGTGAAGTCGTTGCCCCCGTCGTTATCCAAGTCAGCCCCTGTGGCGGCCGTAATGCTGAGGTCGACCAGGATGGCGACGGCGATGTGGATTGGTGCCGAAACCTCGGCGGCGTTGCATATCGCGGCAGCTGCCCTGCCCTTCTTGTCGCAGTCGACCAAGACGGCGACGGCTCACTCGACCGCTGTGTTGCGCAGGCTCGCCCGGCAACCGCCATCGATCCAAACGACACGACGACCACAACCCCAGAGGCTGCCGACGGCGTACTGCTCGACGAGAACGGAAATCCGGTCGACCCCAGCAACGTCGTTCCCGACGTCTCCGAGCCTCAAACTCCTCCGCCGGGCGAAGGAACCGCAACGTCGAGCAACGACCTCGACCCCATCGTTCCAGATTCGATCGCCCCACCTCCGGGATAGCGACTAGCAAACGCATCGCAGCTGGCCGATCTTCGGCAAGGCCTTTGCGCAAGGCACTCACTAGGGTGTGTGAACTCGTCCTGGGAGTTCTCCATGTCCGACACCGACACGTCTGAAATCGAAGCCTTGCTCTTGGTTCAACGGCTCGACAATACGCTCGACCAATTGCGGTTCAAGCACGCGAACCTCCCGCAACGAGAAGCACTCGCCACAATTGCCTCGGACCTCGACTCGCTCAGCAAGGCTCGATCGAAAACCGAAGCCCAGCGAGACGATCTTCGCAAGCAACAGCGGAGTCTCGAAACCGAGGCGTCCGATGTCGAAACAAAGGCAAACTCGCTCGACGCACGGCTCTATGACGGTTCAGTGACCAGCCCCAAGGAAGCTGCCGCTCTCGGCGAAGAGATCGAAAGCCTGCGCGCCCGACAGTCAGATTTTGAAGACCAGTCGATCGAACTCCTGCTCGAGATCGAACCCCTCGACGACCTTCTGGTGAACGCCGAAGCAAAGGGCGGCGAGCTCGAAGCCGCCAAGCAGGCGAAAGAGGTCGAACTCGAGGCAGCTGCATCGGCGATCGACGAAGAGATAGCGACTGCCGATGCCGATCGGGCTGCTGCAGCAGCAATCGTGAGCGAAGCAAACATGGAACTCTACGCGAAGTTGCGAATCACCTATGGACCCGACGCGGTCATCGAGTTCGATCCCGCGCACAACGGCGGCTGCCCAGTGGCGATGCCCGCGGTCGAACTCGATCGTTGGAAGCATCTGCCCACAGGCTCGCTCGAGCCGTGCCAGGACTGCGGTCGAATGGTCGGAAAGCTCATCTAACAAACCGGCACAACCAAGGCATTCGCAACTCGGGACGGTGTGACGAGGTGAGCGAAGCAACCTAGGATTCAGTCCAATGTTCTTCTGGTTTGCTGGCCTGTCTTTCGCCGCCGTTCTCATCGTCTTTTCATCGCCGGCACTCGACTACCGCATGGTGATGACAGGGGCTGTGCTGCCCGCTGGCGAAGCACTCATTGCTGGGCCATGGGTGCTCCATACCCTCATTGCCCCGGTCGCCGTCCTCGCGATCGTGATGTTGCTCACTCAAAACCGTCGTCTGGTCCGCCGGCAATGGCTTGGTCTGCCCATTGGCCTGTTCATGCACCTTGTCCTCGACGGCTCGTGGTCGACTTCGCAGCAGTTCTGGTGGCCGTTCCTCGGCACCGAGGGAGTATTGGGTGGTTCACGCGTGCCCGAGTTTTCCCGGCCGTTAGTGATTGGCCTCGGCATGGAAGTGATTGGGCTCGCGACGTTGGCAGCGCTTGCGGTCCGCCTCGACCTGCTCGGCGAAGGTCGACAGCTCTTCGTGAGCAAAGGACAAATCCTGCGCGACCGCATGGAGGACTAGACCCGCACTCCCTTTGGGCTGTGATCGCACTCCCTTTGGGCTGTGATCGCACTCCCTTTGGGCTGTTACCGCACTCCCTTTGGGATTGTTCACCCGCGCATGCAATGCTGTCGGCAGCCCACGCGCGGAGATACCACGTTGAACCTTGCGACCATCATCGATCGACATGAACCCAACCGAACGGCGCTTATCGATGGCGAGCGCATCGTCACCTTCGGTGAGCTGAGAACGCAGTCGACCGCGATTCGTGCGGTTCTGCACGTGATCGGGATCCAGCCAGACGATCGTGTCGTCATTGTTTCGGGCAATGAGCCCCAGTTCGTTCCATGCCTGCTCGGCGCATTGGGGCTCGGTGCGCGCATCATTCCGGTGAGCCACATGACGCCACTACCCGAACTGGATCGAAAGCTCGCCGCGGTCGACCCAGCCGCCGTACTCGTCTGTGAGGACGCTGGATGGCTACTCGAGCATCAACAGCAATTCGCTGCGCCGATCCTCGACGTAAACACGCTCGACCTCACCAATATCGATGGCGCACCAGAGGTGATGGAGCGAGACCCCGATGATGTCGCGATCATGATGCTCACGAGCGGTATCTCGGGCGACGCGAAGATCGCCATGCTCACGCACCGCAACCTCGAATGGGCCCAAACCGCGCTGTCGGGCGATTCGAATAACGGGATGCTCGAGAGCGATGTCGTCCTCGCCAGCCTCCCGTTCGGACACATCTTCGGACTCAACGCAGTGCTGCTCACAGCCCTTCGCGTCGGCGCAACCAGCATTATCCAACGTCGTTTCGATGTAGATGCAAGCGTTGAACTCATCGCCGAGCACAAGATCACCGTGCTCGCTGGAGCGCCCCCGATGTGGCGTCGTTGGAGCGGCTTGGCGGACGCAACAGAATCTTTCGCATCGGTGCGAATCGCTGTCTCGGGGGCAGCGGCCCTCCGAGACGACGTCTTCGATGCAATGCAACAAGTACACGGCGTCACGGTCGAACAAGGCTACGGCCTCACCGAAACCGCTGCAGCAGTAACCAACAATCGCGGCGTCGAGGTTCGCAAGGGTTCGGTCGGTAAGCCGATCGGAGACATCGAGATGATGCTCGTCGAAGACGACGGTACGCCGGTCGACCCCGGCGACTCGGGCGAGATCGTCGTTCGTGGACCAAATATCTTCGCCGGCTACTACGGATCGGTCGACAAGACCGAAGAGGCACTCTCGGCAAACGGATGGTTCTGGACCGGAGACGTCGGCGTCATCGACGACGACGGATACGTCTTCATCGTCGACCGGGTTAAAGACATCATCATCGTCTCGGGTTTCAACGTCTATCCCGCCGAAGTCGAGCAGATCCTGCTCACCCACCCCGATGTCACCGGCGCAATCGTGGTCGGCGAACCGCACGATCTCACCGATGAAACCGTCGTTGCGTACGTGACCGGCGCAGTAGAGCCCGAAGGCCTCATCACGTTCGCTCAAGACCAGCTGACCCGTTACAAATGCCCAACGAGCATCTACGTCGTCGATGAACTGCCGATCGCAGCGACCGGCAAGCTGATCAGACGGGAGCTCCGCTCGTGAGTTCCTCGCAGAAGTTTCGCTTCGAGCCTGCGCCCGATCTTCCGGGTTCGGATTCACTCAATCGATATGGTCAGGCTGCGCTTCGCCCACTCATTTCACGGCTGTGGGACGTAACGATTGAAGGCGCCGAAAACATCCCCCAGCGCGGGCCCGCGATCATCTGTCCGAATCATCTCTCCTTTTGCGATTCGGTCTTTGTCCCCTATGCCTTGCCCCGGCGGGTGTGGACGATCGGCAAGGCCGAGTATCTCGACGATTGGAAGACCAAGGACCTCTTCCCCGCAATGGGGATGATCCCGATCGATCGAGCTGGCGGAGCAGCGAGCCAGGTCGCGCTCGACACCGCAGCCGATGTGTTGGCTGGCGATCGGTTGTTCATGATGTACCCCGAAGGCACCCGATCTCGAAGCGGGCACTTGCACAAGGCTCGCACCGGAGCTGCTCGACTCAGCCAACGCACCGGGGCACCCATCATTCCAACCGGGCACAGCGGAACGCTCGCGGTCCAACCACCCGATCAATTCATGATGAAGACGGGGCTTCCCGTTTCGGTGAAGTTCGGGAAACCAATGTTTATCTCGGACTATGGCGACCCGAGCGACCCGCGAACCATCCGCGTCTTTGCCGATGCGGTGATGTTTGAGATCTCCCAGCTGTCGGGCCAGAGGTACATTCACACCTACGCGGGCGACTATGACGCAACGACCGAAGGTGCGAAGCTAAAGGTCGCGATCGACCTTCCCAAAGGACGCAAGAAAGCGGTCGAGCCGGCCCTTGCGAACGAGATGGTGAGCAACATGTAGGTTTCCGTGTTTTGGCGGAACCAGTCAATTTCTTAATAGGTCGAATTACTCAAAAACCACTCTGAGCGGCTATATCTGTTGGTTGACCCGACGAAAAGTGCTAACAATCGTGTCTAAGTTCAGGGCGAAACGAAAGAAGCAAACCATGACTTTGTCCCGCAAGGACATCAAGAACAAGGCACTCGCAACAGGGGCACTCGCCGCTGTCTCGTTCAGCCTGTTCGGCGGTGTCGCAGGAGCGCAGGCAACCGTAACCGTGATCGGCGAAGGTTCCAGCGAAGAACTCGTCGCTCCACCATCCCCATCGTGTTCAGAAAGCCAGCTCACGCTCATCCCTGAAGCATCGTTCACCACCGTCGGCGTACCGATCGACGTGCCTCGCCTCGGCGTTGGCGCAGGTCTTGAGACCGCCTACGCAATCCCCGACTTCGAAGAACTCGGACCTGGCGTAATCGACATTGTTGAGATCATCACGTTCGACGCACACACCGGACGCAGCGGTTGGCCAGCCCAGGACAACGAGTCCGTTGCGATCGAGTTCCTGCTCGATGGCGAAGTGCAGGCCACCACCGAATTCACTCCCGACGTGGAAGACGGCGAAAACGCTGCGTGGGTCGTATCGAGTTTGGGCGAGTACGAACTGCCAGACGGTGCTGACGAAGCACGTGTGGTCCACTTCAACGAGGCCGACAACACCGACTCGGTCGTCGCTGCATCGCTCTGTGCAGAGTTCTCCGAAGATGCAACGCTCGCAGTCGATGATGCCGAGGCCGAAGACGACGATGATGACGAAGCTACCGACGAGGAAGAGGATGACAGCGAAGGTCCGTTCACCCTCGAAGAACTCCTTGCTCAGAACGCTGAAGCCGACGCCGAAGGAATCAACGGAAGCGAATTGGCCGCCACTGGTGCGAACGAGATTGCATTCGCTGTGATTGCACTCGGCGTCATCATGGTTGGCGTAGCATCAAAGGTCCAAGGCCAGGACCCAGAAGAGCTGATCTACTAGCTCGACGGCAGCACAAGCCCAAGAACATATGAAGAAGCCCCGGGCACACGCCCGGGGCTTCTTCGCGTTTTGGAGCTGATAGCTAGTCGCCCACAACCGAGTATTCACCGCCAGCGGTCGACGGGATGGTTGTGCGTTAGTGGGCGTTCAGCTTGCCCGAGGTATTGCGGTGGAGGTGCGCAGCGTGTTCGTTGAGTCCGACCAGTTCGGCTTCGATGTCACGCTCGGCGAACTTCGCAACGACAGCGTCGAGCGCTGCGACCGCTGACGTATCCCAGATTCGGGCGTTCGAAAGATCGATCTCTACTCGGTCGACCTTGACCTGGTCGTAGTCGAACTCTGCAACGAGCGAGTTGGTCGACGCAAAGAACAGCTCGCCCGACACGGCATAGAGACGAGAGGTGTTATCGGGGTCGACGACACTGGTGACCTTCACAACATCAGAGACGTGGCGAGCAAAGGCAAGCACCGAAAGCACCACGCCGATTCCGACGCCGTAGGCGAGGTTGTGGGTGAACACCGTCGTAACGACCGTCGCAACCATGATGAGCGTCTCAGGACGAGGCGTGGTCTTCAGGGTCGACATCGAAACGCTCTGCCAATCGAATGTGCCGACCGAAACCATGATCATGACCGCCACCAACGCAGCGAGCGGGATACGTGCGACCCAGTCGCCGAGCACGATGATGAGAATGAGCAAGAAGATTCCCGATGCCAGCGTGGAGAGTCGGCCACGACCGCCGGTCCGGTAGTTGATCATCGATTGGCCGATCATGGCGCAACCCGCCATGCCGCCGAGGAATCCGGTTGCAACGTTTGCGATGCCCTGGCCCTTAGCCTCGGCATTCTTGTCTGAACCGGTATCGGTGAGGTCATCGAGGAGCGATGCGGTAAGCAACGACTCGAGCAGTCCAACAAAGGCAAGGGTGAGGGCGAACGGGGTGATGATCGCCAGCGTCTCGAAGGTAAAGGGCACCTCGGGAAGCGCAACCCACGGCAGAGCCGATGGAAGCTCGCCCATATCGCCGACGGTCGGAAGGCTCAGTCCCATGCTGATCGCAATTCCACCGAGGACAACGATGGCGACGAGCGGTGAAGGGACCGCCTTGGTGATCATGGGCAGCCCGTAGATGATGCCGAGACCAGCAGCGATGAACAGGAGGTTGAGCGGAAGCTGACTTTGATCACCATCGGAGATCAGGATCTGGGGCACCTGGGCGAGGAAGATCAATATCGCGAGTGCGTTGACAAAGCCGATCATGACCGACCGGGGTACGAAACGCATGAGTTCACCAACACCGAGCGCACCAAAGATGACTTGAAAGACACCGGCGAGAATGGTGGCGGCAAACAGGTGACCAATTCCGTGGTCGGCAACGAGGTCGACAACTACGAGGGCCATTGCACCAGTAGCGGCGGAGATCATGCCCGATCGTCCGCCGGCGAAGGCGATGACGATCGCAATGCTGAAGGATGCGTAGAGGCCGACCTGCGGGGCAACTCCGGCAATGATTGAGAAGCTGATCGCTTCTGGGATGAGGGCGAGCGCTACGACGAGGCCGGAAAGTAGGTCGGCCTTGGGGTTCGTGGTCCACGAAGAAACTGACCATCGAGAGTCGCTCGCGTTCGTCGCGGCTCGGTCGATCTGGGTATCTGACACGGGGGGCCTTTCGGGTGTTTCACATCACCGAAAGAAACCTTGCACTCCGGCAACGGCCTCCGAGGCCGCCGTTCTACGAAACTCACCTTCAGGTTACGTATCGGCCGGCATCGGGGTGCCCTAAAGCATTGAGAAACCGGTCACACAGCCGTCGTCTCGAATTCGGTCGCCTGTGGCGGAGAAGCAGGTCCAGCCTCGCCGCTTTCGTCGTCGTTACCCGACACAATGCCGGGGAGGACGAACGCAAGCCGCATGAACGTGGCACCGATGAGCAAGAAGAGTGCGGCACGCCAGAGGACATCGACCGAGACAAGATCGACAAAGATCAACTTTCCTCCTGTAAGCAAAAGCGTTCCGAGCGCCACGTTGAGCAGCGTGCGGAAACGGTTAGCCCCCACCGATTCAGTCAACATTCGTGGAATCACCAAGAGTGCGACCGAGGAGAACGCCCAGGCCAGGCTGATCGCCGCCTGTGTCTGCGGTACTCCCTGAAACACTGCGATCACCCAAATGAGGAAGCCGAACCACACCGCTATCCAGAGGTGTTCGAGCCGTGCACTATTGCGAACGAGGTATGCACCAGCACCGAGCGTTGCGACGGTGAGGCCGGTCACGATCACCTCGGCGAGCGTCATTGGAGCATCGCCGATCGCGGACAGGATCTTCCACGTCGACCACAGCGTGGTGACCGACATGAGCAGCGCGCTGCCAATCGCCATCTCAACAGCCTTGGTCTTGTTCGCCAGTGCACCGGTAATGATCGCTTGGCTCAGAAGCGCAGCGATGAGGACCGGTCCGTCGAGGATCGTGATGAACCCAATCGAAGCGGTTCCGATACCGGCGAGTTGATGCAACATGACCATAGTTGCGTTGATCTGCTTTGAGAACACGGTCGCCGCAGCGGCAACCGCAACGCCAACGCCAACGGCGAGCGCTCCGACATCGTCGCTCACGCTGTCGAGCATCGAGATGTCTCCAGCGATCAGAACTGCGAGCACGAGCGCTAGCCACGGCGTGGTAACTGCAGCGATGCGAGCCTCGAGTCGAGCGAGGCCATCGGTTGCATTCTCTCCTGAGCCGAAGTCGCGGAGCTGTACGGCTGCGTATGCGACAACCGTTGCAATTCCAAGCGCAGACGCAACGACGATCGGCGTGGTCACAGCCCCAAGGGAGACCCCGACGAGCACGATGAAGCCAGTAGCTGCCCCTGCGAACGCACGGGCAAGAAACCAACGCTGCGCGTGCGTTGTGACCAAACCTGCAATCCCCCAGCAGACGGCAAGCGCCAAAATGATGAGCGGAGGTGCATCGCTGGTTGCAGCGAAGAGCAAGGTCCCGATCACCGCCGCCGGCGCTCCGGCGGCCGCCACGGTCTGCGAGTCGTGCACTCGACCAAGCCCGAGGAAGCTGACCACCGTCACCCCGAGCCAACCAAGAGTGAGGTTGATGTCGAGAAGGTCCAACCCGAAGTGGCCAACCACACCGGTCGCAAACAACGATGCAAGACCACCGATTGCGAACGTCTTGGTCCACGGCCGGCGGTCATCGGAGAACCGAAAGCTCTGCCCAATGACGAGCAGCGACGCGACGGTCGCCGAAACGAGTTGCGCAGTCGGGCCCACCCAACCGCGACTGATGGCGGTAGAAACAAAGAACACCGCGGCCAAGACCACGAGCGAAATTCCGCCAATGCGAAAGATTTGTTCGAATCCAACGCCAGTTCTCTGCGCCTTCATAGGCGGCACTGTCGATCGCAGTGCGGCAGGCGGCACTGTCGATGCCACTGCGGTTGATGGCACTGCGGTTGGCGCCGGCGGTGGCGGCATTTGCGGCATTTGAGGCACTGCCTCGGGCTCTCTTGTCGTGAGGTCGGTCAAAAGGCGATGCTCGAGCTCGGCTCGGTCTACCGCTTGGCCGGTATGAAGTGCGGTGAGTTCGGCTTCGACGGTCAGTAGAACACGTTCGAGCGCAGCGATGGCGTTTCCGTTGGTTTCCATAGCAAAAGCATAAGAAATCAAGCCATGCCGTGGCCTAGGGAGTTGCCCTCAAAGATCTCTGGGGGCTATCCGCACTGAGCAGCGACAATCTGCGGCTTCATGAGCGTGATCTGCTGTTTCGAGCCGCACCGCTTTTTGCAATGTGTGCGGTCATCGCTGCCAGTCCGTCGTCGAGGCCACGCCGGCCATAGCCCAAGCGGAAACGATCGGTGACCGGCTCACTCAACTCTGACCTGTAGATGGTCGATGGCAGCAGCAAAACGCCGGACTCCTCGACCAGAGAAGTGCAGAATTGCTCGACGTCGCCACCGAGGTATCGAGGGAATCCCATGCATGATCCGTCGGGGCGATTCCACTCAAAAAGGTCGGGGTGCGAGGCAAAGAACGTGTCCCATTTGGGGAGGTTCTCATCGACGATGGCACAGTTGCGCGCAATGATCTGCTCACGATTTCGTAGGGCGATAACCGCAAGCTGTTCACTCGGTCCCGAGTTACAAATCGACAAGTAGTGCTTGAACCGTTCCATCCGTTCGAGGACGTCGCGGTCTTGGCAGGCAATCCAACCAACTCGCAAGCCCGGCAGTCCATAGGCCTTTGATGTGACATTGAGTGAAAGCCCGCGCTCGTACACGTCGGCGATCAGCGGCAGGTGTTCTGTCCCCGTCGGTCCGAGGCCGTTGAAGATTTCGTCGTGCAAGATGTAGATCCCGTGGTGCCGACAGAGCTCGATCAGGGCGTCGTAGCGTTCGAGCGGCAGGATCGCTCCCGTTGGGTTGTGCGGAAAGTTGATCGTAACGAGCCGAGTGTTCGGGCGAATTGCAGCGGCGACTCGGTCGATGTCGAGCGACCAGCCATTTGCTGGGTCGAGGGGCACGCCAGTGGCCTCGCACAGTGCGAGCGGCAACGTTTCGTGACTCTGGTAGTTCGGGGTGACGACGATTGCGTGACTGTCGGGTTCGAGCAGCACATTGTTGGCCGCGAAGATTCCCTCGCTCGCGCCGGCGAAGGCAAGAACCTGATCCTCTGAGATCGAGGTGTGGGTCGAGCTGATGGCCCGCCGCAATTCAGGCCCACCCCACGTTTCGGTGTAGCCCAACCACATCGTCGAAAATGCAGCACGCTCGTCGTCGGTGGCCATGGCGAGCAGGTCGTCGAGCGCCATTGCCTCGGCGTCCGACGCGGTCATGTGGAACTCGGCCTTGAACTCCCACGTTGCGAAATGGGTTTCGAGACGGAAGTCGGGCAGCTGCATTGCCCCACAGTAGCTTCAGACTCGAAGCTGGTCCGTAGCGTGAGTCAGCTACCGCCAGCTTGGCGAATTTCGATGAACCGTTCGAGCGTCGCCTCGTCGTGGGCCACAACCGGGGTTCGCCGCTCGCCCATATCCCGATGGATGAGGTCACGACCGAACGCGTCAGCGATTGGAACGCCTACTTCCTGGCAGACGAGCAACGCTCCTGAGTAATCCCAAACGCCGTGCGCTTCGGTATCGAAGTCGATGTATCCATCGACGACACCAGCAGCCACGTAGCTGATGTCGAGCGCAGAAGCGCCGAGCACGCGGTACTGACCCCACGCCCGTTCAGCTCCCGGAGCACCGTTGAGCAACACGATTCGTTCGCTCTCGGGGAGGGCGCTCACCGGGCTGAGTGGCACGCCATTGCGAGTCGCCCCACTCCCGCGCACCGCCTCGAACCGCTCGCGTGTGCTGTGGTTCTCGACCAACGCAACGAGCGGTCCCTCGTCGTCAAAGATGCAGATACTCGTTGCGAACCACGAGACACCACGAGACGCGTTGGTCGACCCGTCGACCGGATCGACAACTGCGAGCAGCGGACGGTCGGCCTCGAGCAACCCGGCTTCTTCTGACAGCACGCCGAGTCCGTTATCGAGAAGTGTTTGCACGAGCGGACGATCGACGATGAGGTCGAGGCCGTACTGCCCGTCGCGTTCGCCAGCCGCTCGGCGATCAGATACCTCTGCGAGTGCTTTGACCGCCGAGTTTGAAACGGTCGCAATGAGCGCTTGCAGTTCTTCAATTGCGGCCATGTCGCAGTCCTCAAAAATCGATTCGCCCGAACAGGCTTGTGCTCGCACTCAGTGCACACGGTAGTCTGCGCTCGATCGGTGTTACCGCTATGGCAACGCCCAATACTGCCGCTAGAGGAACAAAATTGGCGATTATCGATATCGCGGGGTTCATAACCGACTTGAAGGACCACGCGACCCATCACGGATTCCACGTGCATGATGAGCGCCACTTTGTCGAGACCTACTCGATGCGCCAGGCCTTCGAGGTCGATCTCCACCCTGAACATGCCTGTGGCGGCCCGCTCGATCTGCACCTGTCGCTTGAGATCGACCCGCGTCTGATGCTCGCATTCGAAGACGAGGTCTACGCTCTCCCCGAGATGAGCGAAACCCCATCGGATGACCTTCGGTTTCCCCTGCTCTTCACCTGGAGCCTTCCGCCGCTCGTCAACGGCCCAGACCTCTTGGTCCTCGCTACCGAACTCGCTGGCGTCGGCGGCCCTGATCTTCCGCTCGATATCAGCGCGGTCGACGGCTTTGCCGCGGTCACCGACGCTCCAGAACGGAGCTTGAACGTCGTGGCTCGCGTCGAGCTTCCGCTCGCTCGAATTTACTTAGGTGAAGATGACCTCTGCGATGTTCTCGATCGGTGCCACGCCGTGAGTGATTATTTGCTCGATCGTTCGGCCATCTGGCTCAACGACGGCCTCGCGTAGCCGGCGACTCTTTAGCTCCTGCAACCGCGCCGAACTGCTTGTTCGCCGACAGCATTCGTTACACCGAAGTTCGTGAACGTTCCGCGCGAAGCACTCCGGTTGTCGCGCCATCGTGACCGTTGATCCTTCGCGCGAGGATGACCACCAGGAGCGCGAGCACTAGACGCGTGAGCAACACGAACCACGTTCTATTTCAATTTCGTGACTTCATGAGTCGGTATCACCACTCAAAGCAGTCATGTAGTACAGTTTTGCTTGGCGGCGATCTACCGGTGCAGCGGGGCACCGAGTAAGACGCCAATGGAGGAAAGTTCCAAGTGTCTGTAGGTGCGAGAATCGATGGTCCTGGTCCGGAAGACCAGCACGGCATTGACACCATGGCGAGTCAGTTTGCGGACGAACTCGTCGTGCTCCCAGGCTCACCTTCGAGCGATGTCATTCTCGATCTCACAAGCGACGCAGCAGTCGCTGTTCCGGCTCCGGTTCTCAACGACGCCGACGACGTACTCGACGGCTTTCAAGACCCGGTCATGCCCGTCGTGATCTTGGGTCTGATCACGTTCTTCGCAATCATCGCTATCGCAGCGATGCTCGCCCTCTAGTTCTCAGGCCCTGTTACTACTCGCTGCAAACTAAGTCAGCGAGGGACGCTCTGCGTCGACGAGAACGTTGAGCGATAGCGCGTTGGCGTTGTCCGCAGTTCCTGACTGAAGTGGTGCCGAAGGTTCGCCGCGCTTCCAAAGCCAGCTTCCCTCGCGACCCGATCGATACTGAGTGAGGTCATCTCGAGTAGGTCGCGTGCCCGTTGCACCCGTTGGGTTGTGAGCCAGCGGTGCGGCGTCGACCCCGTCGCTTCGACGAATCGCCGAGCAAACGTGCGCTCAGACATCTGTGCATGTCTCGCCATTTCTGCGACGGTGAGCGGCGAACCGAGGCGACCGAGCGACCACTCGAGAGTGCGACCGATCGCCCCCTCATCATCGAAGGACACCGGTTGAGAAATGAACTGTGCCTGCCCACCATCTCGATGCGCAGGTACGACCATTCGACGAGCGACCTCGTTGGCGATCTCTGGTCCGTAGTCGAGGCGAATGAGATGAAGTCCGAGATCGATCCCGGCGGCGCTTCCCGCCGATGTAAGTAGGTTGCCGTTGTCGACGTACAACACATCGGGACGAACATCGATGGCGGGATACATCGACGTCAACTCATCGACGTATCGCCAATGGGTCGTAGCCTTCGCTCCATCGAGCAGTCCGGTCGCTGCGAGAAGGAACACCCCCGAACATATTGAGACGAGACGAGCTCCGCGCGTGTTTGCGGCGACGAGTTTGTCGAGTAGATCTTGCGGCGGTCGTGATTCTCGGTCGCTCCATCCTGGGATGATGATCGTGTGTGCCGAGTCGAGCAGATCGATGCTGCCCTTCGATGAGACCTCAACACCGCCGAGCGAGCGAAAGGGTCCGTCTGCGACCGATACGACCTGAAAGTCATACCAGTCGACGTCGATTTCGGCTCGGTCAAGCCCGAACAACTCCGCAGCGACCGCGAACTCAAAAAGGCAGAGGTTGTCGTAGGCCAAAGCAACGACCAAACGGCGTGGTGACGACATGGCAGGATATTACTGAACATTGGCATTCTTGCCACTCGTCACTCGGACGGGGCTTTGTCATAGTGCTTGCTTGGACAAACCTGAAAGGATGGCCCCATTGATCAATACCGAAGTGCCTCGTGCGACCCTTCCCCCACTTCTCGATGCGGTGCAGCTCTATTTCGACTCGCTCTACTTTTGCGACACCGACATGTTGAACGCCGTTTTCCACCCGTCCGCAAGTCTGTTCGATGCTGACGGCGGAACGCTCTTTGTCGAATCCATCGAGAGCTTCAGCAATGACGTCGGCGCAAGGACATCGCCTGCGAGCAAGGGACAAGAGCGAGAAGATGAGATTCTGGCAGTCGACTATCTCTCCCCCATCAGCGCAACTGTGAAGATTCGGCTTCGAGCGCACGGGAACGTTTTCGTCGACCATCTCGGCTTTGTCCTGGCCGATGGCCAGTGGCGTATCGTCTCGAAGATCTGGCACCTCGAGAAAGTGGTTGCAATCGATGGGTGAGGCTGAGGCAAACACAAACCAGCGGGCGAATCGCGTGGCGATTCTGCTGTTCGAAGGCTGCGACTTGCTCGACTCGGGCGGGCCGTACGAAGTCTTCCTCACGGCGTCGCGGCTTGCCTTGAGAGATGGTGACGTGTCGCCCTTCACGGTCGACGTTGTGACACTCGATGACAAGCCGGTGACGGCCTACGGCGGTCTCGGCCTCATTCCCACCGGGCCGTCAAGCCTTCTGGAAACAGCCGACATCGTCATCATCCCCGGAGCGATCGACCTCGACGCAGCTCTTTCAGACGTCGCCCTCACCTCGGCGTTGTCGAGTTGCATACAGCAAGCCGAAACCGTCGTAGCGAGTGTGTGCACCGGGTCGTTTCTTCTCGGTCAGGTCGGCGCGCTCGATGGGCTTTCGTGGACAACGCATTGGGAAGACATCGACCTGCTCACCGCGCGCGTCGGTGATGGTGCAACGTCGGGCGTTCGCTGGGTCGATACCGGAAATTTGGTAACCGGCGGAGCGTTGGCGTCAGGAATAGCAATGTCGCTGCACCTCGTCGCGAGGTTCGCTGGCAGCGAGCTCGCCGATCGGACGGCGATCCAACTCGACTATGAGTGGACGAATACATCCCTCGTGTCGTGACCGAATCGTACTAGCGGCCGTCTACTTTTCGAGTTCTCGCTTGAGATCGGCAACTTCATCGCCGAGTTCGCCGATGACGCGCATCTGTGCGATGACGAAACGAATCGTCAAGAAGTGCAGAAGCACCGACAGCACGATGATTCCGATGAGGATCGCAATCGTCACGCCATCACCATCTCAGTATTCGTGCGACCCATGTCCGGAAGCTACCGCGAAATAGCCGTGATCGTCGTAGCCGCCAACTCGCCGACCAGGTGCTGGTAGCGTGGCGCCATGGCGGGCAAGACACCAACGAACCATCCCCTCGGCGATTCGGTTGCCGTGCAGATCAATGCACCGGCTTCTGCCGTCTGGGATCTTGTTTCAGACATCACCCGAATCGGCGAGTTCAGTCCGGAGACCTTCGAAGCCGAATGGCTCGGCGGTGCAACGGGGCCAGAGGTCGGGGCTTCATTCCGTGGACACGTAAAGCGCAATCAAAAGGGCCCGACCTATTGGACGACGTGCGAGGTGACCGTCTGTGAGCCAGAACGGTCCTTTGGCTTTGCCGTCATCTCTGGAAACAAACGAGTGAACAACTGGCGGTACGACCTCGAGGAACACGATGGGGTTACGACAGTGACCGAATCGTTTCATCTCGAGCCGTCCGTCCCGACCAAGATCTATTGGGCTGCTGTCGGCAGGTGGCGTGGCGAAACGAACCGGCAGGGCATGCGAACGACCCTCGAGCGGATCAAGGCCGTCATCGAGGCCGAATTGCCGTAACGCGCAGCGCCCCGCACCACCCGGAAGTTAAGGAGGGACCTCCAGGTGGCACGGGACGTGGAACTATTCGCGCTTAGCCGAGGGTGATTCCGTCGATCAGGCTCTGCACATCGGCAGCGAATGCGTCGAAGTCGTCTGCGCCCGACTGGATCGTGACGAGCATGGTCGTTTCAGGAAGTTGAACGACGTAGATGCGCAACGTCGAGCCCTCGATCACGACAGCTGGTCCGAGCACCGATTCGAACAGCGCGAGGCATGGCGTGCCGCCACAATCACCGTTTCGTTCAGGCGCTCCGACGATCGAAATATCGACGAAGTTGGCTTGAACTCCGCTGATTTCACGCGATCCCGAATCCAGCAGCTCGATTTGTGGAATCTCGCTGACCCAATCGGTCAAATCGCTCGGGAAATCAATGAAGCTCTCGGGCCGCCCGTCCGGACCGCCAATCGCATCAGGAGCCGCAAGCCCGGTGGTGGGCTCGACGATTTCGATTGCTTGGAACGTATCGGAGAACGCGAAGTCCACCGCTTGGATCCCAATCAGCGAGTCGGTCGCAATACCGAAGCGTCGCTCCTGGGTGAGCTCGAGCTGGAGTGGCACGCTGAAAGCGTCGTTGGCGAAGTAGGTACCTGGCGCCAACGTGTCACCTTCGCTGAAGCCGAACAGGTCGCCCGGCTCAAACTCGGGAATTACAGGTATCGGCAACACCTCGAGCCCGCTCAAGACGCTCTCAGCGAATTCGAGAAGCGCCGCATTTGACTCCGGTGGAGCCTGTGCAACTGCGTAGGCGGTTCCATCGGGGTCGGCAATCTCGAAGACTCGGAACTCGAAATCGGCACCGATCACGATGTCACCTCCAGCCGTTTGATTCGCAAAGATCGGCACGCAATTGCCGAACGGACACTGGTCGCCTCGCGGCTCTCCTGCTCCTGGAGCTGGCGCAACGTCCCACCAGCGAGCTTCGACGCCGCTCGCTTCGAGCGTGCCGCTCGCTTCGACGATCACACGGGCATCTCCTTCGAAGAAGGCCTCAATGTCGTCGGGCACTGGAGCGGTGTCGCCGTCGTTGTTCGTGAACACCTCGTTCACATCGAGGAAGGCAACACCGACCGGGAGCCCGTCGGGGCTTGCAAGCGCTGGGGGCTCGACCGCAATCAGATCTACACCCGCTGGAATGAGAACCGACTCTTCAACCGTCTGGACGAGGATTGGGTTTGTGCCTTCGAAGTTCAAGATGTAGTCACCGGCAGGTACGGGCATGAAGCCAACGTCGGTTGCGAGTCTTGGCAGCGCACCATCGGGTTCGCCGACGAAGCGCAACGAGGGCAACAAGCTCTCGGCGTATGCAATGAACGGATCGAGGTCCTCTCGTTCGCCAACGAACAACTCGGCGGTGAACACGATGAGGCCGCGTTCGGACTCGATTAGCCAAGCTCGACCAAACGTCGGTGCTCTCCATCCGAGCTGGCTTCCTGCCTCGGCAATGATTCCAACGTCGGCTGGCGTTGGTTCGGTGAGCAGTGGGCCACCGGAGAAGTTGCCGCCCTCGATGTCGATCACGGTTGCGCTTCCAAGTCGAGTTTCGGCGGTGCCGACCTCGGTTGCAGTAAAGTCGGCAACTTCTCCAGCCGCAATGAAGTCGGCTGCAGTCTCGATCGCATTGCCAAACGCATCAGATACCGGGCTAAAGAGCTCGACGTCACCTGGTATCGGCAGTGTTCCCATCGTGACAAAGAAGACTCCCGGGTCTCCAGCACCAGTGATGCTGGCCTCGGGAATGTCGATAGCGACACCGCCAGCGAGGGGGAACTCGATGACGCCGGGTTCTGCTTCGCCGCGCCCACCAATCTCCCATGGAGCTTCGACGATTGGCAGAGGGTTCGGTTGTGGCTCGTCGAACACAATGCTGTTGGCAACATCGCGGCCTTGTGCGGTGATCGAAGGCGAATTGCCGTTGTCACTGAGGAGAACAAGGACCGGGTCGAACTCACCCATGTCGACAACCCAGACCGTGTAGTCAACGTTGGGCTCGAACGAGTAGGTGTCGAACGCGGTGACGTTGCCTGCGAATGCAAGGCACACCGGACCTTCTTGACAGATCGAGTCGTCGTCGATTCGAACGCCAAAGGTCACTGCGTCGCGGCCCGCAAAGGTGGTTGCCTCGGGTGCGGCGGTGAAGATTTCCTGTGGTGCCGCAGCGATCCACGCGTCGATATCTGCAACATCGAATGGGGCGTCCTGGTCATGGAGGAACATGCCAGCCTCGTCGGGGTTGCTCAACGCGTTCGCCCGCTTGACGAGGACATCGTTGACAAAGAAGTCGGGTGAGTCCGTCGGTGCGAACACGCCAAGGACCGAACTGTTCTCGAGAAGCCTCCAGCCGTCGGGCACCTCGATGTTGAACGGCGTTCCGCCTGCTTCGAGCGTGAAGACCCCAGCGTCGAGCGTCGCTACGCGATCGGTTAAGAGCGGAGCGTCCCCATCGAAGGTCGGAGCCGTATCGCCAGGTGTCGGTGAGTCATCTGGCGCAGTGCTGTCACTGGGCGGCACCGGGTTGGGATGCGGACCAGAAATCTCGATGACCTCGTCGTTACCTGGACCGGGCCAGAGCGTGTCGACGGTAGGGTCGCCGATTAGTCGGTCATTGCCCGCCTCGCCGAGGACGATGTCGGTTCCTGCTTGGCCGTTGACGATATCGTTTCCGTTACCGCCGAACAGGACATCGTTCCCGCCCCCGCCGAGCACGTGATCTTCGTCGTTGCCGCCTTGGATGTGGTCATCGCTATGTCCCCCACGGAGGATGTCGTTTCCGGCGTGACCGCAGATGGTGTCATTGCCTCCCCCTCCAAGAATTTCGTCGTCGCCGAACGTTCCGACGATCACGTCATCGCCATCGGTTCCGATGGTCACGGTTCCGGACTCCTCGACCACGATCGTTGCCGGTCGCCCATCGCATGAATAGCCCGTCGACGATGCCACATTCGGCGCCGTTGCGACGATCGTTGCTACCAAGGCGAGCACGAAGCCCGCTGCCTTATATCTCATTGATTCCCGCTTTCTCTGGTTCGTGTAGTTCGGACGCTCGCACGGAAACCCCGCCGACTTTCGCCCTCCAGAACGCTCATCGAACAGGAGGGAGGAAATCCTTCGGTGAAATCAACGATCTGCTGAAAAATAGAGCATCCATGTGAGAACCGTCACCCTCCGCGACTTTGCAACCACTCCCGGCGTCATATATGCGACCCTAGGAACAGGACTATGATTTCAACCGCAAGTGCACAATCATTCGAAAACGACATTGACGAGGCGCCGATCTTAAAGTCGGTCGAGCCGCTGAGCGACGAGTCTGTCGCCGTACAGGAGGTCCGTCGAGCGATCAGCGACCCGATCTTCCGCTTTGTCATGAGCGGCTTCGTCACGCTCTTCACGATCCTCGTGATCGCCGCCTACCTGTCGTTCTAGGACAGCACGCCTCGAATTTTGAAGAGTATCGGTGCTCTCGGCATCAGCATGCTTCAAATTTCAGTTGGAGAGGAACCTCGAAAGCCGCTTTCGATCCCCGATCTTGATCTCGGGAGCGATCTCTTTGATCGCGGTCTCGAAATGGTCGAGGATCAACGTCGGTTGCGCTCCCCCGCAGGTAAAGCAGTCAACGGCGAGTAGCCCCTCATTTGAATAACAGTGTGCGGTCATGTGCGACTCGTCGAGAAGCAAGACCGATGCGAACCCGAGCGGCGAGTCTGAGCCATCAAATACCGAGAGCAACTCGCCGACAATCGTTGCGTTCGATGCTTCCTCAACAGCTGTACGCATGATTTTTAACACTGCGTGCCCCGAGCCCCCGGGGTCCCTCGTGAAGTAGTTCGTGTAATCGGCAATGACGTGTTCGCCCCGGGGTTCAGCAGACACGTACCGTCTCCAATCTCGCACAGACGGTCGATATCGTTCCCTGCCACATGATTTAGCCCCCAACCCTGGCCCCTCATTGTGCTCTGGGATGGGAGTCTTAGCCACATCGAAATATGCACTCACGAAAATCGCCCCACACCGCCTGGGGTCAGGTCTCACTTTCACTCCACACTGCCTGGGGTCAGGTCTCACTTTCACTCGACTGCTATTGATTCAACGGTCAATTGAGTCACCTGAGCGCAATGGAGCCTGTACTGGGTTCAGCT